>JAYTOR010000133.1:0-65987 GCA_043747685.1 Actinomycetota bacterium
CGGGATCACGATCCGCCACCGGGTTGCATAACCGGTCGTCCTCCTGGACGACGCGCCGTAGCGCTCATCAGCATCCGCCGGACGTCAGTCGTTCTTCGATCGCTCGATCATCTCGGACGAGGTGCTCATCACGCTGGAGCGACGGAATCGACCGGTTGCCATGGCACCCCAATCCGGCGACAGATTTACGATCGCTGCAGGGACGTAGTGCGGGTCCATGCCGATGCCAGGTGGGAGCTCGAGTCCGAGATCCAGCTCGCCAGGCAGGAGGTGGGTGTGCGAGCCAGGCGGAGAAGCGGCATCAGGTGCCGGGATCGGCGCGTAGATCTCGACTCGACCGATCGACGTCGTGATGACGCGGTGCGGCGAGGCGGCAACGAGCTGCGGGCCGAGGATGTCTGCGACATCGAACCATTGCGCTCCCGTATGCGGGTCCAGGAACCGACTGATGGCGTTGTCGCCGCGAACACAGAAACTCGCAGCGCGGCTCCCGAGGCCGAGATCGAACAACGTTGCGTGGCGGTCTTCCGGCAGCATCGCCTGCAGGTCCGGCCCGACGTTGGTGAGCGATGTCTGCCCACCAACCGCCGATGACTCAGGCACGCCGACAACGAACGCGAACGGCTCGGTCGTGCCTGGCTTGTTCAAGCTGAACATCCTGGTGTCGTGGCCGACATGGATACGCATCGAAGCCGTTGATGTCCTCGATTCGATGACCCGCCCGAGTCGACTGACGACACGATCCGCATCGGTACCGTCGAACTCGGCGACAGCACCGTGAACGCCGAAACTCCACGACCCGGCACCCCCGACGACGACGCTCGCGATCAGGTCGGCAATCTCGTCCGCTGTGTAGCCGGTGGCGACGGCAGTGATGAGCGGACTGTCGTCTGGGACGAACTCCAGACCTGACATCGAGGCGGGGGGCTCATCGACTCCGCCGATGGCGATCCATGCGGCCATCGCTGCGATCGCCTCGTCGCTCAACACCTCGCCGAACCATCGTCGTCGTGCGCCGGATCGAACAGCGACGACATTCGAACGCTCGCACCGGCCGAGACAATCCACGGTCCAGAGCTTGCCAGACCCGGCCAACGCTGCAGCACGAAGCGTCGCCAGTTGGGCGGCGTGATCGATGCCTGGATGTTTTTCGGTCGTGCCGCAGCAGCAGCCGCGACATACCAACACCGAGCAGGAAACGCTCAACTGTGGTCAGGCACCGGTCGCGGTCAGATCGAACTCCCGGGTCGTCTCCACTGGTGGCCGCTTCGGTTCGAGGAGCCGTTCAGCGAGGAACCCGAAGGCGAGAGCAATCGTTGCCCACAACACCGCCTGAATAGCGAGCGATGCGATTCGGAACTGCCACAGCACCGCTGGCGGGAACGTCACCGTTGCATCCGTCACTGCGCCGGTGACCCCAGGGATCGCTGCCTGCGGAACCTCGTTCACACCGGGGAACACGACGTAGACGACGATCAGAACGACGACGTACGTCAGCGCTGCGAGCACCGTTGCATTCCACCGCGATGTGCGGTCCAGCAGCTGTCTCCAGACCACCCCAGCGACGACCAGACCGACAATCGAGCAGGCGATCATCAACACGAACAGTGCCGTGCGTCGGCCAATGGTGTCCGCCTGCCCGATCGAGGGCGGGTTGGCCGGATATTTCAATACGGGCGCGAGATAGACCCCGACGAAACCGAGGAAGCCGACGAGCGCTGCCGCCGGTTTGGCTTTCGTCAATCCACCGCGTCCGTAGATCCCGGCGAACACCAACGCGGTGATCCCGCCGAGGGCGATCCCATAGATCAACGCCCCCGTTCCGAGGCCGGCGGAACTCTGCAGCGAACGACTGACGAAGCTCGTTTCTGGCGCCTCGTGATGGATGTTGTTTTCGACGTAGCCCCCGAAAGCGATCGCCTTGTCGACGGATGTCTCGCCGATCGTCTTGGCAATGCCGAAACCGAACAGACCCGCGAGCAGACCTGCGAGAAGTCCGCGGATCAACAGTTTTCTGACCACGAGGTGAGCGCTGGGACGTCAGTGGCAGGGGACGCCGAGGAGATGACGGGCGTCATGAACCCACTCGTGCACGTAGTGCCCACCGACCAGCGACGTCGCACCCTGTTCGACGCCGACGATGTACATCAACAGCAACATCAGGAATCCGACCAACAAGGCCCACGGAATCAACTCACGGACCGAAATCGTGATCGGCTTCGCTTCCGGCAACACCAACGCATTGGTCGACATATCGATGTACTCCCTCGGGATTCAGCGTCCCAGTAGTCAATGAAAAACGTTCTCCGACCGTGTCTGACTACGAACCGCCCAGTAACAGGCTGGCCAGTTCTTCACAGTGGCGCGACCGTGCCGGACTTACATCGGCTTCCAGCGGAAAACGCTGAACGGCAACATAGCACACCTGCAAGATCCGTCAGTCGCTGTGCGGCGGAATCGTGGCCGCCGGCAGGCCGTCGAGATGAGCTGCGTCGTTGTAGCGCACGACACTCCAGGTGTTCTTCGACGTCGAGGCGAATTCCGAGACGGCGGTATTCAACGTGTACAGCTCGAAAATTCCGCTGATCGGCGTGTTCAGCAGTCGCCGGAAGATGCTGTCGATGACGCCACCGTGGCAGACGATGACGACCGTCTTGTCTGTCTGATCGCGCAGCACAGCGCCCAGTGCTGTGCCGACTCGTAGCCGGAACTGGGCAACCGTTTCGCCGCCGGGGAAGCCGGCAAGATAGGGATCGTCGCTCCAGTGGAAGTCCGGATATTTCTCACCGAACTGGGCGTACGTCAAACCCTCGACCTCTGGTCCAGGGTCATGTTCACCGAAGTCTGAAACCTGCACGATCGGCAACTCGAGCACCGGGGCAATTGCCTCCGCAGTCTCGATTGCCCGCAGGTACGACGACGAAATAAGCAGGTCAGCGCGTATCTCGGGGTTCGCTGACCAACGATCGGCCAACGCCTGGGCCTGTTGGCGCCCGAGCCCGCTCAGCCCTGAACACGTCCGCCCGCTCGAGATCAGCCGCTTGACGGAGACGTTCGATTCCCCGTGCCGGACGAGTATCAGCCTGGTCATGACGGCGATGATATGAGTGCGCCCGTCGAGCACCACCATCGCCCGGCGCCATCGGCGCAGTCCGGCAGGCGACGCACGGCACGACCTGATCAGCCCGCCGCGTCTACGTTGGGCCGGTCATGACGCTCGTTACCTTCAGTTCGCAACTGCATGCTCTGGCCATGGCCGACCCAGACAGATCGGCCGTCACATGCGGCTCGACCACGCTGACGCGATCCGAGTTGGTGGCGGCGAGCGATCGGCTGGCCAGGGATCTCATCTCCAAGGGGGTGCGGCGCGGCGACATGGTGACGATCGCCCTGCCCAACTCGGTCGACTGGTTCGTCGCCCAACACGCTGCATGGCGCATCGGCGCCGTTCCGCAGCCCGTGTCAGCACGGCTGCCGGGTCGAGAAATGGAGTCGATCGTCGAACTCGCCGACTCGCGAATCGTGATCGGAGCAGCCGGCGGAACCATCGAAGGCCGCCTCTCGCTCCCGGTCGGGTATCACCCGGACCACTCCCATGACGACGTCGACCTGCCGGAAATCGACGATCTGGCACTCGCCTCTCCGGCTTGGAAAGCGCCGACGTCGGGCGGCTCGACCGGTCGACCGAAATTGATCGTCTCCGGCGACCCGGCAGTGATCGACAACTCCGTCAATCCGACGCTCATGATCCGACGCGACGGGTGCATGGTGATGCCAGGGCCGCTCTATCACAATGGTCCAGCGGTATGGGCGAGCAACGCCCTGCTCGCCGGCAGCCATGTCGTCCTGCTGGCTCGCTTCGACGCCGCTGCGACGCTGGCCGCCATCGAGCAGTACCGCGCCGACATCATCTACCTCGTCCCGACGATGATGAAGCGCATCTGGCGGCTGCCGGAGGACGAACGGCTGGCCTATGATCTGTCGAGTCTGCTCACCGTCTGGCACCTCGCTGAACCGTGCCCGATCTGGCTCAAGCAGGTATGGATCGACTGGCTCGGGCCCGAGCGCATCTTCGAGCTGTACGCAGGCACAGAAGCGCAGGCGGCGACGGTCATCACCGGGACCGAATGGCTCGCCCATGTCGGCTCCGTCGGCCGTCCCGCTTCCGGGACGGTCAGTATCACCGACGACGACGGCAACGAAGCCGCCACCGGCGAGATGGGCGAGGTCTGGCTGCGCAACCTCACAGACCACCCGAGCTACCGCTACGTCGGCGCGACCGCCAGGCAGCGCGATGGCGGTTGGGAATCGCTCGGTGACATCGGCAGGTTGGACATGGACGGATACCTGTATCTCGGCGACCGGGCAAGCGACATGATCCTGTCCGGTGGCTCGAACATCTACCCTGCAGAGGTCGAGGCTGCCATCCAGGAACACCCGCTCGTTCATTCGGTCGCGGTCGTCGGACTGCCGGACGACGACAAGGGCAACGTCGTCCACGCCATCGTCGAGGCCGATCCCGAACAGCTCCCGGAGGCCGAGTTGCGCGCCTTCCTCGCTGATCGGCTCGTCATCTACAAGATTCCGAGAACCTTCGAATACACGCAGGAGACGTTGCGCGACGACGCCGGAAAAGTCCGTCGAGGCGCCCTCAGAGCGGCCCGCCTGTGAACCCCTCGGTCACCCCGGCCGATACCCTCGATTTGGCATGGGAATCGAGCTGGTCACGACAACGGGCATCTTCGCACTTGACGGCGGCGAGTGGGAAGTGACGAACAACATCTGGCTCGTCGGCGACGATCGCCGGGTGTTCGTGATCGATGCAGCCCATGACCATCGACCGATCGTCGATGCCGTCAACGGCCGTACCGTCACCGGTGTGATCCTGACGCACGGCCACAACGACCACATCAACGCAGCCGCTGCGCTCGCAGACGACGCCGACGCCCCGATCCATCTGCACCCAGCCGACACGATGCTGTGGAGCGTCGTCTATCCGGACCGCAAACCTGACAGGGCAATCGTTCCGGGCACCACACTCAAGACGGGCGGGGTCGAACTCGCCATTCGCCACACACCTGGGCATTCGCCAGGCTGCTGCTGCTTCTACGACGCCACCAGCGGCGTCGTCTTCAGCGGCGACACGCTGTTCTGCGGAGGGCCAGGCGCAACCGGTCGGAGCTTCAGCGACTTCCCGACGATCCTCACCAGCATCCGCTCGCAACTGCTGACGCTGCCGGCGGAGACCATCGTCCACACCGGCCACGGCGACTCCACGACGATCGGCGCCGAGACGCCGCTGCTGCAGGCGCTGATTTACGACGCCGCAACGCCGAACGCCGCCGACCAACCTGACGAGATTGATGGCCGAATGTGATTCGGCTGCGCACTCGATGACCACTCGGCAGTGGCTGCACTCGCGCTGCTCGATCTGGTTGTGCTCGCGGTGCTGCGGCAGCGCACGCTCTTGCCGAGGAAATACGAACTGACGGTAGACGGCGTTGTCGAGATGTACAGGGACTTCGCCGTCACCTGTAGAGCGCTGCGCATCAACGAAGCTCGCCGTCGAGTTGCGTCGCTGCGAAGGGCGGCTACGACGTGACGAGCAGCCGGTAGCCGATGCCGCGTGTCGTCACGATGAGCTTCGGGTCGTCCGGTTGATCCTCGATCTTGACGCGCAGACGACGCACATGGGCATCGACCAAGCGGCTGTCTCCGAGGTACTCGTAACCCCACACCCGCTCGAGGAGTTGGTCGCGAGACAGCACCATGCCGGCATGGTCCGCGAACTCACAGAGCAGTCGGAACTCGGTCTTCGTCAGGTTCAGTTCGACACCGCCTTTGAGTGCAATCCCCTGTTCCTGGCGCACTTCGACGTCGCCGACATGGAACGACTTGACCGCCAACGACGACGCCAGCGAAGGGCCCTGCAATTGCACACGCCGAAGATGCGCCCGAATCCTCGCCGCCAGTTCCTTCGGAACGATCGGCTTCGTGACGTAGTCGTCGGCACCCGCTTCGAGGCCTGCGACCATGTCGTAGGTGTCGGTCTGAGCGGTCACGATGATGATCGGCACGATGCTGTTCGCCCGAATCGTCCGGCACACCTCGAACCCGGAAACGTCAGGCAGGCGCAGATCGAGCAGCACGAGGTCCGGTTCGGCCTGCTCGAAACTCTCGAGCCCGGCGCGCCCGTCCGGGGCCTCGCGCACTTCGTAGCCCTCGTCTTCCAGCGCCAGGCGCAGCGCCAGGCGAATATGGTCGTCGTCTTCGATGAACAGGAGCGAATGCACAGCGATGCCCATTGTGCCCGAAATGCCTCTGTGACGCAGCAACCACTCTTTGTTACCGAAAACGCACAATACGAGCAGCGGGCTGTCACACAGACGGACCACAGTGGCATCTGTTCACGCTGCACCGGTGAGGTACCTACCTCCCCCTGGTACTTCACCGGACAGCGTTGAAACGATCGGGGTTCTGGCGTAGACGATATTGCGCTGGAGACAGCGTTGCGAGGGACGATGATTCATGCCGTTACCCCGACGTCGGAGCGGATCAGCCACACTGGAGAGGTGACCCGCACCAAGCGTCGGCTGCTGCGCCCGACCAGTCTCCGCACCAGAGTCACGTTGTTCTTCAGTATTGCCGGCCTCCTCACGTCGACCGCACTGGCGCTCGTCACCTATTTCATCGCCCGCAGCTACCTAGTCCAGCAGCGCGAGCAGTCTGCGAAGTCGCAGGCATATACCAACGCCCGTTCTGTCAGCGACCGGTTGTCGCAGAAAGACATCAACTACTCGACGTTGATCTCCGTGATCCCCACGGAGGGCCTCGGCCTGCTCCACGTCGGCGGTCCCCCCGACCGGTTCTTCTCACAGAACTCGCTGCAGTTCAACCAGTCGCAATTGCCGCCGGACATCTACACGCTCGTGCTCACCCAAGGGCAGTCCGGCTACCAGATCCACCAGATCGGCGGCTCGCCGTTCTTCGTCGTCGGCGTATCGATCCCTGGTGCCAACGCCGCCTATTTCGAGGCATTCTCGCTGAACGGCGTTCAGAACAACCTGCGACTGATCGCCACCGCGCTGGCGATCGGTGCCATCTCGACGACACTCTTCGGCGCCGGTCTCGGCTGGTGGGCAAGTAGGCGACTACTGCGTCCGCTGTCGCGCGTCTCCAACGCTGCAGGGCAACTGGCGAGCGGCAGTCTCGACACACGACTACCACCGGAGAGCGATCGCGAACTCGATCGACTGGCAACGTCGTTCAACGAGATGGCAGACGCAGTGCAGGCGAGGATCCAGCGCGAGGTACGGTTCTCTTCCGATGTCAGCCACGAACTGCGATCACCGATCACCGCGCTGACGGCCGCCGTCGAAGTACTCGACGCCAGGCGTGCCGATCTCCCGGACCGGACACAGCAGGCGCTCGACGTCGTGACCAGCCAGGTGCGACGATTCGATCAGATGGTGCTCGACCTGCTCGAACTCTCTCGGCTCGACGCAGGCGCTACGGACAACCATGCGGAGGCGATCAGCCTGCCGGACCTGTTGCGCCGGATTGCCCAACGCTACGGCTTCGGCGATGTCCCGATCGAGGTCGTCGCCGGCGCCTCGACGATCGTCAGTGTCGACAAGCGCCGGATCGAACGCATTGCCGCCAACCTGCTGGACAACGCCAAACAGCACGGAGGCGGCCCGACGCGGATCGTCATCGAACCAAATCGCCTGGAGCGTGTCCCGACCGTGAATCTCGTCGTCGAGGACGGTGGACCCGGCGTGGCGATGAGCGAACGGACACGGATTTTCGAGCGTTTCACGCGAGGGAGCGCGTCTCGTGGGCGGGTGGGCACAGGCCTCGGATTGGCGCTCGTCGCCGAGCACGCGCAGTCGCATGGCGGGGTGGCGTGGGTCGAGGACCGGCGCGAGGGCGGCTCACGATTCATCGTCAGCCTGCCCGTGGGTGATGTATGAGCCGCGTCTCAACGCCGTGGATCTGTGTCCTCACGTCCGCTGTCTGCGCGCTGGCGATCGCCAGTTGCGGCGTTCCGAAATCGTCGACGATCAAGCGCGTCGATTCACCGCTCGGTCCCAGCGTCACAGCTCTCCCGACGACAACCACTCCGACCACATCCACCTCGACCACGTACACGGCGCCCGTCACGATCTCCACGACCCCGATGAGTCCCAGTACGACGACGACACCGACCACCACCGCTCCGCCGACGGTGCCGGCGACCGCTGCACCGGCAACGACTGCACCGACAACGACTGCACCGGTCACGACCGCCGTCTCCACCACGGTTCCGGTCACCCAAACCCCGACGACGGTGTTTCCCGTCGTCGATGTCGAGCTCTACTTCATCACCGGTGGACAACTCACGGCGATGCAGCGGACGCTGGCGAAGCCGGCTGGACCGAATCAGGTGATCGAAGCGCTCGAACAGGGAGTGCCACCAGGAAACATCGGCACCGGCCTTCGATCCGCTGTTCCCGCCGGTGCCATCAAGAACGTCACGGTCACCGGTGGCGTCGCCAATGTCCAAGTCGTCCAGGACTTCCGCACGCTCATCCCGTCGCTCGACCAACGCCTCGCCATCGCCCAGATCGTGCTCTCGCTTCAGCTCCCGGGTATCGGTCAGGTGACCTTTTCGATCGACGGCGTGGGGATCGTCGTCCCCCGAGGCGACAACACCTCCAGCGCCCCTGGCGCACTGTTGACGTTCGACGAATACAGGCCGCTCGTCGTCAGCTGAGCCACCGTCAGCCATCCCGTCGTCCGTCGAAGTCACCGCATCTCGCCGTGCGCATGAGATCCCGTGACTCCGATGACGAATCTCAGTAGCCGAGGCGTTGAACGCGGTCGGGTTTGCGCTGCCAGTCCTTGTCCACCTTGACGAACAGCTCGATGAACGTGCCAGCCGGGAGTTGCTTGCGGACGAGCGTGCCGACTTCTTTGAGCACTGCGCCCTGCTTACCGATCACCATGCCTTTTTGGCTGTCGCGCTCGACGATGATCTCGACCCGGATGCGATTGCCCTCGTGCTCGGTCACACGGGTGGCGATCGAGTACGGCAGTTCGTCGTGAGTCACTGCGAGCAGTTGTTCGCGGACGAGTTCGGCCACCCAGTGATCCTCGTCGTTGTCCGACACGGCATCGATCGGGAACCATGCCGGACCCACCGGCAGACGTGTCGCCAGATAGGTCACGAGTTCGTCGACACCATCGCCGCTGAGCGCCGAGACGGCAAAGAACTCCGAAGCCTGTAAGCCGGATGCCGAGATCAACTGGCGGGCAATGCGTTCCTTGCTGGCACGGTCGGTCTTGTTGAGGATGACCACAAAGTCCTTGGGCATGCGCGAAGCGACCCATTCATCGCCGCGACCGAACGCCTGCGTCGCATCGAGCACCAGACAGGCAACGTCGACATCGTCGAGCGACGTCAGCGCTGCGCTGTTGACCCGCTCGCCGAGCGCCGTGACCGGCTTGTGCAGCCCTGGCGTGTCGACGAAGACGATCTGCAGATCAGGGCGGTTGACGATGCCGCGGATCGGCAGACGGGTCGTCTGCGGCTTGTCCGAGACAATGCTGATCTTCTGCCCGCAGATCCTGTTCAGCAAAGTTGACTTACCGACATTCGGACGGCCGGCGAGGGTGACGAATCCCGAGCGCATCAGGTCGAATCCGCCGGCGAGGAGGCCGATGATTCGACGTCCGAATGACGCGACGGCGAATCTCGATCTCGATCTCGATCTCGATCTCGATCTCGATCTCGATCTCGATCTCGATCTCGATCACGGTCGTGCCCGTCCCCATCATCATGCGGCTGCCAGCCGGGAATCACAGCGACGCGGACGCGACGGATACGACGACCATCGACCTGCTCGACACCAAATTTCCATCCCTCGAACTCGACTTCGTCGCCGACGTCCGGCAGGTGACCGAGCGTTCCGAAGACGAATCCGCCGATCGTGTCCCATCCCTCCTCGGGGAAATGAACGTGCAGGTGGTCCTCGAGGTCGTCGATGTTCATGCCTCCATCGACGAGATAGTCGCCGTCAGCGAGGCGCTCGAATTCAGCGTCCTCGGTGTCGTACTCGTCGACGATTTCACCGACGAGTTCCTCAAGGCAGTCCTCGAGCGTGATCAGACCAGCGATCGCCCCGTACTCGTCGGCGACGATTGCCAGGTGGAACTTCTGCGCCTGCATCTCACGCATCAGGCGGTTAACGAGCTTGTTCTCCGGGACGAAATTGACGGAACGTACCAACGTCGACACCAATTCGCTGCCTCCGCCCTCGCGTTCCGCCTTGATCAGATCCTTGGTGTAGGCCAGTCCGATGACACCCTCGTCCTCCTTGCCGTCGAGGACGGGGAGCCGGCTGTAGCCGTGCTCGATCGCCGTGTCCAAGGCCTTGCTCACCGTATGGTCGTGCTGCACGAACACCATGTCGGGCCTCGGCACCATGACCTCGCGAGCGACAGTGTCGCCGAACTCGATGATCGATTCGATGAGCTTGCGCTCTTCGTGTTCGATGACATCGCCCTCGAGCGCAGCATCGGCAAAGGCCAGGAATTCGCCCTCGCTGACGAACGGGCCCTGCTTGAGCCCCTTGCCTGGCAACAGGATGTTGCCGAGACCGATCAGGCCACGAGACACCAGTTTGAGCGGCGGGAACTTGGCGAGCGCAGCGACCGGGGTCGAAGCGAGCAACGCCGCACGGTCGGAGTTGACGATCGCCCAGGTCTTGGGGATCGCCTCCACGAAGACGAAGACGACGATGATCGAGAAGAAGAAACCGATCAGCGCGCCCCAGCCGCCGAAGAGGTTGTCGGCGAGCAACGTCGTCAGCACCGACTGGCCGGTCTGGCACAGCAGCAGGCTGAGGAGCAGCGGGTTGAGGAAGTTCTCCGGCTTGCTGACCAGCTTGACGAGCGTACGCGGGCGCCTGCCACCCTCGTCGGCGAGCGCCGTCGCCCGCGGCTTCGACATGCGGGTGAGGCCGGTTTCGGCGGCAGCGAGGAACGCACAGATGATCAACAGGAAAAAGATGGCGATCAGCATCCACAGGTCAGCGGTCGTGAAACTGGAGGCGATCACGATGGCGGCTCGATGTCGAGTGGGGTCGGAGGGCACGACATGTCGTCTTCGACGACAGTGCCTGCGTCAATGTCGTCCGGCTCGTCCGTGTGCAGTTGACGGAAGGCATCGGGTGCCGCACCGTTCCAATGCAGCGACTCGAGCAATCCAAGCTCACGGGTCCGCATCCGGACTCCCTCTTCGGCCTCCGCATGGTCGTGGCCCAAGATGTGCAGGATGCCGTGCACCAGCAGCAGCGCCAGTTCGTCGTCGAGTGTGCCGGCGTGGGTTGCGAATTGACGGTTGGCGACCGCCGGACAGATGACGATGTCGCCGAGCAGCAGCGGAAGGTCTCCGGTGTCGATCGGTGAGCGGTCTGGACCACGACTCAGCGAATTCGGTCCACTCACGACCTCGATGTCTTCGGCATCGATCGGGAACGACAGTACGTCGGTGGGGCCGTTGACACCCATGTGTGCCTCGTTGAGTTCGACCATCTCCATCTCCCCGATGTAGAGGACCGACAGTTCCGTCGCACCGCGCACGCCTTCGGCGAGCAGTACCGATTCTGCAAGTGACTGCCATCGCTGCAGATCGAGTTCGACGTCGCTCTGTTCGTCGGACACGAAGACCTCGGGGTCACCGTCTCCGCCGATCTTGCGGATGCCGGCGACCTTTGGTTTGGCAACCTCAGCCACGTCGGTTGAATCCGTTCTGTTGGGAAACGTTGGCGACCGGCGCCTGTTGGGCAAGCAGTGCGTTCTGTTCGTCGAGTCGTTCGTACGCTTCGACGATGTCGGCGACGATGCGATGGCGAACGACGTCCTTGCGGTCGAAAATCACGAAATCGATGCCCTCGATGCCGGCGAGTACCTGCTGCAAACCGGCAAGACCGCTGCGCCCGCCCGGCATGTCGACCTGCGTCGAGTCGCCGGTGATCACGACCTTCGAGCCGAATCCGATGCGCGTGAGGAACATTTTCATCTGCTCCGGCGTCGTGTTCTGCGCCTCGTCGAGAATGATGAAACTGTTGCTCAGCGTGCGACCGCGCATAAATGCGAGCGGAGCGATTTCCAGCGCGTTGCGTTCGAGCAGTTTGGTGACGCCTTCTGGCTCGATCATGTCGTAGAGCGCATCGTACAGCGGCCGAAGGTACGGGTCGATCTTGGCCATCAGGTCGCCAGGTAGGAACCCGAGGCGCTCCCCTGCTTCGACCGCTGGGCGCGTGAGGATGATCCTGGCGACCTCCTTGGCCTGTAACGACTTGATCGCCATCGCCACAGCCAGCCAACTCTTGCCGGTGCCGGCGGGGCCGACGCCGAAGGTGATGACGTTCTGGCGGATGGCGTCGACATAGCGCTTCTGGCCTGCTGTCTTCGGCCGGACAGACCGACCCTTTGCGCCTTTGAGGACCTCGTCGGTGAGCACCTTCGAGGGCTTCTCATCGGCACCGACCATATCGAGGACACGTTTCACGTACCCCTCGTCCAATTGCTGGCCACGTTGCACGAGCACGATCAATTCGTCGAACAGCGTCCCGACCTTGGCGGCGTCGATGCCCCCAATGGCGATCTCGTTGCCGCGGACGCGGATCGTGGCGGCCGGATAGGCCTTTTCGATCGATCGGAGGTGCTCGTCGCGCTGGCCGAGCAGGGGGGCCATCAGGTGGTTGGCTGGGACGACGACAGTCACGTCGGCGCTGGGGGCGGTCATGCAGTTCGCCTTGTCATGCGCACACGAGTGACGCACGTATCTGATCGGCAAACGGAAATCGTCGGGAAAACGGACATCTGAAGAGCAACGGTATCGGCCCGACAGAGGTGCCGAGCGCAGGCGGTCATCGATCATGCTTCATTCGTGACCCTCGGAGGTGTCAGAATTTCCGTTCCGCCACCACGAGGAGCCACGTGAGCGATTCCACGCAGACGCCGACACAGACCGACACGATCTACCTGTCCGACGACGATTTCTCCACCATGAGGGCACAGATGCCCATCGTGTACATCGACGCCATCCCGGTGCGGATCGATTCCCTCGGCCAGGTCACCCATATCGGGTTGCTCTTGCGCATGCGGCCCGATGGCACGATCAGCCGTTCCGCAGTGTCCGGGCGGGTGCTGTTCCGCGAGCGAATCCGTGACGCCCTGATCCGCCACCTGGAGAAGGACCTCGGGCCGATGGCCTTCCCCCGGTTGCCGACGGATCCTGCACCGTTCACCGTCATCGAGTACTTCCCGGACCCGGACATCAGTGGCTACCACGACCCTCGCCAGCACGCCGTCAGCCTCGCGTACGTCGTACCGGTCGACGGCGACTGCCAGCCGACGCAGGAAGCCTTGGATCTCGTGTGGTTCACGCCGGCGGAAGCCGTCAGCGACCGTGTCAAGCGCGAGATGACCGGTGGGCACGACCGCCTCGTCCGCCTCGCCCTCGCCCACGCCGGCCAACTCCCGTAGGTGACGTCGCTGGCAGGAATCGTCGCCGATTCTGCGAGGATTGCTGCCAGCGAGACGTGGCCCCTGCCCATAATTGCTTCGCCTACGATGGAACCCGTGATCGACCCGCCACCCTCACGGACACTGACCGTCGGGGCCGGGCAACTCGGGCCGATCTCGATGGACGAGTCGCGTGAGCACGTCGTCGACCGGCTGATCGATCTGCTTCATCAGGCAGCTGCCCGCAACGTCGAACTGCTCGCCTATCCGGAGCTGGCGCTGACGACGTTCTTCCCGAGGTGGTGGGTCGAGGACCGCGCCGACGCCGACCACTGGTTCGAGACGCAGATGCCGGGGCAGGCAACAGAGCGGCTGTTCGACGAGGCTGCACACCTCGGCATCGGTTTCAGCCTCGGCTACGCCGAACTGACGCCAGACGGCCATCACTACAACACGCAGATCCTTGTCGACCGCACCGGTCAGACCATTGGCAAGTACCGCAAGGTGCACATCCCCGGCCACGCCGACCATCAGCCGTGGCGCAAGTTCCAGCATCTCGAGCGCTACTACTTCGAGGAGAGTCCCGATGGATTCCCCGTTTGGCGTGGCTTCGGTGGCATCGTCGGGATGATGATCTGCAACGACCGTCGCTGGCCGGAGACCTATCGGGTGATGGGGATGCAGGGTGTCGAGTTGATCCTCTGCGGCTACAACACGCCGATCAACTACGCGCCGGACCCCAGCCAGGACATTCTCCAGGGTTTCCACAATGCTCTCGTGATGCAGGCCGGCGCCTATCAGAACGGTACGTGGGTCATCGGTGTCGCCAAGGGCGGTAACGAAGAGGGCGTCGAGAGCCTGGCGCAGAGCTGCATCATCGCCCCGTCCGGTCAGATCGTCGCCCAGACACTGACGACCGGCGACGAACTGATCACGGCGACATGCGACCTCGATTGGTGCAAGCGCTACAAGGGGACGTTGTTCGACTTCGAAACGTACCGGCGGCCGGAAGTCTACGGCATCATCACCGGCCAGAAAGGCGTCGTCGAGCCGCCGCCGGCCGCCGACGCCTGACCATGGGAGCGGTTACCCCCGGGCTCGTCTGCGGCCACCATCACCTGTACTCGGCGCTCGCCCGCGGCATGCCGGCCCCCGCCAAGACACCGACGACGTTCCTGGAAATCCTCGAACAGGTGTGGTGGCGGATTGACGTCGCCCTCGACCTGGATATGTTGCGCGCCGCCGCCCGCCTCGGCGCGTTGGAGGCGCTGGAGTGCGGCACGACGGCGATCATCGATCACCACGAATCGCCTCACGTGATCGACGGTTCGCTGCAGGTCATCGCCGATGCCTGTGCCGAGGTGGGGGTTCGGGTCAACACGACCTATGGCGTCACCGATCGGTGGCAGGACGACGGATCGGGGTTCGGGGACGACTGGTCGACCCCTCCCCTGCGCATGACCGATGCGGCGAGACGCGGCCTGGAGGAGTGCGAGCAGTTCATTGCCGGCGGCGGCAGCGGCCTCGTCGGTGTCCATGCCCCGTTCACGTGCAGCGACGAAACGCTCGAAGCGGCAGCAGGACTGGCGAAGGACCTCGGCGTCGGCGTCCACGTGCATGTCGCCGAAGGCTCGATCGACGCGCCGGCCGGCCGACGGCTGGAGAATCTTGCGGCGGACGACTGGCTCCTCGTGCACTGTGTCCACCTCGACCGTCCGTTGCCGGGAACGATCGCCCACAACCCGCGTTCGAACATGAACAACGCCGTCGGGTACGCGCAGCCGACACGGTTCTCGAATCCCATCGTGCTCGGCACCGACGGCATCGGCGCGGACATGCTCGAAGAGTTCCGCCTCGCCTACGTTCGCCTGCGCGAGTTCGACGTGACGTCGACACCATCGACCGTCTGGCAGTGGTTGGAGAACAGCTACGCCTTTTTCCCGGATGCCGCTGGCGACCGCGTGACGTGGACGTACGACACCGCAGACGACCCGTGGAGTGTCGCCTTTACGCCCGGCATGCGCGCCCTCGACGTCGTCCGCAACGACGGCACCATCCTGTTGCGCGACGGTGTCGCCCAACTCGTCGATGCCGTCGAGGTCCGGACCCACGCCCACGAACAGGCCGCCCGCCTCTTCTCGCTGCTATGACCCTCCGAATTCGACCGTTTGTGCAGTTGAGCGATGTCACGTGGTCGTTGTGCACGAACGCCTCTACCGATTGTGAGTCCCGATGAGTGTCGCCCCGACCACCGCTGTCATCCCGGACGGTGAATCCCACACCGGACCCGGCGCGACTGCGGACCTGTTGATCACCGGGGCCGATCTCGTCGCCACGATGGACGTCGAGCGGCGAGAACTACGCGGTGGCTGGGTGGCCATCACCGGTGGCTTTGTGTCTGCGGTGGGTACTGCCGCAGACCCGCAGCCGGTCGCCGGCCGGACGATCGACGCCCGCGGCTGCCTCGTCACCCCTGGTCTCGTCAACGCTCACCACCACATGTTCCAGAACCTCACGAGGGCATTCCCGCCGATGACGGATGCGCCGCTGTTCGGCTGGCTGCAGTCGCTCTATCCGTTGTGGGCGCGGCTCGACGAGGAGGCTGCGTACGTCAGTGCCTGGGTCGGACTCGCCGAGTTGGCGCTATCGGGATGCACGACCTCGACGGACCATCTCTATGTCCATCCGAGCGGAGGTGGCGACCTGCTCGGCGCGGAAATCGCTGCGGCTACCGACCTCGGCATGCGATTCCACCCGACCCGCGGGTCGATGTCGTTGAGTGTCAAGGACGGCGGACTCCCACCCGACAGCGTGGTCCAGGACGACGACACGATCCTTGCAGAATGCGAGGCGCAGGTCGCACGCCACCATCATCGCGGTCACGGGGCGATGACACGGATCGCGCTCGCACCGTGCTCACCGTTCTCGGTCACGCCGTCCTTGATGGAACGCACAGCGGAACTCGCCGAACGCCTCGATGTCCGCCTGCACACGCATCTGGCGGAGAACGCCGAGGACGACGCCTTCTCTATTGCGACGTTCGGCTGCAGACCGATCGAGCAATTCGAGGACGTCGGCTGGTGCACCGAACGGACATGGGTTGCCCACTGCGTGATGCCGAACGACGACGAGGTCGTCCGGCTCGGCGCCGCCCACGTCGGCGTCGCCCACTGCCCGAGTTCCAACCTCATCCTCGGCTCCGGAATCGCCCCGACGATCGACATGCGTCGCGCCGGCGTGCACGTCGGTATCGGTGTCGACGGTTCCTCATCCGCCGATTCGGCATCGATGTGGCTCGAGTCGAGACAGGCGATGTTGCTTGCCAAGTTGCGCAGCGGACCAGCCAACTCGACAGCCAGAATGGCATTGGAAATGGCGACGATCGGCAGCGCCGGATGCCTCGGGCGGATCGGCGAGATCGGCACGATCGCCGTCGGGTCGGTCGGCGATATCGCCGTGTGGAAACTCGACGGGCCGAAGTTCGCCGGCGCCATCGCCGACCCCATCGAGGCCTGGCTCCGATGCGGACCGGTTGGTGCATGGCACACGATCGTCCATGGCAGCAGCGTGGTCGCCGATGGTCAGTTGGTCAGCCCGCACGTCGAGGAGGTTCTTTTGTCACACCGCAGGATCAGCACCGCAATCCAACAGCCGTAGCGGTTGCCCGGGTGCTACAAACGACTGCGTGACGAGGGGGCAGCAGGATCTGGAGTACGACCGCGTCACGGTCACATTGATTCTCGCCTTCTGCGTACTCGTCGCCGGCCTCAGCCTCAATGCCGTGCTCGCCGAGGTGCGCTCCGAATTGCACCTGTCGGCGACAATGACAACCCTGCACGGTTCGATGTTCGGCATCGGGCTGCTCATCGCCGGTCTCGTCGGACGACCGGTCGTGACGCATGTCGGTCGCAAGAAGACGCTGTATCTCTCCGTCGTACTGACCTTCGTCGGCATGACGACGTTCTCCGCAGGCCACCGGGTCCAGTTGACATTGCTCGGTGCGGGAGCAATTGCTGTCGGGGCGGCGATGATCGTGATGGTCGCTCCCGGCATCATCGCAGATCATCACGGCGAACAGCGCGGTGCTGCGCTCGCCGCTATCAACGGCATCCCTGGCCTGGTTGCCGTTCCGATCGCCATCGCTCTCGGCATCGTCATCGGCGCAGGTGCCTCGTGGCGGACGCCGTACTTCCTTATCGGCGCGCTGATGCTGCTGCTCGTGCTCATCACCGGTCTACCGGCCCGTCTGCCAGCCACCACCTCTACGACGACCACGGCCACCGCCTCAGAGTTGCGCCGAGAGCGACCTGTCTCACCGATCAACCTGTTGATCCAGCGGCCGGACGTGCGCTGGTTCTGGTTCATCACGATGATCGCCGTGCTCACCGAATTTCCCCCAGGCGTATGGTGCAGTACGTACCTGCACGAGGTCGGCGGCGCATCATCGGGCCTCGCTTCAGGCCTCAGTTGCGTCTATGGCGTCGGCCTGTTCTGTTCGAGGATGTTCTTGCCCCGGCTGCTGCGCCGTTTCGGCACGAGGCTCCGTTCGGCTGGACTGATGACGATGGCCGTCAGTGCGGTCAGCCTGTGGAGCGTCCCCGTTCTCTGGGTTCGCGTGGTCGCACTGTTCATCATGGGGATCGGCGCCGGGCCGCTCTATCCCGTGAGTATCGACGATCTGTTCAAGGTCGACGGCGTCGACACGGTCGCCCTCGGTGCGGTCGGCGCGCTGGCGTCCGGCACGGCAATCACCATTGGGCCGTTGATGTTCGGCGTCATCGCCGACTCGATCAGCCTGCGCCATGCTGCGCTCGTCGTTCCGGTGATGGCGTTGACGGTCATCGCCCTGATGCGCCGTCACGCCTCGGCACCGACACCAGCGATCATCGACCTCGCCACCTGAATCAGTATCTGTCGACGCGGGTGCAGGCAGTTGTCGACTGCATGCCGGAGTAGCGCAGCGGTCGAGCAAGAATGGGCCGATGCCAACCGTGTTGACGCTGGACGAAGTCGAACAACTCAGCTACCGCATGCTGGTTGCTTCCGGAGCGACGCCGTTGCAGGCGGGGCCCACCGCTCTGAGTATTCGGGAAGGCGAGGCAGACGGCATCCGCAACGTTGCCCTCGGCTACCTGCCGATCTACTGCGATCACCTGGCCGTCGGCAAGGTCGTCGGCGATGCCGTCCCGACGGTCACGACTCCACGACCAGCGGTGGTCCATGTCGACGCACGACACGGATTCGCCCATCCGGCATTCCTGTCGGGACTCGACCCGCTGGTCCAGGCGACGACCGGCTGTGGGGTCGGGGTGCTGATGGTCTCGCACTCGTACTCGGCGGGGATTCTCGGTTGGTTCGTCGAGCGCGTCGCCAACGCCGGGCTCGTTGGCATGATGTTCGCCAACTCCTCGTCGTTGATGGCACCGCACGGCGGGGCGACGCCGTTCTTCGGGACCAATCCGATCGCCTGGTCCGTACCGAGAACGGGTGGCGTGCCGCTCGTCGCCGACCTCTCTTCGTCGCAGGTCGCCTGGGTGAACGTGGCAGCCGCGGCGGCGGCGAACGAGCCGATTCCGGTCGGATGGGCGCTCGACGCCGACGGCCGGCCGACAACCGACCCGCATGTCGGTCTCGCCGGTTCGATGGCACCATCCGGTGGCCACAAGGGATCGGCGTTCGCCTTGCTCGTCGACATCCTCGCCGGCGGCGTCACCGGATCGAACTTCTCCTTCGAGGCCTCCGGCTTCGGCGGCAACGCCGGCGGTCCGCCCGACGTCGGCCAGGTCGTCATCGCCATCGACCCATCGGTGTCCTCACCGGCGTTCCTCGATCGGGTCGAGCAGGAACTGGCCGCAATGACATCGCAGCCGGGAGTCCGCCTTCCGGGCGATCGTCGAATCGCCAACCGCGCAGTCGCAGAGGCGAACGGAGTCGCAGTACCTGACGAACTGATGGCGACACTCGACGAGTACGCCGAACACGGATCACCCGCCACGCCCTCATCCTGATCGAGTACTAACACGCCCCACGGTGCGAAGGAAATACTCGATCGGACGGCGAGGTCACGGAAATACTCGATCGGATCTGGCGGCACTTCACGCGGACGTAACGCGACTTCGTTCCGGTGTGCTACCCGGCCGGGCCACAATGGGGGCATCACCACGACACCAGACGCCGAACCCAGTCGCCCGCACGCTGACGACCAGACTTCCATCGGCGTGTTCGCCGATCTCGTCGCAGCGAGTCGAAGTGAGGCGGCTTCGCTGAAGGAGGCGCCGCTTGACGCGGATATCCGGCTGCTCGGAAGGATCCTCGGCGACGTCATCCGTGAACAGGAGGGCCTGGCGACGTTTGAACTCGTCGAACGGGTCAGGCGGATGGCGATCGATGATTACCGCCGACAGGTACAGACTGAGGGAAGTACCGACCACGAGCTGGTGCGTCTCCTCGATTCGTTGAGCGTCGAGGATGCACTCAACGTCGTTCGCTCGTTCAGTTGGTTCAGCCTGCTCGCCAATGTCGCCGAGGACGTCCACGCCGGCCGCCGCCGGCGTTTCCATCGCGTCGCCGGCAGCGAACCGCAGGCTGCGAGCGTTGCTGCGGCTCTCGACCGGATCGAACAGCTGCCGATCGACGGGGAGGCCGTCGCTGAGATGCTGCGACGTATCGACATCAGTCCGGTGCTCACCGCCCACCCGACCGAGGTCGGCAGGAGAACGGTGCTCGATACCCGTGCCGTCATCGCCAACAAGCTCGTCGAACGCGATCGCTCGCTGATGTCCCCGGCTGAACTCGACGACTGGGAGAACGAGCTGCGACTTGCGGTACTGACGTTCTGGCAGACAGCGATCCTGCGCCTCAGTAAGCTCCGCGTCACCGACGAGGTCAAGGAGTCGCTCCGCTTCTACCCGTTGTCGATCTCCGAGGCGCTCGTCAAACTGCATGCCGACACCGAACGTGAGGTCGTTCGCCGCTGGCCGGAACTCGACGGATTCCACCTTCCCCCGATCGTCCACATGGGCAGTTGGATCGGTGGCGACCGCGACGGCAATCCGTATGTCACCGCCGAAGTCGTCGCTGCAGCGTTACAACAGCACGCAAAGGAAGCGTTCGCCATGCACCTCAGCGCGATCGGTCGCCTGGCGATCGAACTGTCGATGAGTTCTCGGCTCATCACTCCGACATTCGAACTCCTGCAACTCGCCGACAAGTCCGGCGACAGCTCGCCATTCCGAGCCGACGAGCCGTATCGCCGGGCGCTTCGCGGCATCCAGGGACGCCTCGCGGCGACGACCCGACGCACCGTCGGAGACGTCCCGGTCCCCGTGCTGCAGCACGACGGCGAGCCCTACGAGGGCCCCGTCGAGCTGCTCGCCGACCTCGACGTCATCGACGACTCGCTCCGCTCCCACGGTGCTGCTGCACTCGCCGAGATGAAGGTCACGCCCGTCAAGCGCGCCGTCGAACTGTTCGGATTCCATCTCTGCGCCCTCGATCTGCGTCAGAACGCCGACGTCCACGAAGTCGTCGTCGCCGACCTCGTCCTCCACGCCGGGATGGAAGCCGAGTACCTGCTCCTCGACGAGGAAGGACGCCTCGACATCCTGCGGCAGGCGATCAAAGACCCCCGCCGGCTGCGGATTCCCGGCGCAGCGTATGGCGCAGTGGCTCTCGGGGAGATGGCGATTCTCGATACGGCGGCGGCCGGCGTGCGCCGCCTCGGCAGCGCCAGTATCCGCCATTGCGTGATCTCCAAATGCACGTCAGTATCGGACATCTTCGAGGCGTTGCTGATGTCGAAGGAAGCCGGCCTCGATCTCGACATCGTCCCGTTGTTCGAAACCATCGACGACCTCCGGCGGGCAGCAGCGACGCTCGACGCGCTGCTGGAAGAGCCGATCTACCGCCTGCAACTCGAACGGCGCGGCGGGGTGCAGGAAGTGATGATCGGATACTCCGACAGCACCAAGGACGGAGGATATCTGACAGCCAACTGGTCCCAATACCAGGCGCAGGAGGGTCTCGTCGCAGTCGCCCACCGGCATGGTGTTCGACTTCGACTGTTCCACGGTCGCGGAGGCACCGTCGGTCGCGGCGGTGGACCGACGTTCGACGCCATCCTCGCCCAGCCGCCAGGATCCGTCGATGGATCGATCCGCTTGACCGAACAGGGTGAGAACGTCGCCGCCAAGTTCGCAGAACCCGATCTCGCACGCCGGAACTTGGAAACGATCGTCGCCGCAGTGCTGGAATCGACCGTCGTGACCGACCCGTCGGGTGTCGCCGACGAAGGACCAGACGGCCCGTTCCACCGTGTCATGCAGTCGGTATCCGACGCCGCCTACGACGCATTCCGCTCGCTCGTCTACGGGTCGAGCGGCTTCCTGACGTTCTTCCGTGCGGCGACGCCGATCACCGAACTGTCGAAGCTGAACATCGGGAGCCGGCCGGCATCACGAACGGCCTCGAACCGCATCGAGGATCTGCGGGCGATCCCGTGGGTGTTCTCGTGGAGCCAGGCCCGCCTGATGCTGCCAGGCTGGTACGGCGCCGGGTCAGGGTTCGAGGCCTATGCCGGCGACTCGGCCGATCGCTTGACGATATTGCAGCAGATGTACGAAACGTGGCCGATGTTCAGGGCGCTGGTGTCGAACATGGCAATGGTGCTCTCCAAGACGGATATCGCCATCGGCACCAGGTACGCGGCGATGGTCGAGAACCGGGTTGTCGCGAACGACATCTTCGGCCGCATCACCGCTGAACACCAACGGACCCTGTCGTGGGTGCGGCGGATCACCGGGCATGACGAACTGCTGTGGGACAACCCGGCGCTGGCCCGCAGCATCCGCAACCGCTTCCCCTACCTGCTGCCGCTCAACCACTTGCAGATCAGCATGCTCCGCCGCTACCGCGGTGGGGATCAGGACGAACTCGTCGAACGCGCCATCCAGTTGACGCTGAACGGGCTGGCGACGGGCCTGCGCAACAGCGGATGACTCGTGGCATCGGCTCCGCTATTTGGCGGCTGGGCCGGAGAGCGTCGGGACCTGGTTGAGCACGCCGCGGACGGCTTGGGCGGCACCGAGCAGAGCGGCGCTCTCGTACGGGACGACGATCGTCGAGTTGTCACTGTCGGCGAACTTGCTCAGCGTCTCGAGCTGCAGGATGGCGATCAGCGAGGGGTCCGGATTTGCTTCACGGATCGCGTCGTAGACACTCTTGATCGCCTGCGCACGACCTTCTGCTTCGAGGATCGACGCTTGCCGGTTACCTTCAGCCCGCAAAATCGCAGCCTGCCGCTCACCTTCTGCGGCGCGGATAGCGGCCTTGGCGGCACCGTCTGCGATGTTGATCGCCGACATCTGGTTGCCTTCTGACTGCAGGATGCGGGCACGCTTTTCCTGGTCTGCCGTCTTCTGCAGGGCCAATGCCTGGAGGATCTGCGGCGGTGGGGCGATCTCGACGATCTCGATACGGCTGATACGGATGCCCCACTTGTCAGTGACTGCTTCCATCTGCGACTGCACATCGGTGTTGATGCGCTCACGTTCCGACAGCGCCTCGTCGAGTGAGAGGGTGCCGATCACCGAACGCAGCGCGGTGCGGGCGAGTGCATCGATGGCGACGTCGAATTGGGCGATGCTGAACAACGCCTGCTTGGCGTCGACGATCTGTGTGAAGATCGTCGCGTTCACGGTGACGACGACGTTGTCCTTGGTGATGACTTCTTGACGGTCACCGGTGCGTGGAATTTCACGCATGTCGACACGCTGCAACTGGTCGATGAACGGGGCGATGATCACGAGCCCCGCCTCGTGCGTCTTGCTGTACTCGCCGAGGCGTTTGACGACGCCGACCTGACCTTGCTGCACGATGTTGATCATCCGGCGGAGCATGAAGAGCAGGATCAAGGCGACGACGACCGCCACGACAATGAGGACCACTTCGCTGGCGGAAATAGTGGAGGCTGCGGTGATCATCGAGATCCCTTCGATTGCTGCATTGCTGCGTTCGTACGGGTGTTGTGGAGCTTCGTCTTCTGGAGCGTCATTCGATCGGCCAGACGGTGAGCGTCGTGCCGGTAACGGCAGTGACCAGCACCTGTGTGCCGGCTGGGATCGTCACGTCGTTCGCTGAAGTGGCCAGCCACGTCTCGCCGATCAGTTTGATGTGGCCGACGTTCGTGGAGACCGCGTCGAGGGCGACCCCGCGTGCGCCGATCAGGCCACCGTGAACTCCGTGGATGATGACGCCGTCGCGTCGTCTGGCGAATGCTCTGCTGACGAAGGGGCGTACGCCGACCATGCCGAGCACGGCGACGCCCACGAACACGAGCAGCTGCAGACCGATGGCGTGCGGGGCGATTGCGGCGATGATCGATGCGCCAGCAGCACCTGCAGCGCCGAAGACGGCGAAGAAAGCGAGGTGATGGAGTTCGACGAGCACGAGCAACACGGCCACGATGATCCAAACGATCACTTCGACCTCCACTTCTGTGAGCACGAACGGCCCTTGGTGCAACAATACGCCCGTCCAGCGTCGTTGACACCGCAACTTCACCTGCTCTGCAGCGTTTGTGCACAACGGCCAGCCAGCGTGGCGCAACTGCACAAACGCTTGAAGAGCTACGGAAGGGTGGTGCGGAGGAGTGCCGCCAACTCGATGGGAATGTCCTCCTGGACATTGTGGCCGGAGTCGACGGTGACGATCCTCGCCGACGGCACCCGGGCGACGAATTCGGCGACGACGTCGTCCGACAGGAAACCGCGTTGGCCACGGACGAGCACGATCGGCGCTGTCACCGATTCGAGCGTCGGCCACAGCACGCTGAAATCGGTGTCGAAGGTACGCGATTCGTCGCTCAACTGGGCGAGGTGGTGTTTGAAGATCACCCGTCCGTCGTCGCGATCATGCGTGTTGAGCAATACACCGCGCTCGACCGCACGCCGGTTCGGGCCGATGCCGAACGACAGCGCGCGATCGACGATGGCGTCGCGTGACTCGAAACTGTCGGCGCCTGCGAGGAACGCGCGCACCGGGTTCCCGCCGGTGGTCACGAGGCCAGGACTGACGTCGATGATCACCAGTCCACTGACCCGATCCGGCCGGCTGGCAGCGACGGCGATCGCTGTCAGCCCGCCGAGCGACTGGCCGACCAGCACCTGCGGGCCGATGGCCAGTGCGTCGAAGACCTCGGTGACAGCGACGGCATTCGTCGTCGGGCTGTAGTCGGCATCGTCGCGCCAGTCGGAATCACCGTGGCCCGGCAGGTCGATGGCGACGGCGGGAACCCCGAGTTCCAGCAGCGTCGAGTCCCATGTGTGAGCGTTGAGACCGCCTCCGTGCAGCAACGCCAACTGCGGACGACCGGTGCCCCACACCAGCGCACTCAACGTCGTTCCATCGGCAACCGTGACCGACGTCCGGCTGACGACGGGCGGTGAAACGACGGTGATGCCGAAGGCCTCCGCCTCCTCACCGAGTAGCGAGAACTCGTCGAAATCTGCACTCATCAGTTGGCCCCTTGCTTCGTCGTGCTGGTGATCGTCCACTTGCCCGATGCCAGCAGGTCCCGGTGGTGTGCTTCGGCGACGTCGGGGTGGGCGCGGAGACGGACCTTGAGCGAGTTGTCGCCGTAGTTGGCGAGGATCGGGTTGTCGGGATCTGCGCTCTCACCGCCCGTTGCTGCAACAGCGAGATCCGGTGGCAGATCGATCGGCGTCAGCGTGGCCTCGAGCTTGGGATTGAAGAAGTAGGCGAGCGAGATCCGCTCGACCCCTGGTGGCGGGCTGACGACACGGTGAACCGTCGCCTTGAAGTAGCCACGCGTCAGCAGTTGGAACATCTCTCCGATGTTGATGACGAAGGCTCTCGGCAACGGTGGGACGTCGACGAACGATCCGTCGTGTTCGACCTGCAGTCCTCCGACGCCGTCCTGGTGCAGGAACGTCAGGAACCCGGTGTCGCGGTGCGCCCCGACGCCCTGACGGTCGGCGGCCGAGTCGCCGGCCAGATAGCGGATCACCTTGAGCAGGATCTCCGGAGGGTTCACCTGGTCGGCGAAGCGATCTGCCGGCTGCCCGAGCGCCAGCGCCATCGCCTGCAGCAATGCATGAGCCACCGGCTCCAGGCGTTCTGTCCATTCGGTCATCACCGTGCGGAATTCCGGAAGCGCAGCGGGCCAGAGGTTCGGGCCACGGAGCCGCAGCCAGGCGGGCTCGTCGTCCGCCGGCCAGGACGCCGGCAGTTCCCGGCCGATGTCGACCTGGTCCCGCAGGTCCATTCGGCCGTTCGTGTGTTCGTGACCGAAGCGCGTGTAGCCGCGAAACTGCGCCGATTTGACGTTCTCGATCGCCAGGCGATCAGACTCCGGCAGTGCGAAGAACTGCCTGGCGACCCGGTGAGCACTGGCGATCAGGTCGTCGTCGATCCCGTGGCCGACGATGTGGAAGAAGCCGACCTGATGCACGACCGAGCGCAGATCGTCGACGAACTGACTACTGTGCTGGTTGGTCAGAAACGGACCAATGTCGAGTACCGGAAGCGCTGTGTCAATTTCGCTCGTGCGTGACATGGTGCCACTGTATCCCCGGTACCCCATTGAATCATGACTTGTCGAGTCATGAATAAGCGCTAAGGTGATCACCATGCAACGCAGCTTTGAACATGCACGCCCCTCCGGCCATGGCCGCCGCTGGCGGGTCACCGCACCCTTCGTCGTCGGGGCGCTGGCTCTTGCGGCGTGCGGATCGAGTTCGACGAAGACCGCTCCGGCGACCACTACGCCGGCGACCGCCGGGTCCGGCGTCGCGACGGCAGCGGCCGGGTCGTCTGCGGCGGCGACCACCGCTGCCAGCGGCCCCGGAGCCGGAACCACTACTCCGGGGACGACTGCTGGCGGAGCAGCGACGACGGCCGGTGGAGTGGCCACGACGGCAGCGGCAGCGAAGAAGTGCGACGTTCCCGCCTCTGCAGCTGCGGCTGCGACTCCGGCTCCGACCACCGCACCCCCATCTGGCAGCGGCGAGTCCGTCGTCGTCGGAGCCGTCCTCGAACCGACCACCCTCGACATCATCCATGGCGCCGGCGCGGCGATCGATCAGGTGCTGCTCGACAACGTCTACGAAACGCTGCTCAAGTCCGACAAGGACGGCAAGATCATTCCTGGCGTTGCGAAAGACACGGTGTCAGCCGACGCCAAGACGATCACCCTCAAACTGCAGAGCGGTGTGACGTTCTCCGATGGCCACGTGTTGACCTCGGCAGATGTCGTCTGCACGCTGCAGGCATTCGCCGCCAAGGACGGCACCGGTGCCGTCCACCTCGCCTCGATCACCTCGGTGACGGCGACCGACCCCGGCACAGTGACGATCTCGTTGAGCAACCCCGACAACGATTTGCTCTTCTACCTGACCCAGCGCGAAGGTGCCGTGATCGAGGCCAACGCAACCGGCTTGGAGAAAGGTGCGATCGGCACCGGGCCGTTCAAGCTCAAGGAGTGGAACACCGGCACGTCGATCACCCTCGTCCGTAACGAGTCGTATTGGGCCAAGAAGCCGCAGATCGCCGGAGTCATCTTCCGCTATATCGCCGACCCGAATGCGGCGGTAAACGCCCTCAAGACCGGCGATGTCAACATCCTCACCAACGCCTCCGCCACGCTGGTCGATCCGTTGAAAGCGGACTACACGGTCACCGACGGATCGTCGAACGGAGAATTCACCCTCGGCTTCAACAACGCCAAGCCGTACCTCTCCGACGTCCGTGTGCGCAAGGCGATCCGCGAAGCGATCGACAAGAAGGGTCTGCTGCAACTCGAGAACGGCTACGGCACGCTGATCGGCGGGCCGGTTCCGCCGACCGATCCGTGGTACGAGGACCTCAACAACTTGGCACCGTACAACCCCGCAGATGCCAAGGCTTTGCTCACCGCCGCCGGTCACGCCACGGACTTGAACCTGACCTTCGTCTATCCCAACGTCTACGCGGCGAATATCGCCGAGTACGTCGTGTCGCAATTGAAAGCTGTCGGGATCACCGTCACCGTCAAGACCGTGACGTTCGCCGACTGGTTCACGCAGGTCTACACGAACCACGACTACGACCTCACCGCAGTCGACCATGCCGAGGCGCGGGACATGGGCAACTACGCCAACCCGAAGTACTACTGGCTGTACGACAGCCCGACGGTGCAGAAGCTGATGGCCAACGCCAAGACCGAGACGGACCAGGCGAAGTCGATCGATCTGCTCAAGCAGGCTGCGAAGCAGATCTCCACAGATTCACCCGCTGACTGGTTGTTCCTGCTGCCCGACATTTCCGTCGCCCAGAAGAACATCAGCGGCTATCCGACGAACAACATCGACGCCCGCTTCGATGCATCCGGCATCGTCGTGAGCTAGAACATTGGTTCGGACGCCGGCGAGATCATCGGTTCGAGGGATGCGCCGCGAGTCGGCCTTCGATCGGCCAGACTCATCGAGGTGATGTTCCCACAGTGTTGCCCCGCCCTGCCGTGGCACGCTCCCCGGCAGGGCGGGGCACGCAGACGTGTCGATCGAGACGCGCCGGCGCACCATCGTGACGTACCGGCTCGCCGATGATTGCCTTCCTGGTGCGCCGCATGGTGCTCTTCGTGCTCTCCCTGTTCGTCGCCAGCATCATCATCTTCGTGCTGTTGCGTCTGGTTCCCGGCGATCTTGCCCATGTCCTCGGCGGCATCAACGCCACTCCGGAACGACTGGCGATCCTGCGCCACCAACTCGGCCTCGACCGTTCACTGTTCGCGCAGTACGGCAGTTGGGTCGGCCGGGCGGTTCATGGCGACTTCGGCAAATCGGCGCTCAATGGGCAATCCGCCGCTGGTGAACTCTGGAAAAAGCTTCATCTCACCGGCCCGTTGGTCCTCGCCTCGACCGTCGTGTCGATCGTCGTCGCCGTCCCGCTCGGCATCGTCGCTGCGGCCCGGCATCGCACCGCAGATGGGGTCGTCCTGTCCGCTGCGAGTCAGCTCGGCATCGCCCTGCCGACCTTCTGGGTCGGCCTGATGCTGGTCGTCGTCTTCGCAGTCCACTGGAGGCTCTTCCCGTCTGGCGGATTCCCGATCAACGGTTGGTCGAACTTGCCGAAAGCTGTCAAATCACTGGTGCTGCCGACGATCACTCTGGCACTGTCACAAGGAGCGGTGCTCTTCCGATTCGTCCGTTCGGCAACGCTCGAGGTCCTCAACCAGGACTACATCCGCACCGCTCGCGCCAAGGGCCTGACCAAGACCCAGGCGTTGTGGCGGCACGGGCTGCGCAACGCCGCCATCCCGATCGTCTCGATCCTCGGTGTGCAGATCGCCAGTCTCATCGCCGGCGTCGTCGTCATCGAGCAGACCTTCGCTCTCGGGGGTGTCGGCTCGATGCTCGTCAAGGACATCGGCGACCGTGACTTCGAAAAGGTCCAGGGGACAGTGCTGCTGCTCGCTGTCTTCGTCCTGCTGATCGGATTCCTCGTCGACATCGTCCACCGTCTCATCGATCCCCGCCTGAGGGCAGCCGCATGAGGCGAATCTGGGGATCGTGGACCGGGCGAATCGGGATCGTGCTCGTCGGCGGGATGACCGCCGCCGGGGTGCTGTCGACCGTCTGGACACCATATGATCCGCACGTCCTGCTTCCCTCACAGCGTTGGAAGCCGATCTCGTTCACGCATCCGTTCGGCACCGACGCCAGCGGCCGGGACCTGTTCTCGCTCGTCATCTCCGGTGCGTGGACCACCGCTCGCGTCGTCTTCCTGTCGACGGTGATCGCCGCTGTTATCGGCATGGTTCTCGGGATCCTCAGTGCCATCGCCCCCCGCTGGATCGGCGAGGCGATGGCCCACCTGATCGATGTGATGATCGCTATTCCGGCGCTCGTGCTTGCGCTCGTGCTGGTCGCCGGGCTCGGTGGCTCGATCGTGACGATCTCACTCGCCATCGGTATCGCCTTCGGCATCGTCTTCGCCAGGGTCATCAGGGTCGAGGCTCACAAGGCATTGACGAACGACTACATCGTCGCCGCCCACGCCTCCGGAGCGTCGACCTGGCGGATCGCCTGGAGGCACGTCGTCCCGAACATCGCCCCGACGATCATCGTGCAGTTGTCGTTGATCGCCGCCTTGACGATCCTCACCGAGGCGGCGCTGAGCTTTCTCGGCCTGATGCCGCTGGCGACGATTTCGTGGGGCCGCATGCTGCAGGATCTGCAGAGCACGATGACGATCCACCCGCTCGCGCTGGTGTTCCCTGGTATCGCCGTCGTACTCGCGACCCTCGGGTTCAATCTCCTCGGAGACGGTGTCCGTGAGGCCCTCGACCCGCAGTTGAAAGCCCGCGGTGCTTCTGCGGCAATCGACCCGCTGCTCGCCCCGACCGCCATCGGCACGGACATGCCGTGACCCACATCGTCGGCGAACCTCGCCAGCATCACCCTGAACATGCGGCCCGCCTGTTGGAGGTCAGCGATCTGACCGTCAGGATCGGCGACACCACCGTTGTGGACCACGTGTCGTTCGCCGTCGACTGCGGCGAACGCCTCGGCATCATCGGCGAATCGGGCTCCGGCAAGACGCTCAGCGCGCTCTCCGTCATCGGCCTCACCCCCGACGTCGCTGATGTCAGCGGCAGCGTCCGCTTCGAAGGCGTCGAGTTGCTCGGCATGCCGGACCGCCAAATCGCCAAGCTGCGGGGTGATCGGATCGCCACAGTCTTCCAGAATCCGCTGACATCACTGAATCCGCTGATGCGCGTCGGGCGTCAGATCAGCGAGACGCTGCGGATACATCGCGACATCGGTCGAGCGCAGGCGGCGAAAGCAGCCGTCGAACTCGCAGCACGGGTCGGCCTACCAGACCCTGCACGCGCGGTGCGGGCCTATCCACATCAACTGTCCGGCGGGCAGCGCCAACGTGTCGGTATCGCCATCGCCATCGCCGCCAGGCCGCGCCTGCTGATCGCCGACGAGCCGACGACGGCGCTCGACGTCACCGTGCAGGCGGAGATCATCAGCCTGCTCGACGAGTTGATCGCCGACGAGGGAACAGCGCTGCTATTCATCACCCACGACATCGCCCTGATCTCCCAAGTCGCCAGATCACTGCTCGTGATGCGCCATGGCCAAGTCGTCGAACAGGGTGGAGTCAACGATCTGATCCGCACGCCGCAGCATCCGTACACCGCACAGCTGGTCGCCGCCGCACGAGCGACCTCGACTGATCGAGCATTGCCATGACCGAGCCATCGACCAGCTCCTCCGATCAGCCGCTGCTCGTCGCCGAGAACATCCATCGCCTGTATCGTCTGCCGCGTTCCTCACTGTTGGGTCCACGTTCGGAGCGCCACGCCGTTCGCGGGGTCGACGTCTCGCTACACGCCGGCTGCAGCCTCGGCATCGTCGGCGAATCCGGGTCCGGTAAATCGACGCTGATCCGCGTTCTGCTCGGCCTCGACCGGCCGACCATCGGCACGGTGCACTTCGAAGGCCGAGCGGTCGAGAAGGGCAGGCCGCGCTCGCTCCGGTGGTTTCGCCGGAAGGCACAGATCGTGCTCCAGGATCCGCTGAGTTCGCTCGATCCGCGCATGACGATCAACTCGATCGTCGCCGAGCCGCTGATCTGCCTCGACGTACCGGGTGACCGTCGCCAGCGTGTCGCCGAGGTGCTCGACGCGGTCGGGCTCGATGCCGGCATCGGCAAGCGATATCCGCACGAATTCTCTGGAGGCCAGCAGCAGCGCATCGCCATCGCCAGAGCGATCGCCCCGCGACCGGCACTACTCGTCGGCGATGAGCCGGTCAGTGCTCTCGATGTCTCGGTGCGCGTCCAGATCCTCGAACTGCTGAAACAGCTCGCCAAGGACAACGACCTGGCACTGATCCTCGTGTCCCACGATCTCGGCGTCGTCCGTTACCTGTGCGACGAGGTGATGGTCCTGCACAACGGCGAAGTCGCCGAACAGGGCAGGACCGCAGACGTCTTCCGCTCCCCCAGCGATCCGTACACGCAGGCACTCCTGAACGCGGTTCCCCGCCTCCCCGCCGTCTGACACGCGCATCCGGCCGGTGTCACCGAATGTCGCCGATTCTTTGGACATGCGGTGACCCGGGCGAGAAATCGGGTTCGTGAACACCCCGGTCAGCCGTAGGAGCCGAGTTCTGCAGGTTTCAGCAGGCGGCCCATCTTGCGGTATTCGGCGGTGAGGCCGCGAACGACGTGACGCATCTCGATCGACGAATGTTCGGCCGCTGCCTGAAACGCTGCCTCGACGATGGCGTTGCGGATCGCTCCGCCGGCCAGTTCGAAACGCTCGGCAAGCCAGGCGAAATCCAGATCGCCGACCGGTGCGGTGATCGGCAGGTGCTGCAACCACAGGGCTTCGCGTTCGGCGACGCCTGGCGACGGGAAGTCGATGAGCGTGTGGATACGACGAACGAAGGCTTCGTCGATGTTCTTCTGGAAGTTCGTACCCATCACCACGATGCCCTCGTAGGTCTCCAAACGCTGCAAGAGATACGACACCTCGAGGTTCGAGTACCGGTCGTGTGAATCCTTGACCTCCGTCCGTTTGCCGAACAGCGAATCTGCCTCGTCGAAGAACAGCACGACATTGCCGACGGAGGCGGCGTCGAAGATCTGCTCGAGATGCTTCTCCGTTTCGCCGATGTACTTGCTGACCACAGCGGAGATGTCGATTTTGAAGAGGTCGAGTTCCAACTCGCCGGCAACGATCTCCGCCGCCAGCGTCTTGCCGGTACCCGGTCCGCCCGAGAACAGTGCGACGATGCCGCGTCCCGTCGAAGCCGAGAACCCCCAGTCGTCGTAGACCTCGTCGGCATGTCGGTATCGCAGTACGATCCGCTTGAGTTGATCGAGGCGATCGGCGCTCAATACGATGTCGTTCCAGCCGCGACGGGGACGAATCCGCTTGGCGAGATTGACAAGCGGCCCGGCGAGCAGCCTGCGAACCGCAGCATCGAGATCGTCTCCACGCGCTGGAAACACGCGGCCGACGACCTCCAGCTGTTGCGCCGTGAGTCGATGCGCACGTGGTGCGTCGCCAAGCACGGCAGCCCATTCATCGTCGGTCGGACGTTCGTTGCCACCGTCGAACTCGACCCAACGCCGCTGCGGCATCGACTCGACCGCAAGTTCGTCTCGGATGGTGAGCGCCCACGGAAGGTGGGTGGCCCTCTCGATCCATCGCCGTCCGATTTCAGGCAGATCGGCGTCGAGTTCCACGATGATGCCTGCACCGGTCAGCGTGGCCTCGCGGACCAGGGCCGCCCATCCCCGAGTGTCGTCCGGGAGCGGCGATACGAGGAACTCTGAGCCGGCGGCGCGACGAGCCGCCACTTGACGCCGTCGAACGCGATCTGGACCGGATACCACGACGAAGGCGTCACCACTCGGCTCTGTCGAGGTGATCATTCTCGCGCCAAGCGGCAGGTCGGGATCCGGAGCGAGGTTTCCGGCGAACGACCAGACGACGCTGGGGAGCAGCACGATCTTGCCGGTCGCCCACGGACCGTCGTGGACGATGTCGATGAAGCCGGCGCGCTGCAGACCTGAGCCGTGCCCGGCTGCCTGTGCGCATCGTTCGACACCGAGCATCTTCGCCGCTGTCCCGAGCATCAGGTGCTCGATCCGCGTACTGCCCTGCAACGCCGCCAGCGCCGCTGCCAGCGTGGTGTCGAGTTCACAGGCGAGCAGCAGAGCGAGTAATTCCACTTCTGCGACGTCGAGGTTGGCGTTGAGCACCAACGACGAGAACGCCTGGTGATCGCCGAGCGCCGCAATCATCGCCACCCTCGCCTCGTCGACCTCCACCTGCGCTGCAGCATGGCCGGCCGCGTGTTCAGGTCGTAACGCTTCGAGGAGCGCAGCGGCGAAGTTCACGAACGGGACGGTGCCCTGCGCTCGTTCAGTCCGCGCAGCGTCGCTCACGGTGCAGACTATAGAGACTTCGTCGCCCGGTATCGACGCCGGGACGATGAAGGCTGCATCAGCCGGCCATCACCGGTGAACCGTGGTGGTGGACGAGCCTCCATTCACCGTCGGTGAGCACGAACATGTTCGTCGCCGCGACAGTGTTCGCTTCTGCACCCTGTACGAGGTTCTCGTCGAGCGTCACCCAGGCGACGCCACCTGCTCCTGCAACGACCTCATTGGTGACGATGAACTGGTTGCGGCCGCTTCCGGAGAAGATCCGCCGCCACGACTCTTCGATGTGCTGCCAACCGCGGAGGATCGGCCAGCCGGGATGGATGCAGACCGCCCGCTCGCTGTGCTCCCACAGCGAGCGCATCGCCGCCAGGTTGCGCGCCTCGTGGGCGTCGTAGAACGCCATATTGGCTGCCAGCACGTCGTTGTACATCGCCTTGAATCTACCGAAAGCAGATCGGGTGATGGGTGTCATCCTCTGCTGCGCCGGCGCGACGTTTCAGCTATCGGCCCGGTCATCGCGCGGAAGCGGTGACCGAGGTGGCAGGCTGAACCTCGTGTCGAGCATCAGCACCGGAACCCCGACCGAGGTGGTGCGATTCGGCACGACATCAGGCAGATGGGTACTGATCGGCATGGTCCTCGGCTCTGGGATGGTCTCCCTCGACGCCACCGTCGTCAACGTCGCGCTGCCGCGGCTCGGCGCGAGCCTGCACACCGATTTCGCAGGCCTGCAGTGGGTCGTGAATGGATACACGTTGACACTGGCGTCGTTGATCCTGATCGGCGGCTCGCTCGGGGATCGACTCGGGCGACGCCGGGTTTTCATCGTCGGCGTGATCTGGTTCGCAGTCGCCTCGCTGCTGTGCGGTCTGGCACCGAACGTGCGGATGCTCGTGGCTGCCCGGATGTTGCAGGGCATCGGCGGCGCGCTGCTGACACCTGGAAGCCTGGCGATCCTGCAATCGTCGTTCCATCCGGACGACCGGGCGAGAGCGATCGGCGCGTGGTCCGGGCTCGGAGGCGTCACCACCGCCGTCGGACCGTTCCTCGGAGGCTGGCTCGTCGACGCCGCTTCGTGGCGGTGGATTTTCCTGCTCAACCTGCCGCTCGCCGTGCTCGTCATCTGGGTCGCGGTCAACCACGTTCCCGAATCCCGCGCCGCTCCCTCCGACGGTGGAATCGACGTTCCGGGAGCGTCGCTCGGAGCGCTCGGTCTGGCAGGACTGACATGGGGGCTGATCGATCGGTCGTGGCCGATCGCCGTCGTCGGTGCCATCGGGCTACTGGCATTCCTGCTCGCCGAATCCCGACGCCGGCACCCGATGCTGCCGCTGTCGATCTTCCGCTCCAGACAGTTCAGTGCCGCCAATCTCGTGACCTTCTTCGTCTACGCTGGGCTCGGTGCCGTGCTCTTCATGATCGGGCTGACATTGCAGGAAGCACTGCACTATTCGCCGATCGAGGCGGGTGCATCACTGTTCCCCCTGACCCTCATCATGCTGACGTTCTCCGCCAAGGCCGGAGTGCTTGCGCAGAAGATCGGGCCCCGGGTGCCGATGACGATCGGCCCGCTGGCGGTTGCCGGCGGCCTCCTGCTGATGACCCGCATCGGGCCTGGCCGCAGCTACGCGGCCGGCGTGTTGCCCGGTGTGCTGCTGTTCTCGTGCGGCATCGCACTGACGGTTGCGCCGCTGACTGCGACTGTCCTCGCGGCTGCGAGCGACGAGCACTCCGGCGTCGCATCGGGAGTCAACAATGCCGTTGCACGGGTCGGAGGACTACTCGCCGTCGCCGCTGTGCCGATCGTCGCCGGGTTCCACCCCGGGGAATCGGTGACGCCGGCACTGCTCGTCTCCAGCTTCCACACGACACTCGTCGCCGCAGCATGCCTCGTTGCGCTCGGCGCGCTGATCGCCTTCACGGGTGTTCGCACCAACGTCCTGTCCGCAGCATCAGCCGATGACGCAGTGCCGTTCGAGGATCGCCAACCGTGCTTCCACTGCGGCACCGACGCCCCACCACTCGCCATGTATGGCGCACCGAAGGAGACCACGCCGACATGACGGACCGTCCAACGGCCATCGCATCCAGCCGGACTCGCAGCACCTTCCTCGGAGAGATCTGCGGGATCGGCACGTCATCCGGGTACCGACTGGTTGTCGGTCGTTGGGAACAGTCCCCGCTCGGTTCGTTCACCGACGTGATGATGGAGGGTCCTGATGGCGTGCGCACCCTGCTCGCGCCGAACCAGACCGTCGCCGACTATGTGCGCTCGACATACACCTTCGACGCTGTCGAGGTCGTCGAGGTTGTCGCCGTGCGGAGGCCGACCGGCCTCACGTTGACCGCCGGGCGGCTTCACCTCGACGCCGTCATCGGAAAACGGTCGCCGATCGGCTACGTCGTTCGGGCCGTCCCGCGTCGCATCGCTGTCGCTCCGTGGTGGGCGACAGCCATCGACCCATTCGCCCGCATCGCGATGCGCGGAGTGAGGACTCGCGGCACCGCCGGAAACGGTCGTCGGGAGTGGTACGGCGCAACCGACGCCAAGCGAATCACGTCCGTGTCAGCGGCACTGGGCGGCACCGACCTCGGAACACTCACCGATGTCTGGCCGCCCGTTCGATTCGGTTTCGGCTCGACACCCCGGGCACCCTCCGCCGTCAGTGTCGCCTCGACGGTCGAGGAGATCACCTGATCCGCAGAAATCGCAATTCGAAGGTTTGACCGTCGGCTGCACGGGTATGCCAGAGCAGTTGTCAGCCGGGGAATCGTACCCAGCATCGTTTCCCCGGCTGATCAACGCTTGCGACGCCGCCGACGTGAACGTGAACGCAGCCGAAGCCGCCGTCCGGTCCGGCGAAGTCGCTGCGTCCGCCGCCGTCGCGGTCTGCGAAGCTTCGGTCGCCCCGATAGTTGTTGGACGGCGAGGTCGACAACGAACGGCAAATGGTCGCTGCCGTTCGGGGGAAGGTTGGCGACCTCTATGGCGCACACGCCGTGACCGATCAAGGCGTGGTCGAGGCGGACGATCGCACCGATGCCCAGCGGACCGGAGGCCGACAGTTTGAACGAGGCGTTCAGTCCCTTGCCGAGCGAGTCGTGGGCATCGCGCAGGCCAATCCGCAATAACTTCCTGAACTCCGGCCGATAGCCGGTCGCGTTGAGATCCCCGGCGATCACCAACGGACCATCGAACGTCGAGATCAGCGCTGTGAGTTCCTCGATCTGCTCGCCCCACGTGCGGTAGCCATTTGGGTCGACCGTTGCCATTGCGTGGAGACCGACGATGGTCACGTGGCGTGCGCCGACCTGGACGATTGCCGCTGCGCATCGTAACGACGCCGAGATGTGCACCTGCGAACCGCTGAGAAGGTCGACGCGCGAGGCGATCGTGACGGCGTAGTCGGAACGATCATCCGGGTCGAAGACGCGATTCGGATAGGCCAGCAGTCCACCGCGGCGATCGAAGGCCTCCATGAACGTCGGGTTGGATTCGACGATGACGATGACGTCGGCACCCGAACGAACGACCGCGTCGGCAGCGAGGTCTGGCGTTACATTGTCGACATAGACGTTGGCGACACAAACCGAGACACGCGGCGACGAGCGGGCCCATCTCGGAACCGGATCGGCAACGAATCGCGGGATCACGAGCGTCAAGTGATAGGCGCAGAGACCGGCGGCGGTGAGTGCGAGGAGCCAGTGGCTCGTCAGTATCGACCCCGCGAGCAACACCCATGCCGCGGTGAGCAACAGCGGCAGTCCGTCATAGGCAAGCGCCAGACCTGGTGTCGCCTCGGGGCCGGAGAGGCTCAGCGCATGAGTCAGGGCGATGGGGACGAGGACAGCACAGCTGAGCCAACCGACCCACAGAACGACCGAGAAGTCGCCGACATGATCTGCGCCCTCGTCGATCAGCCCGGCTGCAACCGGCAGGCCGATGACGACGATTGCCAGCAGGATCAACAGTGTCCGTCCCGTGAGCGGACGCGCCGGGCTGCTCGTCAGACCACGATGGCGCACGCGTCACCCACGCGCTCGCGTCGAGAATTCCGGTAGGCGACGATCGAAATCCATTGCCGGCAGGCTACGCCCCCCGGCGTACCCCGGCCGCCGGATTGCCGCCGCCTCGCTCTGGCGACACCGGCACCGACATGCTGACATCATGCACATCGACGTGATCTCGACGAGTTCGTTCGCCCATGGCCACCCATGGGAGCAATATGCGTGGCTACGAGCGAACGCCCCGGTCTTCTGGCACGAAGAACCGGAGGGCCCTGGCTTCTGGGTGATCTCCAAATACGACGACATCAAGATGATCAGCCGGCAACCGCGGTTGTTCAGCTCCGCCGCCAAGGGGGTGATGATGCCGGAGACCGACGAAGCCAGCCTCGCCGCCCAACGACTGATGATGCTCAATATGGACCCGCCCCAGCACGATCGCTTCAAGCTGCTCGTCAGCCGTGGGTTCACACCGCGCAACGCCCAGTTGCTCGGTGACCGGATCGCCACGTTGTCAGCGGAGATCATCGACGACATCATCGAGCGCGGTGAGTGCGACTTCGTTCACGACATCGCCGGTCGCCTGCCCTCAGGACTCATCGCCGAACTGATGGGCATTCCACGTGCCGACGGCGAACGGCTCTACGAATTGACCGAATTGATGCATACGACCGATGACAGCGTCGCCTCTCCCGAGCAGCGTGGGATGGCGGTGGTCGAAATGCTGACGTACGCCCAGCAGGTCGCCGTCGACAAGCGCGCACACCCGGGCGACGACATCGCCTCCTCTTTGATCCAGGCGAGCGTGGACGGTGACGCGCTGACCGACAGCGAATTCCAGTGGTTCTTCCTGCTGCTGGTGAACGCCGGTGGGGACACGACGCGAAACCTGCTGGCGGCAGGGCTGCAGGCGTTGTTCGATCATCCGGACGAACGAGCGCGCCTCAGCGCCGATCTCGACACCCTGCTGCCGACCGCCGTCGAGGAGATGCTGCGCTACACCACTCCCGTGATCAACTTCCGGCGCACGGCGATGGAAGATACGGTCATTCGGGGCACGGCGATCGCTGCCGGCGACAAATTGATGGTCTTCTACGGCGCAGCGAACCGGGACGAGGACGTCTTCGTCGATCCCGATCGGTTCGATGTCGGCCGCGATCCGAATCCGCACATGGCCTTCGGAGGTGGCGGGCCGCACCTCTGCCTCGGCATGCATGTCGCCAGGCTGGAGATCAAGGCGATGTTCCGTGAGTTGCTCACACGGCTGACGGACCTCGGATCGGGAGGGCCACCACGGCCGTTCGCCAGCAATTTCATCGCCGGTGTCAACTCGATGCCGATCGTCTTCACTCCAGCCGAACCGCTTGCACAGGTTTGACGAAGATGCCGAGCGGGTAATTCGTTCGTCATGCACGAAATGGGGTCGTCGAATCCCGATCGAATCGTGATCATCGGGGATGCCCCGGACGTCAAAGACGTCCTGCACCCCGAGCCGAAGAACACGTGGGCAGATGTTCCGTGGCGGACGATCCTCGCCACGGTACTCGTCGTTCTGGCGACGTATATCGCTGTCGAGACAATCCTGCTGACGGTCAGGATCATCGCCTGGATCGTCATCGCCGGGTTCTTCGCCATCGTGCTCTCCCCCGGCGTGCGACTCGTGCAGAACCACGTCGGCGGCCGGCGGGGCCTCGCCACCGGCGTGGTCGTGTTCACGGCACTCGGTGGTGCGATCGGTCTGCTCGCTGTCTTTCTGCTTCCGGTGCGGACGCAGCTGATTGCCATCCTCACCGATCTGCCAGGCACGATCAACGACGCCGCTGATGGCAACGGTGCGGTTGGCAAGATCGTCACCAAATTGCACCTCAACAACTATGTCAAGGGTCACGAGGACGAACTCAATAGAGCGGCTGCGAAACTCGGCGGTTCATCGTTCAACATCGCCAAGACTGCGCTCAGCGCTGTCATTGCCTTCATCACGATCACCGTCATCATCTTCTTGTTCCTCAGCCAGTCGGAGGCACTCGGCAAGGCGGTGTTGGGGACCGTTCCTCACCGCCACCGCGAGTCCTTCAAGTGGACAGCCGTCGACGCCGCCGGTGCGATCAGCGGCTACATGACCGGGAACCTGTTGATCAGCCTGATCGCCGGCACGACGTCGTTCATCTGTCTCGTGTCTCTCGGTGTTCCGAGCGCCTTCGTAATCGCACTGTGGGTCGCATTTGCCGACCTCATCCCGCTCGTCGGGGCGATCCTCGGAGCGGCGGTCGGAGTACTCGCCGCCTTTCTGCAGGGGACGACGCCGGGCATCATCACGTTGATCTTCTTCGTCATCTACCAACAGGTCGAAAACAGTGTGCTGTACCCGGCGGTGATGTCACGCAAGGTGAAAGTCAACCCGCTCGTCGTGTTGTTGAGCGTGCTACTCGCCGTGGAGATCTTCGGTTTCATCGGGGCGCTGCTCGCCGTTCCCTTTTCCGGAGCGATGCAGGTCGTGTTCAAGGCCATCCGTGTCGAACGACAACACGAACGGCTGATCGTCCCGTCGACGCTGAAAACGCGCCGGAGACGCAGCTGACGCCCACTGCATTCGACCTCAGTGCAATGCCGATATCTGAAATTGTTCACAACCCGGCAACGTTTCTCCCGGCATCCTGATGCAGTGCAACGCTCCGTCTCTTCGTACTTCGAAGCTGATGTCGTCGACGTCTCCGACATCGTGCTCTCGGTCGCCGTCGCCTGCGAGCCCGATCAGGTCAGAGAATCGCTCGTCGTCACGGTCGATGAGCATCCGATCGAACTGACGGAGGTCGTCGCCCCGCATGGCGGCCGCATCCATCTCGTCGAGAATCTGCCGATCGGGCGGATGGTCGTCCGCTACGAGGCCGTCGTCGAGGGCCGACTCGATCCTCCCCCGGTGACGCTCATCGACAGGGTCACCTATTTGCGCACCAGCCGATATGTCGAATCCGACCGGATGGCGGCGATGGCGATCTCACAGTTCCACGGTCTCCACGGCAGGGCCCTACTCGCAGGCGTATCGAGTTGGGTAGGCGTGAACATCGGCTACGTGCTCGGGTCCAGCAGGCCGAGCGACGGTGCCGTCGCAACGTTGCTCGGCCGTCAGGGCGTCTGCCGCGACTTCGCCCACTTGGTCATTGCCTTCCTTCGAGCCTGCAACACCCCGGCACGGCTCGCCGCTGTTTACGCTCCCGGCCTCAACCCGATGGACTTCCATGCCGTTGTGGAGGCATATGTCGAGGGTGCGTGGTACGTCGTCGATGCCACGGTGCTCGCTCCGCGCAGCACCCTCGTACGCATCGCCACCGGCCGCGATGCTGCCGACACCGCCTTCCTGACCAGCCAACGCGGGCTGATCAACCTGATCACGATGAACGTCTCGGCATGGGCAGAACCTGATCCGCCGAGAGACGACCTCGGCCAACTACTGCAGCTGACCTGATGCTCGAGCCGGTCGATCGCTTCGCTCAAGTGTCAATGGTCATGTCATAGGTGATCCACGTCGTTCTCGTCGCCAACCGGTCGTACACCGCCCTGGCCCGGTAGTTGTCGTCGGCGGTCGTCCATCGCACGAGCGGCCAGTCGTGTTCGACAGCCAGCGCGCTGATGCCTTCGAACAGCGCTTCGACGGCACCGGTACCGCGGAACTCGTCGGCAACGAACAAGTCGTCCAGATAGCCGCAAACGATCCCGCGCAGCGGACGGATCCACGGACGAAGGTGCGCGAGGCCGATCGGATCACCGTTGCCATCGGCAGGCACCGCAACGAGGCACTCGATCGATCCCCGCTCGTGGATCCACGACCAGATCAACCGCAGGTGCTCATCGGAAGTCTGGCGCTCGTAGAACCGGCAGTAGCCGGAGTAGAGCTCCGACCACGCCTCCCAGTCGTCGTGTTCGAGCGGTCTGACCTTCCACCTGGGCGACATCTGCATTCCTCCGGATCGACACTGTACGACGGTCGATCGATCACCGCCGGCGGATTAGACCGTCTCCGATCACACCTCGGTTCATACCTCGGTCGTGCAGCGCACGGCGACACAATCTAGAATTCCTCAGTATGAATACGACGTGGGGATCGTGGACCTGATGGCTGGCGCACTCGACGGGGTGAGGGTACTCGACCTGTCGCGCGGCACGGCCGGGCCGATGACCGGGATGATGCTCGCCGACCAGGGCGCCGATGTCATCAGGATCGCGCCGCCAGGCGGCGACGGGTTCGAGGATCTTCCGGGATATGCCGTCTGGAATCGGGGCAAGCGCAGGTTGACGATGGACCTCAAGGACGCGACGACGCGTGACTCGCTGATCGAGATGGCGCGCGATGCCGATGTACTCCTCGAGAGCTATCACCCCGGTGTCACCACCCGATTGGGCATCGACTACGAGACGATTGCAGCGGTCAACCCGCGATTGGTCTACGCCTCGATCACCGGCTACGGACGGGGCACGCCGGACGCCGATCGACCTGGCATCGAATGGCTCGTCACGGCGCGCTGCGGCATGCAGTGGGACCAGCGCAGCTACTACGGCACGCGCATGGAGCACATCATGGGCATCGACGCCACGGAGTCGAGCTTCCCTGTTCCGCCTGGTGTCGAACAGACTGGCAACCGCGAGGGCCCGATCTTCCTCGCTGTGCCATGGGCGAGTATCGGTGCCGTACTCGTCGCCAGCGCCGGTATCAGTGCTGCACTCTACGTTCGTGAACGAACCGGCATGGGGCAACTGTTCGAGACCTCGCTCGTGCAATCGGCGATCCTGCAGAATGCCATGGGCTGGCAGCGGGTTGAACGGATGCACCCGAGCTACCGCCTGTGGTACTTCGATCGCCGAGCGCCGAAGGGCATTTTCGAGACCAGTGACGGTCGATGGCTCCATCAGTGGGCACCGTTCGAACACGAGTTCATCCGCAAGAACGCAGCGCACGCGGCCACGGGTTCCGACGAGGTCGTGAACGTCACCGGCCGTCCGCAGATGGGGTCCGGCAGTGGCTACGAAGCGCAGGTCGAATTCCAGGTCGACCAGTTCGCCGAGACCGCAGCGGCAATCGCCACGCTGCCACGAGACGAGTGGGTCAGGCGATTCGCCATCGCCGGACGGGCCGCCCAACCGATCCTCTCCCCCGAAGAAGGGCTGCTGGACAAGCCGCTGGAACGCGAGGGTGTCATCATCGAGATCGATGATCCCGTCTTCGGCCGGATCCGCCAGGCGGGCCACACCTACCGGCTCGAGGCGATCGAGCAGACGACCATCAGGCCGCGATCGATCGTCGACGAGACGGCCGCCGACGTACTCGCCGGCTGGCGGCGACAGGTGCCGGAGCCGCCGGCGACGACGTCCGCGGCAATGCCGGCCGCTCCGCTCGATGGAATCGTCGTCCTCGACTTCGGCATCGCCATCGCCGGGCCGTTCGGACCACAGGTGCTCGCCGATCTCGGGGCGACCGTGATCAAGGTGACATCGCTCGACTTCCCGTTGACTGATGCCATCTACGTCGGTTCGAGTCACGGAAAACAGGCGATCGCCCTCGACCTCAAGCATCCTCGTGGCCTGGAAGTCGCTGAACGCCTGATCACCAGCGCCGACGTCGTGCACCACAACATGCGGACCGGCGTCGCCGAGCGGCTGGGAATCGGCTACGAGCAGGCGAAAGCGCTCAACGACACGGTGATCTACTGCCACACCAGGGGCTTCGAACAGCACGGTCCGCGGACGTCGCTTCCCGGCAACGACCAGATGGGCAACGCACTTGCAGGCACTCAGCACGAGGCAGGCGGCACGTATCACGGGTCCGCACCGATCTGGCACACGGTGGCGATGGGCGACACCGGCAACGGCATTCTCTCCGTCAGCGCGGTCGTCCAGGCACTCCTGCATCGCCAACGTACCGGAGCCGGCCAGTTCGTGCACACCTCGATTCTCAATACCTGCATGCTCTTCAACACCTATACGTTCGCCTACCCTGACGGCTCGGGGCCGGACCGCCAGCGCATCGATGCGCAGCAGTACGGCTTTTCGGCGGTTCGGCGGCTGTACGCAACGGAAACGGACTGGCTCTGCGTCTACCTGCGCAACGACGGGGACTGGGATCGGTTGTGCTCGGCAATCGCTACGACATTCCCGAGCGCCACGCCACTCGCCGAGACCGAGCGATTCGCCACGGCAGCCGCTCGCTCCGACAACGATGCGGTACTGGCAGCAGAACTCGAACGGATCTTCGTCGCGGACACCGCAATACGGTGGTTCGCTGCTCTCGACGCGCTCGACGTGCCGTGCGAGATTGCCTCATCGAGCTTTGCGAGGGAACTGTTCGATGATCCGCAGATGCACGAGCGCGGCTGGGTCATCAGCAACGAACACGCGCACCTCGGCGCGGTCGACCAGGTCGGCATGCCGTTCTCGTTCTCGGCGTCACCGAAGATGAACCTCGCAGGATCACCGGTGACCGGTCAGCACAGCCGCTCGATCCTCGCCGGTCTCGGCTACACCGACGACGAAATCGTGGAGCTGATCGCTTGCGGTGCAGTCGGCGACCAACAGACCAATACCGCTGTCTGAGCCCGCTCGTCGACGCTCGCCCAACGCTGCGCCCGCGCCCGTCCGATGCTGCGTCCCCGGCCGTTGACTCAGAGGCTGGACGGGCACGCGCCTGCTGGTACCGGTGAGGTCGATCGCTTCGCGAGGATCTTCGACAGTTCGCTGTTCGATACTGCCAACGCCCACTTGCTGGCATCGGTCGTTGTCCCATAGACGACGGCGACGACCTCGCCAGAGGTGTTGATCACGGCGCTACCGGAACTGCCGGGCTTCACGGCGTCGGAGGCCATGACCGTGGTGAGCCTGCTCGTCGTCCCACCATAGATGTCGATGAGCGGTAGGAACTTGTTCTCGAGCGTGAGCGCCGGGCTGACGTCGAGCCGGCGTTGGGCGTTGGGGTGGCCGAGGGTGATGACGGTCTCATGCGGCGCTGCGGACTCGGTGCTCACCGTCAGTGCAGGTGCGACGAGCTTCGGGACCGACAGGACGGCGAGGTCGGTCGACGGATCGAAGGCGACGACGGTGGCATGGACCTCGCCGTTCGAGGAGACGATGTCGGCCCCGTCTGATCCTCCGGCGACGACGTGGGCGTTCGTCACGACGATGCCGTTGCCGGCGACGAATCCACTACCACTGCGCGACACCCCACAGCCCTTGACGAAGATCTGCACGGACGCCGCCTCCGCCTTCGCCAGTAGCGCCGGCGCGATGGCGGGCAGCGCCTGCGGTACCGAGGCCGACTGACCGACACCAAGAGCATCGGACACGACCGTCGGGAACGAATCCTGGGCGATCAGTTTGCCGACATCGACCGGTGGGTCCGGCAGATCGGCGACCAGGCGTGCCGTTGCCGAACCAGTCGTCCATGAGGCCACTCGAGCGCTGCTGCTGGAGACGGGGATGACGATCCAGGCGACCACGCAGACGGCGACGACTGCGACGACCGCTCCGAGCACCTTGCTGACCATCGACCCGCGTCCATAGCTCGCACCCCGACCGGCGAAGGCTCTGGCGATCGTGCTGCCGAGTATCGGGAGCAGCAGAAATCCGCCCGTCAGCACCGCATTGCGACCGCTGAGTTCCGTCGCCGGAAGCGCAAGTGCCAATCGAGGAAGCAGCACGATGGCCAGTACGAGACCGCCGGCGAAGCCGATCAGCGACAGCAGTGTACCGATCACTCCGGCACGCCAACCGGCATATACGCCGACGAGCACGATCACGATGGCGATGGCATCAAAGGACTTCACGTCGCCAAGTGTCGCGTACCTGACCGAACACCAGTCGGCGCGGGTGCGCCGAACCCGCTGCGAGAACGGCGGGCGGCGTTCGTCGTGGGTGCCGACGGTAGGGTTCGATCCAGTGAGCCGCTTCCTCGACACCCTTGCTGCGCGACCATTGCTCTTCGACGGGGCGATGGGTTCGATGCTGTACGAAAGCGGTGTCTTCCACACCCATTCGTACGACGAGTTGAATCTCTCGCGGCCGGAACTGATCGCCGACATCCACCGCCAGTACCGGGCTGCAGGCGCCGACATCCTCGAGACGAACACGTTCGGGGCCAACCGTCTGATGCTCAGCCGCTATGGTCACGGCAATCTCGTCGGCGAGATCAACCGTGCGGGCGTCGCTCTGGCGCGGTCGGCGGGCGACGGCGCGTTCATTGCCGGCTCCGTCGGTCCGAGTGGCGTCGACTTCACGTCGGTCGGCGCCGACGAACGGATTGCGGCAATCGCCTCGCTGCGCGAGCAGATCGAGGAGCTGTCATCGACCGACATCGACCTCTTGATTTTCGAGACCTTCCATTCGATCGACGAGTTGCAGGCTGCGCTGTCCTCCGCTCGCGATGTCGCTGCTTCGTTGCCGCGCATCGCACAACTGGTGTTCGAATCTGGCACGTCGATCGACGGCCAGATCGCACCAGAAGACGTCGCACTACGGCTGATCGCTGCCGGCGCCGACGTCGTCGGTGCCAATTGCGGGTCGGGGCCACCAGAGTTGTACGAAGTCGGTAGACGGATGGTTGCTGCCGGTGCGCCGGTGTCGATCCAGCCCAATGCCGGGCTGCCGAGCTTCGTCGACGGCCGTTCGCTGTACATCACCAATCCGGAACATTTCGGCGTGTTCGCGCGGCGCATGCTGAAGTCCGGTGTGCGGCTCATCGGCGGCTGCTGCGGCACGACCCCCGAACATGTGCGTTCGATGCTCGGTGCCACCCGCATGATGGGTGCCGGAGCGAGCAGGCCGACGGCGATCGCCGGGATCTACGAGACCGAGCGCAACGTCGGACCGGCTGGCGTCTCCACCTCGCTCGCAACCGGCGCTCCTGCAGCGCTCGTCCCGCTCGCCGAACGGAGCCGCCTCGGCAGACGCATCGCCAGCGGCGAGTTCGCCGTCTCTGTCGAGCTGAGCGCGCCGAGCGGGACGAATACCGATGCCGCACTCGCCCAGATCCGTTCGGCGCTGGCCGCTGGCATCGACGTGATCAACGTCGCCGATGGCCCACGGGCGACGTCGCGTATGTCGAACATGGCGTTTTGCGCCGGGGCGATCGCCACGACGGCCGCCGAGCCGATTCTGCATGTCTGCTGCCGCGATCGCAACTACCTCGGGCTCGTCGCTCATCTGCTCGGTGCTCACGCCCTCGGCATCCGCAACCTCGTCGTCATCACCGGTGACCCGCCGAAGATGGGCGACTATCCGTTTGCCACGCCGGTGTACGACGTCGATTCGATTGGTTTGCTGGAGATTGCCAGCGCGATGAACGCCGGATTCGACCCGACCGGAAAGCAGCTCGACGGTGCGACGTCATTCGTGCTTGCAACTGGAGCAGAGCCGGCGGCGGCCGACCGCGACCGCGAACTCGAACGCCTGGCGTTGAAACAGGCTGCCGGTGCCGAACTCGTCATGACGCAACCGGTCTACGACCCGCAGACGCTTGCATCGTTCCTCGAGGATGCAGCGCCCCTCGGTCTGCCGATCATGGTCGGCCTGCTGCCACTGGCATCGTCGCGCAACGCCGAATTCCTGCATCACGAGGTACCGGGAATGCAGATCCCGCAGACGATACGCGATCGAATGGCTCGGGTCGGTTCTGGGCCTGCCGGCAGAGCCGAAGGCATCGCCATCGCCCGAGAAGCACTCGACGGCGCGCAGGGCAGCGTCGCCGGGGCCTACATCATGCCGCCCTTCAACCGCATCGATTCCGCCGTTGCGATCCTCGACGTCGTGCGCGGCGGTCGGTGGTCACCGGGCAGTACGAGCAACTGACGCCAAGCGTGAGGATCGATCCAGGGCCGCCTCCGAGCACTGCTCGGCACCTGCTCGGCAGCCTCGTCGAACTCGGCAACCCGCACGGAGAACAACTCGATCTGCTGGTCGACGAGGTCGATTGGCTGAAGGTACCCGCCGGTCAGCGGTTGTTCACGATGGGCGAGCCGGGCGACGGGATGTATGCGTTGTTCGAAGGCCGTGTCCGCTTCCTCATCGAGAACGAGACCGGTGGGTACGTCACGTGGGAACTCGACGCCGTCGGTGTTTTCGGTGAGGGCGCGCTGCTCACAGGGGAGGGCCGCTCACGTACTGCTGTCGTCGTCCGAGATGCGCTGCTGGCACGTCTCCCACCGGCGCGGTTCGACGAATTGGCTGCCTCTGCGCCCGGCGTCGCCCTCGCCGTCGCCAAACGGGTGGCTCGCAGGACCGTGTTTCAGACTCAGCCGTCACAGGAGCGGCTGTCGAGACACATCACCCTGATCGCGCCATCGCTGCCTTCGGCCAGGTTGGAGGGAATTGTCGAGGCGATCGTCGCCGCCGACCAGCCGCGCCGCAGGCCGACCGTTATCCGCGGTGACGACCTGGACGAGCCGGCGCTGACCAGTCTGCTCGCCTCCGGAGCAGGCAACCATGCTGAGTCCGCCGGGCCGGTTCGATCGGCTCATCTGAAGTCGCACGACGTGCTCGTCGTCCTCGGTGGCGAACATCACCATCTCGCCGAAACGGCGTTGCGCCAGAGCGACCAGGTCTATGTCGTCGTCGATCCTCGGTACTTCGAGGATCTCCGGCCGATCGCCGATTTCGTTCGGACCGGTATCGACCCGCTTGCCGCGCCGACCGTCGAACTCGTACTGCTCCACCCGAGCGGCACCGGTGATGCCATCGGCACATCGAAATGGTTGTCCGCCGGTCATTTCCAGTCGCATCACCATGTTCGCGATGGAGACGGAACAGACCTTCGTCGGCTGGCTCGCCACGTCGGCGGACGGGCGGTCGGTCTCGTGCTCGGCGGAGGCGGCGCGAAGGGCCTCGCCCATCTCGGCGTTATCAGGGCAATGAACGAACTCGGTATACCGATCGACGCTGTCGGAGGATCGAGTATGGGAGCAATCGTCGGGGCGCAATGCGCCTTCGGCCGGTCATGGCAACAGATCTACGAGCAGGCCGAACAGCGCTGGGACAGTTGGCGGCTGCGGCTCGACCTCACGGTGCCGACGGTCTCCGTCTTTTCTGGACGCCGCAGCCGACGTATCTTCGAAGAGACCTTCGGAACGAGTGATCTCGAGGATTCGTGGCTGCCGTTCTTCTGCACGACGGTCGACCTCAGTACGTTCTCGCTGACGATCCATCAGCGCGGCCCGACGGCGCAGTGGGTCAGGGCGAGCGCCAGCGCGCCCGGTATGTGGCCGCCAGTCGTCGACGACATCGGCCATCTGCACATCGACGGTGGGCAGCTGAACAACGTGCCGACGGACGTGATGCGCCAACATCACACCGGACCGATCATCGCCGTCGACGTCTTCGCCAAGCAGTCGGCAATGGTGCTCTCGCCAGGAGCCGAGCCTGCCGTCGGAATGCGCCATTTCTGGCGGCGCCGAACTCGCGAGCATTTCCCGGGTCTCGCCGACACCATCAGCCGGGTCGCGCTCCTCGGCAGCCTGCAACATCAGGTCGCCGCCAGGGATTACGCCGAGGTCTATCTCACCCCCGATCTCAGCGGTGTCGGGTTCAGCAGCTTCGACAGAATCGAACAGGCCGTCAGCATCGGATACCAGCAGGCAATCGAGGCGCTCCGCCCGCTCGCCGGCGAACTCGGAGACTGACCGGCTGCAGATACGCCTACGAGCGAGGGTCGATGCCCTGCGATCCAGCGCCCGCCGTGAACGATTCGAATGCAGTCACGTTGGACGAATCGCTATGTCGACGCCTCCGTCCCTGGCACCGCACGGCTTTCGCCACGACAATGCTCACATCGATGGAACGCAACGCTATTGTGATCGAGGCGGTCGGCGGGGCGGGCGTTTCGTCGGGCAGAGAAAGGTTGCGGTCGGCGAGATGAACGGCGGTATACGGTGGACCCTGGCGAAAGTTCCGCGTCTAGAGTGCGTGAATGATCAGGTGGCATGGCGGAAACGACGATGATGGACGCTGGGTACGTTCCAGCTGACATCGTCGAAGCGGAGGCGCAGTACCGGCGCGGCCCGCTGCGCCCCGAGCAACTGCTCAGCGTTCGCAAACGTCAGGGCCGCCGATTGGGCGCGCACGGTTTCCGGGCCTTCGATGTGCTGTTCCTCTCGGTCGCTACAGCAGTCGCCATTCGGCTACTGATCGAGCAGCCGTTGCTGAGCACGACCGTCGGCGAGGATCTCCCATTCGTCATCGGAGCGCTCATCCTCGTCAGGCTGCTGCGTTCTGCTGGGCTCTACCTATTCGGGCGCAACGAGCGCCTCGCCAGTCATGCCGCACGGCTCGTCGCCTGCATCTTCGGGGCGATGCTGGCGTGGGTCACCACTCGCGGGCTGATCGGTGGGACGCAGATGAGCATCCGCCGATCCCTCAGGTGGGCTGCGGTCTGTGGCCTCGGATTAACGGCGTTGCATCTCATATGGTGGCTGATCGTCAAACGATGGCGACGTCAGGGGTGGCTGACGCCGAACGTCGTGATCGTCGGTGCCACTACACATGCCGAGGGTCTGATCATGGAGGCGATCACCAGCACCGATATGCACGTACTGGGAATTTTCGACGACCGAGCAGCGAGATCACCGAAGGCAGTGCTCGGGGTGCCGGTACTCGGCGACACCGACGCCTTGTTGAGCCACAAGATCACGCCGTTCGTCGACCTCATCGTCGTCGCCGTCGACCCGCTGGCGACTGAACGGGTCAGGGCGATCACCGCCAGATTGGCAGTCCTGCCGAATCCGGTCACGCTGATCTTCGATCCGCACAATGCCGCCGAACGGGCAACGGCGATCGCTCAACTCGCCGACGCTCCGCTGTCGCCGCTCAATCTCACCACCGACACCGACCGCAAGGCGTTTGCAAAGCGCGTGCAGGACCTCGTGATCGGTGTGCCGATGCTGATCGTGTTGGCACCGTTGCTGGTCCTGGTTGCGCTTGCGGTGCGTCTGGACAGTGCGGGGCCAGTCTTCTTCCGCCAGCGCCGCCATGGCTTCAACAACGAGGAGATCAACGTCTGGAAGTTCCGTTCGATGCGCCACGCAGCAGCAGACGCCAAGGCTGAACGACAGGTGACCGCCAACGATGACCGCGTGACGCGTGTCGGCAGGTTCCTACGCTCGACGAGTCTCGACGAGTTGCCGCAGTTGTTCAACGTGATACGCGGCGAGATGTCGCTCGTCGGCCCCCGGCCGCACGCCATCGGGATGAAGACGGGCGACGTCGAATCGGCCCGCCTGGTCGCCGAATATGCCCACCGCCACCGGATCAAGCCTGGCATGACGGGTTGGGCGGCGATCAAGGGTTCGAGAGGCCCGCTGAACGAGGCGGCCGAGGTCAGTAAGCGCGTCGCCCTCGACGTCGACTACATCGACCGCCAATCGTTCTGGCTCGACCTCAACATCATGGTGCGCACGGTCCCCGGCATGCTCGGCGACCGTCACGCCGTCCGCTGACGCTCGTCGCTGGTCACGCCGACGGTGAATCTGCCACGTAGCACAGACAGAATGGGTGCCCGGCAGGATCGAGATAGACGCGGAATGTCGTACCCGGCTGGACGTCGGCCTTGCGGGCACCGATGGCGAGCACGGCGGCCTCACCCGCATCGAGGTCTGGCACGTCGAAGTCGAGGTGTAGTTGCTGCGGATGGTCGGCGCTCGGCCATGACGGAGGCTGGAAATCATTCGACAGTTGGAAGGCGAGCGTCGCGCCTGCAGGCGCCTTCAGCTGTACCCAATCCTCGGTTCCGTCCCAACCGCTGTCATCATCTGCGACCTCCCACCCGGTGATCGACGCATAGAACCTTGCGAGGGCCAGCGGGTCGGGACAGTCGAGGGCGACGAGGCTGAGGCGGGCAATTGCGGTCATCAGCGCAACGTACCCCGGGTAGCGATGCACCACTAGCATCATGTGATCTCCACGGTGCCGGCTCCCGCAGATCGGCTGATCCGTCCACGATGGGCGACCGTCGCGACATTCGGGGTCAACGGAGTATTGACCGGATCGTTCGCCTCGCGCATTCCGGCACTGAAATCCACGCTGCACCTGACCGACTCCGTCCTCGGACGAACACTGTTCGCCATTGCCGTCGGTTCGCTCGCCTCGTTGCAGGTCGCCGGTTGGGTCGTGCGTCGTCTCGGTAGTCGCCACGGTTCGGGGGTCGGCGCAACGGCGACAGTCGCTGGTTTGGCAATCACCGGAGCGACCGGTGAATTGGCGATCGTCGCCGTGGGGCTCTTCGTCTACGGTGCGGGGCTCAGCCTGCTCGATGTGGCGATGAACAGCCAGGCGGTACTCGTCGAGCAGTCGTACCGGAGGCCGATCATGAGCTCGTTCCACGCCATGTACAGCGCCGGAGCGTTGCTCGGAGCCGCAGCCGGAGCGTTTGCAGCCCACGTTCATTTCGGGCAGCAGGCGCAATACGTCCTCGTCGCCGTGATCGGCTTCGTCTTGTTGATGTCGGCGATCTCGTCGATGAACCCGACGGACGACGTGCCCGCCTCGACGGACGCGCCGCTCGCCGTTGACCGGGCGACGCCGGCGCCGACCTCGAGTCCGTCACGACGTGTCCCGAGGACGATCATGATCTTTGGGGCCATCGCCTTCGCCGGGCTGCTCAGCGAGGGAGCATCTGCGGACTGGAGCGGTGTACACCTGCGGGACTCCCTTCACTGGACGGAGAGCGCCGCCGCTCGCGGCTTCGTCGTCTTCCAGTTGTTCATGACGATCGGCAGGACGATCGGTGACCGCGTCATTGCCGCGCTCGGCCCTCGTCGCACGCTGACGAACGCATCAGCGCTCGCGGCAGCCGGCTTCGCCGTCGGATTGGCGACGCACAACGGCTGGATGTTCGTCGCCGGTCTCGGCACCCTCGGTTTGGGACTGTCGGTGATCGTGCCGGTGGTATTCAGCGCGGCAGCCGCACAACGGGGTGACACCGGCGCGGCGATCGCCAGGGTCTCGACGATCGGCTACGCCGGCTTTCTGGTCGGCCCGCCACTGCTCGGGCAGCTCGCACAATGGTCGTCGACGGGATGGGCGTTGGCAGTGTTGCCGGTGCTCTGCGCGATGTCCGGCGTGTTGACGCTGGTCGTCTTCCCACGATCGACTCCTCTCGCTGTTCCGGCGAACGGGGCGTAACGAGTCGGGTATCCACGCCCGGTTCGGGGACCCGCTGATCCATCGACGATGCATAGCTGACGATGGTCGGCACGGCTACCCTCGATGCAGTCATGGCACCCGTATCGGCAGCACGGTCAGCGACGGGCGCGCAGCCGATCGCAGTCCCGAAACGCCGTGGTCGCACCCCGTATCTGCCCGGCCTCGACGGTCTACGTGCGCTCGCCGTCGTCGCCGTCATGCTGTATCACGCCAACCACGGATGGCTGCCTGGCGGATTCCTCGGCGTCGAGGTCTTCTTCGTGATCAGCGGCTATCTCATCACGCTGTTGATGATCGGCGAACACGAGCGCGACGGCCGCGTCAGCCTGCGGCAGTTCTGGATCAGGCGGTTTCGTCGCCTGCTCCCAGCGCTCTACGTCATGTTGTCGGCGCTCGCCATCTACATGGCGGTCACGGCGATGCGCGCCAGGGGCAGGACACGCGGCGACTTCATCGGGGCGATCGCCTACGGCAGTAACTGGTATCAGATCTTCGTCGGCCAGGGATACTCGGCCGGCGAGGCGTTCGTGCCGCTCCGGCATCTGTGGTCGCTGGCCGTCGAGGAGCAGTTCTACCTGCTGTGGCCGTTGGTCATGTGGCTGCTGCTACGTCGCGGTCGCGACGCGCTGCCACGCATCGGACTGTGGCTCGCCGGCGTGTCCGCGGCGATTGCCGTCGTCGTCGGGGTCCTGTTCGTCAGCGGTGACGTCGACGACATTGCCAACTGCGCGCTGAATTCGCGGGGCTACTGGCACCTCGCAGAGCGGTGCATCAGCATCAACGACACGCTCTACCTGTCGACGTTCAGCCGCGCCGGCGGGTTGCTCCTCGGTGCAGCGATGGCAATGCTGTGGCGTCCGCAGTCGATCATGCGCGGGCCGTTGAAGGACAAGCATCTGCTCCTCGACGGTCTGGCGATCATCGGGCTCTTCGGTCTCGCAGCGCTCGTCCGATTGCTTTGGCTCAGCGAGTTCGGACACAACTTCGGCACCAGATTCAACCCGTGGCTGTTCCGCGGCGGATTCTTGCTCGCCGGCATCTGCACGCTGCTGCTGATCAGCGCCACCACCCATCGACGATCGTGGGTCGCCAAGGCGCTCGGCAACCCGCTGTTCCGCTGGGTCGGAACGCGCAGCTACGGGCTGTATCTGTTTCATTGGCCGATCTACCAGATCATCCGCAAGGAAGCCGGAGTCACGCTCAACTGGGGCCAGTTCGCGTTGGCGATGGTGATCACCGTACCGCTCACCGAGGTGAGCTACCGGTTCGTCGAAACTCCGATTCGTCAAGGGGCGATCAGCAGACTGTGGACCGGCCGCAAACTCCGCGGCAGCGCAATCGGCGAACGCCGCCGTCGTCAGCGGGCCATCGGGGCGTCGGTACTACTGGCGCTGATCGGCTTCGCAACGGTCAGCATGGCCACGGCGAAGAACAGTTGCGTCGGCGCCGTCGATTGCCAACAGTCGGCGATTGCGAGCGGTGGGAATCCCCTCGGCCTCGACCCTGTCACTATCGCTACGCAGTCGACAGTGGCGACCACTGCTGCGCCTGTCGCCTCGCAGACGACTGCAGCGACCACGATCACGAACGCTCAACCGGGCGACACGACCGCACCAACCGTCATCGCCGTCGCCCCACCGACCGAAGCGCCGACAGCGGTCCCGACGGCACCCCCTTTCGAGTCGATTCCTCCGTACGCCATCGGCGAATCGGTGATGCAGGGCGCGATCCCGAACCTGCAGGCCGGCGGGTTCAGCGTCAACGCCGAAAAAGGTCGCGGAGGTGCCGTCGTCATCCAGGTGCTCATGCTGCTCCAGCAACGAAACCAGATCGGGCCGATCCTACTGATCCAGGTCGGTACGAATGGCACCGTCACCGACGCCGAGTTCGATCAGATGATGGCGATCATCGGCTCGCGGTCAACCGTCTATTTCATGACGGTCCGCGCACCGCGCGACTACATCGCACCGAACAACGCCAGAATCGTTGCGCTTCCAAGCCGCTATCCGAACGTCAAGATCATCGACTGGGCGACGGCTTCCAACGGGATCGCAACGCTGCTCTGCGGTGGAGCCGACCAGCAGACGCACATCTCGTGTAGCCCGGTCGCCGCCCAGGTCTACGCCAATCTGATCTTCAAGGCCGTCGGCTTCAAGGACAAGGTCAAACCGGTCGACACCACGCCACGTACCATTCCCCCTTCGACTGCTCCGCCACCCACGACACCGCCTTCGGCCTGACCGATCCCGGGACTCCCCATCGTCAAACATCGAGTATTTCGCTTCAAACGAGTAGCAAGCCGCCCTACGGCGCGAGCGAAATACTCGATCGGCTCTCCCCCAGCAGGTCGTGGAGGGCGGACGGGCCCGCCGCCGCGGCAGCGGCCAACTGGCTCAGCCCCCTGCGGTATTCGGTCGACACCCTGTCGGTCCTGACGGAGAGTTCGAATCCGGGTTCGAGGTGGATTTCCGGCGGGTCCTGGTTACAGGCGACCGGTTCGTCCTCCGCCAGCACGCGCGCCTGAAATGCCATATGCGGCGCATCGTCGCCATCGCGATCGTCGCTGCGTGCCACCGTCCAGAACGTCCTGGTCGTTGCCATGTCGATCGGGCAGGCGGTCATCCACAGATGTCGCCTGGCCCCGCCGGCGAGCCAGAAGTCGATACTGACGGTCAACGGCATCGGCGGGCGACTGACGGCATCGGCGGGACCGGTTCGTCGCGCCGGCCGAGACTGCCGTCGTGGACCCATGCGAAATGGGCGAGATCGACGAAGTTCTCGACCCGGCGGGGGGCGCCGACCGGCCATGTGTATGGGACACCCTGGAGGATCTTCAGTGGCGCCTCATCGATCGAGTCGTAGGCAGCATGGGCGGGAATGCGTGTCCTGGCGCGTCCATCGAGACGCAACCAGATGACAAGACCACTGCAGTCTCGAATGGTCGCTCCCGGATACTGCGCAGTGAGACCCGGGCCGACGGCGACAATCTGCCCGTCGCCGACGAGCACGTCGCCAACGCGTCTGTTTGTGTCGACGGATCGATGATCCGCCCGCCGGCGAGCAGCAGTCGTCCGGCGCCGGCGGGGACTGTCTCGTCGGTTCCTGTCTCAGTGATGGCCATGTACCGATCGCGCAGCCTTTGCGTCCGATCGTCAACTACAGGCGTCAGTTCTCCACGATTCGCCGGTCGATGTTCACAAGCGTGAAACACGCAACCTGCATGATGGGAGGAATGCTCACCAATACTTCCTCCGAGCTCTCCCAGAGCTGGATCGCCGTCGCCCACAGCGACGAACTCGGTGAGGAACCGCTCCAGACCTGGGTACTGGGCGAACCCTGGGTGATCGTGCGACTCAACGGCGAGATTCACGCCTTCACCGACCGCTGTCCACACCGGCTGGCACCGCTGTCCGCCGGGAAGGTGGTCGACGGTGAGCTGCAGTGCGGGTACCACGGCTGGCGGTTCGGCCACGATGGCAGGGCGACCTCGATCCCCGCGCTCGGACCGACGGCGACACTGCCCACGCGAGCCTGCCTGAGCCCCGCTGCAGCTGTCGCTGAACACCTCGGCCTGATCTGGCTGGCCCCACGAACCCCGCTCGCTCCGTTGCCGCAACTGCCGGGTTGGAACGAGGTCGGCTATGTCAGTGCCACGTGCGAGACCATTCGCACACCGGTCAGTGCTGTCCAGCTGATCGACAACTTCATGGACGCCGCTCATTTCCCGTTCGTCCATCCGACCTCGTTCGGTGTCGAGGACGCCTTCGATGTCAGCAGCGACGAGATCGTGCGGGGCGACTGGCTCGTCACGTCGACGTTCACCGCCCCGTATCAGAATCACGACGATCCACTCGTCGACACCGGCCAGCATCCGCTGATCCAGGAGCACACGGTCACGAAGATCGGCTTCGCCGGATGCAACGCTGGACTCGAGCTGCGGTTTCCGCTGACCCAGGGCGTCTTCGGGATCGTCTATGCCTGCCAGCCGGAGACGGCGACGTCCACACGGGTGTTCAAGGTGATGGCCCGCAACGACCTCGACGAGGCCGGTATGGAACGCTGCGTCAAGGACGAGGACGCCATCCTTCAGGAGGACTTGAAGATCCTCGAGCGCTACACGGTGATGGCGCTGGAAACCGATCTGACTGTGGAAGTGCACATCAAAGCGGACCGGCTGAGCGTCGCATGGCGCCGGTTGATGAAGGGACTGGAAACATCATGAGCAACTCGAAGCCGATCGACCTGAACTCCAGCAGCGCGACTCCCACCGGCGCGAATCCGTTCGGAACCGACGCAGGGATCTTCTGCCCCGATGAACCGGACGCCCTCGAGACGTTCTTCCAGGAGTATGGATTCGCTGTGTTGCGCGGCTTGTTCGACGAGAACTTCATGAACGCAATGGAACTCGAATGCGTCAACGCTCAGCATGCCGTCGTCCAAGGCACACTGCCGGCCAAACACGGCAGCGCGATTTTCGTCGATGACATCGACGGCTCGAAGACGAGCAAGTTCGCCAACTATGTGCTGTACGCAGAAGAGGTCTGTCCGACAGTCCGCGCGGCGATCGACGACCCGATGGTGATGAGCCTGATGCAACGTTGGCTGGGTCCGGATTGCTGGACGGACCCCGAACGCTTCGGTGTCGTCTACCAGGACGCCAGGCCCGGCAGGGAGAGCAGCTACACGCGAATCGGATGGCACAGCGACTGGCAGAGCGGACCGAATCTCGACGTCTGGCCAGCGGTCGCCTTCACCTTCCACGTCGACGGAACCTCGCCGGACAACGGCTTTCTCCGCGTGGTCCCCGGTAGTCACAAGTGGTCGACCCCAGCACCCTTCGACAACGTCAACGGGGCGGTCGTTCCGACCGGTTCGAAGGAAGCGATGGGCCACACCGACGAGGCCCCGCCGGTGGCGATGCCGTTGCGTTTCGAGAAGGTTCCCGGCGAAATCGCCCTGTACGTCGACCGCGGCGACATCATTTTCCACGACGCCTACCTATGGCACTCCGCCGCCAGGGCGACCTCGGACGACACCACCCGCCGGCACGTCCGTGGTGGATATTACGGCGGGGTTCGTGCGAACGGGGCACGCTATGACGAGTTCGTCAAGAACGCAGCGCGGTAGCCACCGCGACCCGCGTGAACGAGTGTGTAACACAACGGAGTGGATCGCCGAAACACGCACGAAACGGGGGTTCCGTACCGTCGGGGTCAGTCCATGTCGCCGCCCAGGCGCATCCCATACCCGGAGACATTTCACCCATGGCAATGATGAACCGACGCACACTTTTGGCCCGAGCGCTCGAGCTCGGCGGAGGAGCCGCCTTCCTGGCAGCCTGCGGAAGTAGCAAGTCGACCACCGCCACCGCCACGACGACGGCCACCGGAACAGCGACGACCGCCGCCGGTTCGACCGCCACAGCAACGACGACTGACGGCACGGCCGCAGCCGGCACGGCCGCAGCCGGTCCTGTCAAGGATCTCGGGGCGATGAACCTGCGCCTGTCGTGGATCAAGAACTCGGAGTTCGCCGGCTCGTACATCGCCGACAACAAGGGCCTCTACAAAGCGAACGGGTTCAGCAGCGTCAATCTCATCGCCGGCGGGCCCTCTGCCGTCGCCGCTGAAGTCGATGTCAGTTCCGGAACGGCGCTCGTCGGCATCTCGGCCCCTGACCTCGTCGCTTCGGCGATCGGTCAGGGTGGCAAGTTGACGATCATCGGTGCTCAGTACCAGAAGAACCCGTTCTGCGTGATGTCGTTGGCGAGCAAGCCGATCACCAAGCCGGAGGACATGTACGGCAAGAAGTTCGGCTTGCAGGCCACCAACCAGGCGGTGTGGGATGCGTTCGTCGCTGCCACCGGTATCGATGACTCGAAGATCGTCAAGTTCCCGGCACAGTTCGACCCGACACCGCTCGTCCAGGGGCAGTGCGACTGCTGGTTCAGCTTCGTCACCAACGAGCCGAACACGCTGAAGACTCAGGGCGTCGACACGGTCACCTTCCTGCTCGCCGACTTCGGCTATCCACTCGTCAGCGAGGTCTACGTCGTCAAAACCGACAGCATTACGACGAAAAAGGACCAGCTCAAGGCATTCCTCAAGTCCGAGATCCAGGGCTGGCGCGGTCTGTACTCCGACCCGCAACTCGGCGCGACGTTGACGACCGGAACATACGGCAAGGACCTCGGCCTCGACACCGCCGAGCAGCTGCTGGAAGTGAAATCGGAACTCGGACTGATCTTCACCGACGACACCAAGAAGAACGGGCTGTTCACGATCTCCGATGCCCTGCTGAAAGAGAATGTCGACGTGCTCGCCAAGGCAGGCATCAAGATTGCCGCAACCGATCTCTTCGACCTGTCGTTGCTCAAAGAGGTCTACGCCGAGAACCCTAACCTCGTCGCTGCCCCCACCAGCTGATGACATTGACCGCAACCACGGCAGGCAGCGCGGCGATGTTGACCTCGTCAGAGGGCATCTCGATCTCGGCGCTGCGCAAGGTGTTCTCGATCGGACGCAAGCAGATCGTCGCCCTCGACGACCTCGAACTGCGGACTCCGGCGGGCGCATTCCTGTCGCTGCTCGGCCCGTCCGGCTGCGGCAAGTCCACCGTGTTGCGGATCATCGCCGATCTCGACACCCCGACGTCGGGGGACGTCAGGGTCCATGGTCAGAAGCCGAAGGCGCTTCGCGACCGACGCCAGATCGGCATCGCCTTTCAAGAAGCTGCGCTCCTGCCATGGCGAAGTGTCGAGGACAACATCCGCCTGCCGCTCGAAGTGAGCGGCGTGCGGGTGCCCCCGTCGACGATCCCGGATCTCATCACCCTCGTCGGCCTCGAAGGCTTCGAAAAGGCCCGCCCTGCGCAACTGTCGGGCGGTATGCGCCAGCGCGTCGCCATCGCCCGTGCACTCGTCGTCGAGCCGAAAGTACTGCTACTCGATGAACCGTTCGGTGCACTCGACGAGATGACCCGCCGGCGTCTCAACCTCGAATTGCTGCGCATCTGGACCGAACGGGCGACGACTACTCTCCTCGTCACCCACTCGATCGCTGAGGCCGTGTTCTTGTCGGACACCGTCGCCGTCATGACCGCGCGTCCCGGTCGCATCAAGGAGATCGTGCAGATCGATCTTCCCCGACCCCGGACGCCGGAGATGCTGCGAAGCCAGGAGTTCCACGCCATCGAAGACCATCTGTCGGATCTGCTGTTCTCCGGTGGAACGCCGGAGAGCGGCGACGACGTATGACGGCCATTGCACGGATCGGCGCTGGCGGTGTCTGAGTTGCGAACCGATACCGGGGAAGTCATCGACCAAGGGTTGCTCTCCGAGCCGGAATCAGACGTCAGGATGCTCTCGCCAGGCGTCACCGAACAGAGCCTGCGGCTGCCGAAATGGTTCGGAACGATCCTCGGCATCGGGCTGATCTTCGTACTGTGGATCCTTGCTGCATCGACGTTGGGTATCAAGAAGGGCATTCCGCAACCGTGGAACGTCATCAGCCAGTTCACCACCGATATCCACCTCTACGGCCCGAACGTCTCGACCACGCTGACCGAGGCGTGGAAGGGATACCTGATCGGCAACTTTCTGGCGATCGTGCTCGGCATGCTGTTCGTGCTCGTGCCGTTCCTCGAAAAGGCATTGATGCAGATCGCCGTTGCGACGTACTGCCTGCCGATCGTGGCGATCGGACCGATCCTCCAGAGTTCGTTGAAGGGTGACGGTCCGAAGGTCGCGCTCGTCGCCCTCAGCGTGTTCTTCACGACACTGATCGGAGTGCTCGTCGGCTTGCGGTCAGCAGACCGTACGAGTCTCGAACTCGTCCGCGCCTATGGCGGTGGCAAGTTCCGTGTACTCACCAAGGTACGCATTCGATCGGCGCTGCCGAGCACATTCGCCGGATTGCAGATCGCTGCTCCGGCGGCGATTCTCGGAGCGATCATCGGCGAGTACTTCGGTGGCGAACGAGGCCTCGGCATCATGATGATTGCCAGTCTGCAGGGCTTCAAGGTCGCCAGGACATGGGGCATCGCCGCTGTCGCCACTGCACTAGCCGGCGTCGGGTTCGCCGCCACGATGCTCATCGGCCGAGCGCTGACTTCATGGGCACCGAGGAGTACGCCGAAATGAGCACGCCCGATGAGCACACCCATATGAGCACTGTTGCCAACCACTTGCAGAAAGAGGCCGGCAAACCGAGGATCACCCAGTACCCGTCGGTTCAGCGAATCGGGCGCATCCTGTGGTTGCTGATCGTCGGTGCCGTCTCGACGCTTGCGCTGTGGTTGCTGTTCGTCAAATTCGTGCACATGGACGCGTTGGTCAAGAAGTCGCCGATGCAGGTCTGGGACTACCTGTTCACCGTCAAGAAGACACCGGCGAACCGTTCGGCACTGTTCGGAGCGCTGAGGACGACGATGGGCAACCTGCTCATCGGCTACGTCGTCGGTCTTGCCGCCGGGGTGATCGTCAGCAGTATCTTCCTGCTGTCGCCGGCGATCCGTAGGACGTTCCTGCCGTTCGCGCTGCTACTGCGGTCGGTACCGCTGATCGTGATGACCCCGATCATCGGTCTCGTCTTCGGTTACACGTTCACATCGGTTCGGGTGGTGACAGCGATCGTCACCTTCTTCCCGTCACTTGTCAACATCACCCTCGGACTCGAATCGGCTCCGAAGCAGGCGTCCGACCTGATTGCCGCCTACGGCGGTTCCCAGCGCACGATGCTCTTCAAGGTCCGTCTGCCATATGCCGTACCGGCGCTGTTCGCAGCGATGCGGATCGCCGTGCCGGGGGCGATGGTCGGCGCGCTGCTCGGCGAATGGCTGCTGACCTCCAAGGGCATCGGCCACTACCTCGTCGAACGACCTGCAAAGTTCGACTACACCGGCGTGTGGGCGGCCGTAGCCGTGATTGCCGTCGTCACGCTCGTGCTCTACGCCATCGTCGGTGTTCTCGAAACGCCTGTGCTCGCCCGGTTCGATCCAGAGCGCCTGAAGGAAAATTAGTGCCCGCTGCGCACACTCATCCGGATTTTTTACGAATGCTACCGAAGGCCGAGGTCCACGTCCATCTCGAAGGATGCTTCAGCCCATCGGACCTCGCCTCGCTCGCCGCGCAGCACAACGAGCCACTCCCCCGACCTGTCGAGCAGTTGTTCGACTTCGCCGGCTTCGACGAGTTCCTCGAATTGCTCTCGTGGTCGTGTGGCCTGTTACGCACCGTCGACGATGTTGCCGCTGCGGCCTATTCGTATGCCTCGCGAGCGACAGCCAGCGCCGTCGTCATCGCCGACATCATCGTCAATCCGACGCATTGGGCATCGTGGCGAGGCGATCTCGCCGGCCTGATCGGCGCTCTCGACCAAGGGTTTTCCGCCGCCGAGGTCGACGGTCTGGCGTCGGTCGGGCTCTGTATCAGCATCCTTCGTATGCAGACCGCAGCCGAAGCCATTCAACTCGTGGACGAGCTCGTTGTCGTCAGCCATCCGCGCGTCGTGGCCCTGTCGATCGACGGCAACGAGGCGCTCAGTGGGCGAACCGGTTCGCGGTTCGCCGACGCATTTCAACGCGCAAGCAAGTCCGGCCTGAACCGAACGGTTCACGCAGGGAAGTCGAGCGGGCCGGAAGGCAATCGCGATGCTCTCGACCTGCTCGGTGCCGATCGTCTCGACCACGGCGTCAGGGCGATCGGAGATCCTTCAATTGTCGCCGAACTGGTGGATCGCGGTATTCCGCTCGGCATCTGCCCGTCGTCGAACCTGACGCTCGGCGTGTTCCCGTCGTGGCAGCAACACCCCCTCGACGCGCTCCGACTCGCAGGTGTCCGCGTCAGTGTCAACAACGACGACCCTGGCTTCCTGGCGATCGACCTTGCAGGTGAGTACGAGCGCTCTGCGGCCACCTACGGCTCGTCGGATGACACTCTTCGGGCCGTCGCTGCGACGTCATTGGACGTGTGCTTCATTGAGCACCCCTCGATGAGCACCCCTCGATGAGCACCCCTTGATGAGTTACCTGCCAGACGGCATGGTGCCGACCCCCGAAGAGATCCAACGATTGCGGCTCGTCGCCAGCGGTACCGAATCGGCCGATCTGATCGTCCGCAACGCGATGGCGCTCGCCGTCCATACGGGTGAGTCGGTGCCACGGGATATCGTCATCGCCGGCCGCCACATCGCTGCCGTGACCCCGGTCGGGCGTTTCGAGGCAACGGAAACCGTCGATGCCCAGGGTTTGCACGCTGTGCCGAACTTCATCGACACGCACATCCACATCGAATACACGATGCTCACGCCGGGCGAACTCGCACGGCTGATCGTGCCGAAGGGAACGACGACGCTACTTGCAGATCCCAACTGCATCGCCAACGTCCTCGGGGCGCGAGGCATGGACCTGGATCGCCCCAACGACGAACTGCGAGAACCAGAACCTCGTGCTCGTCGGCACGAGCGACGCCGACATCGCCCACGCCGCGCTCGTCGCTACGGAGATCGGCGGTGGCTACGTCGCTGTCGTCGATGGGCAGGTGCTGGCGACGTGCCCGCTGCCGATTGCCGGCATCATGAGCGACCGGCCATGGGAGATCGTGCAGCAGTAATCGGTCGCCGTCAACAAGGCGGCGACCGCCCTCGGCTGCACGACCGACTCACCGTTCATGATCATGGCGTTCATCGGTCTCGCTGGCGTACCAGACCTCGGCCTCACCGAGAAGGGCCTGATCGATGTGACGACGCAGTCGTTCGTGGACGTGCTGCTCACTGCACTGCCGGGCCAGGTGTGCTGTCGTTGCCCTTCGCACGCCCACGACGTGCACCGAATGTTCGATCCGGACGGAGCGCTTAAATGAGCGACAAGGATCGGACCTGCCGCCACCCTCGGGATTGATGGGGCCGCCGGGATTGATGGGAGCGGCGATTCCCGCTGTCCGGCTGCCGGCAGCGGAACAGTCGGTGCTGCTCGAGGCGCAAGCCGCCATCGACGACACCGTCGCTCCGCTTGCGTCTGAACACGATGCGGTCGGGCGTTACCCAACCCGCTCGATCGCTCCGCTAAAGGAGTCGGGACTGCTCACGCTCGCAGTTCCAGCGGAATTCGGTGGCGTCGGTCTGGGCACCGGGCAACGCTCGAGGTGCCGTTGCGCATCGCCGTCGCCGATTCCGCCGCTGCGCAGATCTTCAAGGTGCACGACGAACTCGTCCGCGAGATCTTCGTCTTCTGTCCCGATGCATTGCGGCCGGCGCTCGCCGGACGGATCGTGGGCCAGCGTCACATCATCGGCCTTGCCGTCGCCGAAACCGGCAAACGCGTCGACGATCCGTGGAACTCGCTGGTCATGCCAACACCCGGTGGTGGGTTCGTGATCAACGGCAAGAAGATCTACACGACCGGTGCCGCCGAGACCGACGAAATCGCCGTCTGGGCGTTCAATCCAACCGTTCCGGGTATCGACACCAATCCACTGCTCGGGTTCCAGCTGACGCTCGTTGCGCGCGATGCGACCGGCGTGATCGTGCATCGCGACTGGGCCGCGCTCGGCCAGCGGGCCACAGACAGCGGGGCGGTGACGTTCGATTCGGTCGTCTGCTCCACCGACCGGCGAGCGAGCGAGCCAGGACGGGCACCTCTGCCACAGAATGCCGTGCGCTACCAGGCAGGGTTTGCGGCGATCCTCGTCGGCATCGGCATCGGCGCGGTCCAGGCGGCGATTCCGTTCATCAACTCGACCAGTCGACCGTGGCCGTCAGCCGACGTGACCAGCGCCGTCGACGACCCGATGGTCAGGCGCTTGTGCGCAGAACTCGTCGCCGAAATCGCCAGTGCATACCACGCGACAATGGCCACGGCCGAGTTGCTCGACGCCTTCGACCGCGGCGAAATCACCCGAACCGAACTCGCCATCCCGATCTACGCTGCGAAGGCCTCGGCCTCGCGTGCCTCCATGCACGCGACATCGGAGATCTACGCACTGATGGGTACCAGAGCCGCAAGTCGATCCGCCGGGTTCGACCGCTATTGGCGCAATGCGAGGACACTGTCGTTGCACGATCCACTCGTCTGGAAACACGAGGAGATCGGCCATCATGTAATCACTGGTTGGGATCCTCCTCCAGGTATCCATAGGTGACCGAGCGCCTCACTCCACACATCCGCCGAAAAGAATTCGAGAAAGTTGTCCCACATGCGTGACCTGAAAACACTTCCAAAGGCGCACCTCCACCTGCACCTCGAACTCGGGATGCGACCGACGACGCTGGCCTCACTCGCCGGCAAGTACGACGAGCCGGTTCCCGTCATCCGCGGCTTCGGCAACTTCACGGCGTTCAGCGCGACCTGTAAGACGGCGATGAACCTGCTGCGTGTCCGCGAGGACTGGGAGCGGCTTGCGGACGAGGTCTGCGCCGACGCTGTTGGCGACGGAGCCGCCTACATCGAGCCGAGCTTCTGGCCGACGCAGTATCGCTCGATCTTCGGCAGCGACGAAGCGACCTGGGAGCTCGTACTGTCGATCTTCGACCAAGCCGCCTCGCGACACGGGATCTGCGCTCGGTTCATGGCAGCCGTCGACCGGGTGACCGACGACGAGGCGTCGGCGACGAAGCTCGCCGACGTGGCGATCCGCTATCAGCCCCAGGGCGACGGTATCGGGATCGTCAGCTACGGACTGCACAACGATGAGGTCGGACATCCGCCGCAGGACTTCGTCGACTCGTTCCGCGTCGCCCGGGAAGGCGGGCTGCTGATCACCCCGCACGCCGGGGAGTTGGAGAGTGGGCAGTTCGTCAAGGACTCCCTCGATCTGCTCGGCGCCAACCGCATCCAGCACGGCGTCCGCTCGTTCGAGGTGCCGGGCCTCGTCGAACAACTCGCCGCCGAGGGCATCTGCCTCGACGTCTGCCCGACGTCGAACATCATGCTGAGCGTGTTCCCTTCGCTCGCCGAACATCCGCTGCCACGCCTGCTGGCGGCCGGGGTGAAGTGCAGCATCAATGCGGACGACCCACTGCTGTTCGGCCCGAGCATGCTCGACGAGTACGAACTGTGCCGTCGCGAATTCGGTCTCACCGACGAACAGTTGGCGTTCGTCGCGAGGTGTTCGATCGAGTGCGGCGGTGCCCCGGCCTCGGTGAAGGCAGGCGCGCTCTCAGGCATCGACGCGTGGTTGGCGACGGCACCGTCAGTCGAACCAGCGAACGCCTGATGGCACTCGTGGACCTCATCGAGATCGAGGCAGGCGACACCATCTGGCGGTTCGATCGCTCGTTCCTGACGTCGAACTGGACGTGTATCTGGGGCCACGGCTGCAAAGGCATTCTGGC
>JAYTOR010000134.1:0-1795 GCA_043747685.1 Actinomycetota bacterium
GACGGCCAGACCCAGTCGGCCGGCGCACAGGCACAGGTTCCCGTCAAACAGGCAGGACCGGTCGTCGCTGCCTCGAAGATCGGTATCGATGGTCAGCAGGTCACCTGGGTGCTGCTGCAGGGTGCGGGAGTGTGCGGACTCGGTGTCCTGTTGGCTGGAGTCTCTCGCGCGAAGGTATTGAAACGGTGAAGCCTCGCCATTGGCCGAGGTTGCTCGTCGGCGTGTCCTTCTCCGGACTCCTTTCGATGACGGCTCTCTCCCCCGTGTGGGCTGATGATGCAATACCGGCGATCCACGTGTCGGGCGGCGGCGAGTCGGGGATCAGCCTCGACATGGTTGCCTGGCGGGACGCGCTGCATGGCGCGGCCGCTCCCGTCGACTTCACCTACCTCGGCAACGACTCGGTCGATGGCCGGGCAGCGCTACTCAGCAACCGGGCGAACTTCGCCGTGTCCAGCGTCCCGTTCACGGACGACGAACTGGCCAGCCGGCCAGCCGGCGCAGCACCGTTCATCTCTGCACCGGTCTCTGTGCAATCTCTGAGTTTGTTGTTCGCCGTCGACACAACGGCGTATCGAGATGCGACCTTCGATCCGGCCGGTTGCGAAATCGATCCCGCGCAGGCAGACAATTGCGAGGAGGTCGACACGCTGCCGTCCGGCGACATCGCCCCATCGCCAAAGCTCATCCTCGGCATGATTTCGCGAACGAATTCAGACGATGACTTCCATTCGAGCGAATGGAAGGCGTCGCTCAACGACCCTGCGCTGGTGCTCACGAAGCCGAACCACGCGCCGTTCTTCATCGGACTCACGGAGGGCGCTTCCTCGAACAAGTATCTGATCGACTACCTCAAGGTGATAGCGCCGACAAACTTTGCCGCGCTGACGGCGTCGAGCCCGAAATACCACTGGGAGCGTGCCGGAGAGGGCTTGCCGCTGGGCCTCCTCGCCGGCTCCGTCTTCACCAGGCTCAGTTTCGACACCCTCTTCCGTCTGATGGGAACATATGGCAACCCCTCGACGACCGATCCGTCGGCGTCGGGCGGCTGGGCGGCGAGCGTCGCCGCCATGCCGACTCAGACCGTCAGCCGACTGACCACGACGTATCCGAGCCAGACGAGTCAGTTGACCTATATCACCGCCAAGGTGCAGAACGCCAATGGCGACACTGTTGCGCCGACGCCGGATGCAGTGCAGAAGGCACTCGACGCCGGCGGGGAACAGCCGAACTATGCCGCTGGCCACAAGGTCGCCGGTGCATATCCGATGGTCTACATCAACCGCCTCTACGCGCCGAGCATCGGTCTGAGCATGGACAAGACCAATGCCGTGGCGGCAATCATGCGCTACATCGCCACTGACGGCCAGCAGCGAATCGTCGACGAAGGTGGTGTTGCATTGACTCCGGCGATGAAGACGGAGGCACTGGCGGCAGCCGACCAACTGGTGGTTTCGAACTGCACCGGTAGCGACGAGATGGTGGCGACAGGCGGTCCGGGCCCGAACGAGCCAGCAACCCCTCGCGTCGCCGCTATCGGCCAGATGAAACATTGCGTCGTGCGCCCGCCACCGACGACCACGACGGTTCCTGACAGCACGGACGCGCCGACGACGATCACGCCGGACACGGTGGCACCGGACACGACGCTCGCGCCGACAACGGTTGCCGAGACGACAACCGCCGACACCACGACCACCACGACTGCGACCACTACGACGACCACGACGACTACGACGATCGCACCGACGACGGCCCGCCGCTCCACGACGCAGACGGCACCGAAGACGGTCGC
>JAYTOR010000135.1:0-2677 GCA_043747685.1 Actinomycetota bacterium
CCGATCTGGGTCGGGGTCCAGCACTTCTTCAACCTGTTCCTCTTGATCTTCATCATCAGGTCAGGTTTGCAAATTCTCAGTGATCACCCTCGGTTGTACTGGACCCGGCACAGCACTCCCGGCAAGGACTGGTTCCGCATCCAGAAGCCGGTCCCGTCCGATCCGTTGTGGACGGCGAAGCAGGACTCGATCAGCTTGCCGCGACAGGTCGGGCTACCGGGGCTGCGGCATTCCATCGGCCTCGCCCGCTGGTGGCATCTCGGGATGGACTCCCTGTGGTTGCTGAACGGGCTCGTGTTCTACGTGCTGCTGTTCACTACTGGCCATTGGCGTCGTGTGGTGCCGATGACGTGGGCGGTGTTTCCGAACGCTTTGTCGGTACTGATCCAATACCTTTCATTGAATTGGCCGGCTGAGAACGGATGGGTGGCGTACAACAGTCTTCAGCTGCTCGCGTACTTCATCACGATCTTCGTTGCTGCACCGCTCGCGATGATCACGGGGCTGGGCATGTCACCGGCACTCTCCACCCGCTTCAAGCGGGTGAGCAGAGTGCTCAGCATCCAGACGGCGCGGTCGCTGCACTTCCTCGTGCTCGTCTGGTTCCTGGTGTTCATCGTGGCGCACGTGGCACTCGTGTTCGCCACCGGATTGCTCAACAACCTCAACCACGTCTATGCGGCCCGCAACGATGACAGCTGGGTCGGCTTCGCCATCTTCGCAGCGTCGATGGTTCTGTGCGTCGTTGCGTGGGTTGCGGCGACCCCGTTCACTTTGCGTCATCCGCGCGTGGTGCAGCGGGTCGGCGCCGCGTTGATCGGCCCCGCTGAGCGCCTGTTCGAGCATGTGGATTCGACGCCCGGTGAATACAATGAGAGCGACATCTCGCCGTACTTTTGGCACAACGGCCAGTACCCGGACTCGGACGAGTACAGGGCGCTGTTCGACTCCAACTTCGCCGACTACCGGCTCCGCATCAACGGGCTGGTCGACAATCCGGTCGAACTCTCCCTTGCCGACCTGCGTGCGCTTCCCCACCATGACCAGATCACCCAACATTTCTGCATCCAGGGATGGTCGGGTATCGCCAAGTGGGGAGGGGTCTCGATGACGGCCATCATGGATCTGGTGAAACCGCAGCCCGACGCGAAGTGGGTCGTCTTCTACTCGCTCGGAGACGGCGCCGATGAAGGGGTGTACTACGACGCCCATCCGATCGAGCAGATGGGATACCACTTGACGATGCTCGCGTACGACATGAACAACGAACCGCTGTCGTTCGGCCACGGCGCTCCCCTCCGACTTCGAAACGAGACCCAACTCGGTTTCAAGCAAGTCAAGTGGATCAAAGGCGTGGAGTTCGTCGCCGACTTCGCGGACATCGGGAGCGGATATGGCGGCTACAACCAGGATCACGAGTTCTTCGGCTACCGGCAATCGATATAGCTCAGTCGATTGTCATCGGTCATCGGCCGGGCGCCAGACCCCGTGCCCGAGGAATCGCTGCGCCATGGCCCACGCCATTCCGGTCGCCCGCTTGTTCGCCGTGGTGGCTTTCGGGCCGGTCCAGCCGCCGTTGACCGTGTCACGAAAGACCTGCAGCCAGCGGTCGAACAGATCCGGTGTGAACGCCGCTCGATCGTGCAGGTGACGGTGGGTCTCGATCACGTCAATCTCATAGCCGGGGGCATAGAGCAGAACATGGCACCAATAGTCCGCCACGCTCCTGATGTGGGCCTGCCAATCGATGAAGCCAGGGCCGAAGTTGAAGTACGGCGCCAACAGATCGTCCTGGCCGACATCGACGTACTGACGCGTCACCATCTCCACGATCTCTTCGACGGTGTCGAGGTCACGTCCCCTATGCGTCCACGGTCCGGAACGGTCCCGGCTGTCCACCCTCACGACACCTGGCACCATCGCCGCATCGGGTTCACGGAAGAACTGCACATAGAACCGGGCATCGGTCGACGGCTCGACCTGATGCTCGATCCCGGGCACGATCACCGCGCTGTCGCCAGCCTCGAGGCGCTCATCACGAGGCGCATCACCCTCGAGGTCGATGTAACGGACGGCGCCAGCCTGAACACGGAGCTCGGCCCACACGGTCGTGCGATGCGAACTGGCCAACGCGTCGGGCACCGTCGCGAAGTCGAACAGCGGTGTTCGGCGCGCCTCGACGAGTTGCGCAGGAAGTCTCGGCTCATCCATCGGGTTGCCCCCTATGCGTCGGTCCCCCAACCGACGGTACCGGCGCGGGACCGGCGAACGGCCCGGTGTGGGAAGCTGCCGGAATGAAGATGACCACGCTCGCTGACGCACCCGCCTACGACAGCGAGCGGTTCGTCGCCGGCCCTCTGCTCGATGGCAGCCAGTCGAACGTACGCTTCATCCGGCTCAGCCCGGGCCAGACCCTCCCGCCGCACACCCACTCAACGTCTGATCTCATGATCTACATCGTCGAAGGCACCGGCGCCCTAACCGTGGACGGCAACAAAGTGGACTTCGGCGCCGGCTCGCTGGCCTACTTCAACGGCGACGAGGAACTCCGCCTCTCCAACACCGGCACCACCGGCCTCACCGCACTCGCGTTCCTCGCGCCACCGTTTCCCCCAAAGTCCACCTGAGACCCGTCATGCAGCCACACGAGACGATCACTACAACGGTTCAATTCCAT
>JAYTOR010000136.1:0-3624 GCA_043747685.1 Actinomycetota bacterium
ATCGCGCCATCCGTGATCGACACCTTGTGGAACGACTCGTACTTGTCGCGAAGTCCCTTGAGGATGTTGATGGTGTGCGCAAGAGACGGTTCGTGCACCTGCACGGGCTGGAAGCGACGCTCGAGCGCGGCATCCTTCTCAAAGTGCTTGCGGTACTCGTCGATCGTGGTGGCACCGATGGTCTGGAGCTCACCGCGCGCGAGCAACGGCTTGAGGATGGATGCGGCGTCGATGGCGCCCTCAGCAGCACCGGCGCCGACGAGGGTGTGGATCTCGTCGATGAAGGTGATGATGTCACCGCGGGTGCGGATCTCCTTTGTTACCTTCTTCAGACGCTCCTCGAAGTCACCGCGATAGCGGCTTCCGGCGATGAGGGATCCGAGGTCGAGAGTGAAGAGCTGCTTGTCTTTCAGCGTCTCAGGCACGTCGCCGCGAACGATCGCCTGGGCGAGGCCTTCGACCACGGCAGTCTTGCCGACGCCGGGCTCACCGATCAGCACCGGGTTGTTCTTCGTGCGGCGTGAGAGCACCTGCATGACACGCTCCATCTCCGAGAGCCGCCCGATGACCGGGTCGAGCTTCTTCTCGCGAGCGAGCTGCGTGAGGTTGCGGCCGAATTGGTCGAGTATCTGCGATCCGCCCTTGTCCTCGCCGGTCGCGGCTCCGGGACCGGCTGCAGCGGCAGCAGATTCCTTGCCCGTGCCGGTGGAACCGGCGGCTTGCGGGCCCTGATACCCGGACAGCAATTGGATGACCTGTTGGCGAACGCGGGACAGGTCAGCACCGAGCTTGATCAGCACCTGGGCGGCAACACCCTCGCCCTCGCGGATGAGGCCGAGGAGGATGTGTTCCGTGCCGATGTAGTTGTGGCCGAGCTGCAACGCCTCACGCAGGGACAGCTCCAGTACCTTTTTGGCGCGCGGCGTGAACGGGATGTGCCCCGATGGGGACGAACCGCCCTGACCGATGATGTCCTGGACCTGGCTGCGCACCGCCTCCAGTGAAATTCCCAGCGATTCGAGAGCCTTGGCTGCAACGCCTTCGCCTTCGTGGATCAACCCGAGCAGAATGTGCTCGGTGCCGATGTAGGAGTGGTTCAGCAGGCGTGCTTCCTCTTGGGCGAGGACAACAACCCGACGGGCCCGATCAGTAAAACGTTCAAACACAATGACCACCTTGTGGTTGCGGTGGATAGGTCTCAACAGTGTATAAGGGTGCATAGTGGCGTTCCCCCTGCTGACCTATTCAGTCGCACGTTCGCGCGTCGTATGGGTGTTTCGGCGGTGCCTCGCACGTGCCCTCGGCCGCCGTGTGTCATGCGACGTGTCTGCCACTTTCGTATCTGTCGCTGGGGCTCGACGGCCTAGCCTCGGTGAGGTGTCATCTCTTACTCCGCCGCTGTTCAGTCTGACGTCGAGCGCCGCCGACTTCGACCGGATCAACATCGCCCTGCGGGCCAGTGTCACCACGAACGACGACTACATGACGCAGTTGGCCTCGCACCTCATTGCCGCTGGTGGCAAGCGGTTGCGGCCGATGATCTCGATCGTCGCCTCGCAGACCGGTGATCACCGTGCGGCAACTGACGAAGCGGTGCTCGGAGGGGTCTCGTGCGAACTCGTACAGGTCGGTTCGCTCTACCACGACGACGTCATGGACGACGCGTCGACTCGTCGGGGGGTCGAGACGGTCAACGCCAAATGGGGGAACCTGCAGGCGATCGTCGCCGGCGACTTCCTGCTCTCACGCGCCTCGGAGATCGCTGCATCACTCGGCACCGAGGTCGCCGGGCTGTTGGCGCGCACCATCGGTCGGTTGTGCTTCGGCCAGATCGCCGAGGTGCGCACGACATACAGCGTCAACAGAACGGAGGAGCAGTACTACACGTCGATCTCCGAAAAGACCGCTGCACTGTTCAGCGCCGCCGCCCGTATCGGCGGCATCGTCGTCGACGCCGACCGGATGCAGATCGACGCCTTGACGGCGTGGGGCGAGGCCTACGGCATGGTGTTCCAACTCGTCGACGACATCCTCGATCTGACAGCAACCGATGTCGAACTCGGCAAGCCTGCCGGGCATGATCTGCTAGAGGGTGTTTACACGCTGCCCGTCATCCGCACGATCGCAGCGGGTGGGCCGGCTGCAGAGGAACTGACCGAACTGCTCAGTGGTCCACTCGATACGGTCGCTTGCGACAAGGCACTGGCGATCGTGCGTTCCAATGGCGCCATCGCTGCAACGGTCGATGTCGCCACGACCTACGTCGCTGCAGCCCAAGCTGCCTGCGATCAACTCGTCCCGTCCCCGGCCACCGAGGCGTTGCGCCAGGCCCCGGCGTTCCTGCTGGCCACCGCCATCCGCTGACGCCATTTGCGAACTGAGTCCACTGGCGCACCGCCGGCGGTGCGCCACGGTCCACAGAAACTGCCGCCAGGTCATTCGTCGGCGAGCTGCCGGGTCAGAGGCAGGAGCGGCCGGCTTCGAAGAAGGCCACCGCTGCTACGACGTCGTCGACCTCGCGCCACGAGACCGCTGTGCCGTACGCCTCGTTCCAGAACGGGTCTGTACCGACGCGTTTTGCGGCGTCGTGCGGGCCGACATAGAGGTAGGGCTCCGGCCGGCCGGCGTCTCCGAGGGAAGCACCGTAGTTGCAGCCCGCCATTGCCAATCCGACGTCGAAGTGCTCTGGCCAGAGCGTGATCGTCGACGGCGCATCGTCGGCGTGCGCATCGGCGAACTGTCGAAGCGCTGCGTCTGCGAGATTGAACCAGGCGGTGAGGTTGGCAGCTGCAAGATGCGACAGGCGTAGCGGCGCATCGACGTCGCACGGGGTGCTGAGGTGATACACCTGCGCCGGGCCGCCCGGTTCGATCCCCAATGCCGTCGCAGCCTCGGCCAGTGTCGAGATGTCCTGGACGTGAGTCCCCGTCGAGTCGGAGACGATGAGTTCGGTGCCGATCACCGCGGCCGTGCGGCCATGCGGACCAAACGGCGGGGTGGCGATCCCGCCAGGTACGACCCCAAGTCCGATCAGGCCGTCTGCGCGGAAGCGGGCTGCGGCGAGGACATGCTCCGACAGTTGGTGAAGCGACTCGCGGGTCGCCGTCAGCTCATCCATGATGACGGCGTCAGGATCGTGATGCATGATCGTGCAGTCTGCTGCAACGCCGTGTTCGTTACGGAACTCAGTCAGCACGAGTCCGCCGAGTATGTGCGGCCCGTTCGAGTACATGCGGGTCGCTGATCGCTCCGTGCGTACTCGCCTGGACCGTGCGTACTCGCCTGGTTGAGCGGTCGGGTGCCTTGATGAGGTCGTTCAGGCGACGGAGAACTCGTCGACTCCGGTGGGGGCCGGGGCTGCGACGGTCGACGCGCGTTCGGCCTCGACGGTGCGCGACAGGAAGTCCAACAGCAGGCGGTTGAACGTCGTCCAGTGTTCGATCATCAGGCCATGTGCTGCGCCGGAGATCACCACCAGTTCGGCACCTGGGATTCGTTCGGCGAGTTCCTCGCTGTCTCCGCGCGGCGTCAGGATGTCCTGGTTTCCGACGATGACCATGGTCGGGACACCGATCTCGCTGAGGCGGTCGGCGATCGATTCGTCGACAGCGAGGATCGCCCGCA
>JAYTOR010000137.1:0-1936 GCA_043747685.1 Actinomycetota bacterium
CGCGGGTCGTCCGGCAGGAAGACGTAGGCCTTTTGACGCTCGATTCCCCGTTGCCAGCGAACGAATCGGCCGACGGCCTGACGGAAGAACAGTTCGGTCGACACGGTCGTCGCGTACACGCCGACGCGCAGGCGCGGGATGTCGACGCCCTCGCTGACCATCCGCACGGCGACGAGCCACGGCCTGTCGCTGGCGGCGAAATCGGTGATCTTTCGCGAGGCGTCCGGGTCGTCACTGACGACGACCTCTGCACCGACCCCGAAGCGTTTGCGGATCAGCCCGGCGATGTCACGGGCATGTTCCTGGTCGCTGGCGATCGCCAGTGCTCCGGCATCGGGCTGTGTCCTGCGGATCGACATCAGGCGATCGTGGGCCTGGCCGACGACACTCGCCAGCCAGTCGCCCTCCAGGCTCAGCGCAGCGCGCAACCGATGGGCGGTCCCCGGCCTGTCGAGTTCGTCGTGGAAGTTCGCCGACACGACAGTGCCGTCCGGTGCGCTCCATTCCATCAGCCCGTCGAAGCGTGGGAAGTACACCGGCCTGACGACCCCGCCGTCACCGAGGGCGTCCGCATAGCCGTACGTGAAGTCCGGCTGCGCCTCCCCACCCTGCGCCGTCTCTGCGTAATTGACGAACGGGATGGCGGCCGTGTCGCTGCGGAACGGCGTCCCCGACAGGCTGAGACGGCGGTGCGCGAGTTCGAACGCCAGGCGGACGCTGTCGCCCCACGCACGCTCGTCGCCGGCGTGATGGACCTCGTCGAGGATGACGATTGCGTCGTGGGCCATGCCGCGCAATTTGTTGGCGGTGTCGGCCGTAGCAACCTGCTGATAGGTGGTCACCAGGCCGTGGACATCGCGGGCGAGCTTGTCGGCCGGCGACCAGTAGTGGTCCAGCTCCAAGCCCACGCGATGCGCCGCCTGCACCCACTGCTGCTTCAAGTGGCTCGTCGGTGCAACGACGATCAACCGCCGGCGTTGCAGCGAGAGTTCGCGCTTGGCGCAGGTCAGGGCAAATGTCGTCTTCCCGGCGCCCGGGGTCGCCACCGCCAGGAAGTCAGGCGATTCGCTGGCCACGAACAACTCGAACGCTGCCTTCTGCCAGGGCCGGAGATGGACGCGTTCACTCATTGCGACGGCCGATCCTACGGGCGGGCATTGCAGCCGACGTCGCAGCCGCTGCCCGGCGGCACAATTCATCTTGTCGTCATCGAAGGAACTTCTTCGTTGACTAAGGTGCGCACCCATATGCGCCCCGCACAGCGGTTCACCATCCGCCAGACCATTCCAGAGCACCTCAGCGGCCTCCGTCAGTTGGCAACCAACCTTCGTTGGGTCTGGGACCCCGAGACCAAAGCGCTCTTCCATGACCTCGATCCCGCTTCGTGGGCAGCGTCGGAAGACGACCCGCTGCACGCCCTCGACCTGATTCCCGCCAAGCGTTGGGACGAACTGGCGGACGACGAGTCGATCGCCAGGCGCACGGTCGAGGCCAGTGCCCGGCTCGATGCAGCGATCAACGACTCACGGTGGTTTCAACAGCGTGAGTCGACACCTCTCGAACGTGTCGCCTATTTCTCACCGGAATTCGGTTTGTCTGAGACGCTGGCGCAGTATTCCGGAGGACTCGGTGTGCTCGCAGGAGACCACCTGAAGTCGGCGTCGGACCTCGGTATTCCACTCGTCGCCATCGGGCTGCTGTACCGGGAGGGCTACTTCCACCAACAACTCGACGCCGACGGTTGGCAGGACGAGCGCTTCCCGGTGCAGGACCCGACGGGTCTGGCGATCACGCCGACCGGCGTGACGATCAGCGTCGACCTCGCAGGCGACGCCGTCGACGTCGCCGTCTGGCGGGTCGATGTCGGCCGCATCCCGCTGTACCTGTTGGACACCACAGCACCGAGCAACTCCGCCGATGGACAGGGCATCACCGA
>JAYTOR010000138.1:0-6245 GCA_043747685.1 Actinomycetota bacterium
GTACCCGGGTCAGACCACTGACCAGGCTGCTGACCCGGCGCCGGATACTGACCGGTGTTCTCCGGCTGTGCGCCACCGTATTGATTGCCATATTGATCCGACATTGAGGTGCCCCCGAAAGATGGTGAAAAGAATGACGCTAGCTTCTCGCCAGCTTCAGATCGGAGCTACGGGGCAAATCCGGGTTCGGTTCTGTGTCGATGATCGTGCCTGTTCAGGCAACGCAATCGCCTCAACGGAATCGCCTCAGGCAAGCTTTTCGACAAAGCCCTCGAGTTGGCGAAGATTACGGCACTCGTAGACCCCGTCGGTATGCGCGCCGTAGTCGCCGACGATCGAATCGCCAGTGTTCCAGTAGCTCTTCGGCTCGGGATTCAGCCAGTACACGTGGCGCGCCTTCTGACGGATCTCCTTGACGACCCACGACTGGCTGGCGTGATAGTTGTTCCGGGCGTCGCCGAGCAGGAGCACGGTCGTCTTCGGGCCGACATCACGGCCGTACTTCTCCCAGAAGACCTCGAAGGCGTGGCCGTAGTCGGAGTGGCCGTCGACCCAGACCACGTCCGCTTCGGTGTTCACCCGGTGGATTGCTTCCTGGATGTCCTCTGTCGTCTTGAAGTACTCGGTGACCTCGTCGAGACCGTCGATGAAGACGAACGATCGGACCTTGGAGAACTGCCCCTGAATCGCGTACACCAGCATGAGCGTGAAGCGGGCGAATGCGGCGACGGATCCGGAGATGTCGGCGACGACCATCAGCTCAGGTTTGGCGGGGCGCGGATACTTGAACTTCGGTTCAGCCGGGACGCCGCCATAGCTCAGGGAGTGCCGCACGGTACTACGGAAATCGAGCGGGCCCTTGCGACCATGGCGTCGCTTGCGTGCCAGGCGGGCTGCGAGTTTGCGTGTCAACGGCTGCAACGCCTTGCGCAGGTTGATCATCTCGTCGCGGCTGGCGTGCATGAACTCGACGTCCTCGGGCAGCGGTTTGCGCAACGTCTTGGCCATCGCTTCTGCGCCGCGGTCAGCGACGAGGCGGCGACGGATCTCGGATTCGATCTCCGCCTTGAACTGCTCGATACGGCTGTCGTACTCGTCCTTCTCGAGGCGCTCTTCGAGGCCAGTCAGCTCGCCGCCAACCTCTTGACGGCTCGCTTCCATCAACTTTTCGAGCATCGAGTCGAGATCGAGATTCCTCAACGTGCGGTAGAGGTAGTAGGTACCCCCGACCGGCCGGCCCGGTTCCATACCGGCGAAGCGCTGCACCGACTGCTTGGCCAATGCCCGCATCATCGCCTGGTCGCCGTTGAGCAGTGCCTGGTAGAGCATCATCGCCAGCTCTTCAGGAGTCAGCGAATCCATTCCACCGCCAGAACCCTTACCCTCACCTTGACGGTTCTGCTCCTGCATTTCGCGCCACATCTCGTCGGCGTCGGTGGTGCCGTCTTCGAGCAGGCTGTAGTGCGGTCCGCGCAGGCTGAAGTACACCTCGAAGACGGTTTCGAACGCCCGCCAGTGCGAGTTGCTCTTCACCAAGGTGGCACCGAGTGCGTATTTGAAGGCATCCCGATCCTCGATCGGGATCTGCTTGACGGCTTCCATGGCGTCGAGGTTTTCAGTCAGCGAAACCGGCAGCCCAGCATTGCGTAGCTCGGCGACGAAGCCGTTGAGCAGGTCGAGCACGGGGTGCTACCTCTTGGCTTCCATCGACAGCTCTTTGGCTGCTTTGGCGATGTCGGTCTGATACTTCAGCAGGATGTGCAAGGTCTCTTTGGCCTGCTGCGCCTCGATGTGGTCGATGCCGAGCAACACCAACGTACGCGCCCAGTCGATGGTCTCGCTGACGGACGGTGCCTTCTTCAGCTCCAGCTGACGGATCGAACGGACGATACGGGCAATCTGGTCGGCGAGGTTCTCGGTGATGTCCGGGACCTTGGTGAGCACGATCTGCTTCTCACGCTCCATATCCGGATAGTCGACGTGCAAAAACAGGCAGCGGCGCTTCAACGCCTCTGACAGCTCGCGGGTGTTGTTGGAGGTGAGGAACACCAACGGGATCTGCTTCGCGGTGATCGTCCCGAGCTCGGGGATCGATACCTGGTATTCGGAGAGGATCTCCAACAACAGCGCCTCGGTCTCTACCTCGACACGATCGACTTCGTCGATCAGCAGAACGACGGGGTCCGGCGCGCTGATGGCCTCGAGCAGCGGGCGGGTCAGCAGGAATTCGTCCGAGAAGATGTCGTCACTGACGTCTGACCACGAATCGCTGTTGCGATCTGCCTGAATACGCAGCAACTGCTTCTTGTAGTTCCATTCGTACAGTGCCTTCGACTCGTCGAGTCCCTCGTAGCACTGCAGCCGGATCAACCGAGCTCCGAGCTGCTCGGCGACACTTTTGGCGAGCTGTGTCTTGCCGGTACCGGCAGGACCTTCGACGAGCACCGGCTTCTGCAGCCGGTCGGCGAGATAGACCACCCCGGCGATGCCGTCATCGGCCAGATAATTGACCGAACGGAGACCGTCACGGACCTGTTGGACGGAATCGAATCGCGGAGCCTGATCAAGTTGAGCCATACCCCGTTGACTGTATCGGTGCGCTTGACCCGCAGGTCAATCGAACCAACATGCAGCGACCCCGTCACGACACCTCACAAGAAACACTTTTCACCGTGTCCACAGGTTTCTGAGGTCGTCCACAGGTGGACCACAATCCTGCTCACGATTCGAGAGGGACTGAATCGATCACCGAGGGAGCGCACATGCAGAGGAACGTTCAGCGCCGACGAGCCTTTCGATTGTTCGCAGCGGCACTCGTCGCAGCAACAGTCGTGGCACCGGCAACGGCAGAGGCCGGGACCGCAAATCCGAGCAGGTTCACGGCGAAGGCCTTGAGCCCGCAATCGACGATCACCGTCGCCAAGTCCACGACTGGTCGGCTTGCCGAATCCGATCCGGCATTGCTGGGCAGGACGGATGCAACGCCGGTGAACGTCGTCGTCAAACTCGACTACGACGCGGAAGCGAGCTACAAGGGCGATGTCGACGGCCTTGCAGCGGCGAGCCCCAGCGTGACCGGTACCCCGATGACAGGATCTTCGAACGCTGAAAAGTGGTACGAGAGCAACACCGGCAAGCTCGACAGGACCTTCCGCCGCAAACTCGCCGCAGCGGTGCCGACGACTACTGCCGGTATCAGCCTGCAGCAGGTCTACGGCGGCGTCGCCATCAAACTTCCCGCCAACGAGGTCTCCGAGGTGCTGGCGATTCCCGGCGTTGCAGCCGTGCAGGGCGACTCCCTACAGCATGTCGACAGCGCTCCTGAAGCGACCGTGGAGAGTCCGACGTTCATCGGCGCACCTGCAATCTGGTCGCAGGTCGGCGGACAGGCGCTCGCCGGCAAGGGGGTCATTTTCGCCGACCTCGACACCGGCGTCTGGCCGGAGCACCCGATACTCGCCGACAACCCGGCGCTCGGAAACCCCCCTCCCCTCCGAAAACCGACCGCACGCCACGCGCCTGCAACTTCGGCGACAATCCACTGACGCTTGAGGTGGACATCTTCGTCTGCAACCACAAGCTGATCGGCGGACAGAACTTCCTGCAGACCTACAACACCAACAACAGCGGCGAGCACTTCGCCCTGACCGCTCGCGACAGCGACGGTCACGGTACGCACAGCGCGACAACAGCAACCGGGGACATCGTGGCCCACGCAACGATCTTCGGCGTCGACCGAGGCCAAGTCACTGGCGTCGCTCCCGGCGCCTGGGTGATCGAGTACAAGGGGTGCGGCGAAGCCGGTTGCTATGGCTCCGATACGGTCGCCGCCGTGCAGTAGGCGATCAAAGATGGCGTGAACGTCATCAACTAATTGATCTCCGGCGGCGCCCGGCCCTACACCGATCCGACGGAGCTCGCCTTCCTCGACGCTTATAACGCCGGCATCCTCATAGCGGCATCAGCAGGAAACAGCGGGCCCGGCGCCGGCACGACGGAGCATCACGGACCCTGGGTCTTGACAGTCGCAGCATCGACGCAGAGCCGCGAGTTCCAGTCGACACTGACCCTCACAGATGGGGCAGCGACCGCTTCGCTGATCGGAACGTCGATCATGGGCGGCGTCGCCAGCTCCACACCGATCGTCCTCGCCGAGAACCTCGGCGTTCCCGGCCTCACGAAATACTGCCTTGCTCCGCTGCCGGCGGAGTCGGCAACCGGCAAGATCATCGCCTGCCAGCGTGGTGGCGGCGGTGGTGGACGCGTCGAGAAGGGGAAGTTCGTTGCCGCCGGCGGCGCCGCCGGGATGATCCTCTACAACCTACCGCTGCAGGAAACGGAGTCCGACAACCACTATCTTCCGGCGATCCATCTCGCTGACGGGACCGACTTCCTGGCGTTCATGGCCGCACACCCGGCGGCCACCGGGTCGTTCACAGCTGGCATCAAAGCCGTCGGTCAGGGCGACGTCATGGCGGCGTTCTCGTCCCGCGGACCTGGCGGCCAGTTCCTCAAGCCGGATATCTCCGCTCCCGGCGTCCAGGTACTCGCCGGACACACACCGCTGCACCCGGACGAGGTCGCTGTCGGCCCGGAGGGCGAGTACTACCAGGCGATCGCCGGCACCTCGATGTCGGCACCGCACATCGCCGGGTCCGGGATCCTGATGAAGGCGCTGCACCCCGATTGGAGCCCCGGCAAGATCAAGTCCGCTCTGATGACGACGGCGAACACCAACGTGCTCAAGGAAGACGAAGTGACACCGGCCGACCCGTTCGACTTCGGCGCTGGCCGCGTCGACCTGACGAAATCCGGTTCAGCTGCCATCGTGTTCGATGAGACCGCAGCACGCATGAATTCGCTCGGCGAGGACCCGCTGACCGCACTGGACCTCAACCTGCCGTCGATCAACGTGCCGGTGATGCCCGGAACGGTCACCGTCAAGCGCACGGCGACGAACGTGACGTCAAAGGCCTTCGACTTCAACATCTCGACAACTGCTCCGGCAGGCTCGAAGATCAAAGTGACCCCGGACCACAGCCGCATCCGTGCCGGGCTGACGCAGACGTTCACGATCACGATCAGCTCGAAAGCGGCCACTGGCCAGTACGTCGGCCAGATCATGTTTCACTCGTCGAACGGCCCTGCGCTGCACATGCCCGTGGCCTTCTTCAACAAGCAGGGTGACGTCACGCTGACGCAGAGCTGCGACCCGACAACGATCGCCGTGAAGTTGTCGACAGTCTGCACCGTGACGGCAACGAACAACGCCGTCGGCGAAGCGGCGGTGTCGTTGACGTCGAAAGTCTCCAACGGTCTCGCCATCGTCGGCGCATCCGGAGCGTCGGTCAGCCGCCGCAAGGACACCGCTTCGGCAGGCCCGGCCGTGCTCGCTGCGCCGATCGACGGCACGCCGACCGTGGCAGTATCGGATGACACACCCGCAGGTGGCTATTTTGACCTTGCCCCGCTCGGAATCGCCCCGACCCCACTCGGCGATGAAACGATCACGAACTTCGACATTCCTCCGTTCAAATACGGCGGGAAGACGTACACGAAGATCGGTATCGACTCGAACGGCTACATCATCGTCGGAGGCGGCGACAGCGGCGACAACGTGTGCTGTACGCTCCCGACGTTCCCGAGCACAACACGGCCGAATGGCGTGCTCGCCCCATATTGGACGGACCTCGACGGTAACGCGGCGCACGCTCCGGGGTTGGTCGCCCCGGGTCTCTCCGTCGGCTCGCTGACGGACGGTGTCGACAACTGGGTGGTGGTGCAGTGGGACACGTTCATCTGGGGCGACTACTCCGATGCAGGCAGCCGCCGGATGCAGGTGTGGATCGGCACCGGCGACGGACAGGACATCTCCTACCAGTACGACACCAACACGATCGGCAAGGACGCACCGTCCGACCCGGGCCTGCGGATCGGCGCCGAGAGTGTCAGCGGCGCAAGCGGCAACCAGATCGCTGGACCGCCGACCGGGCCGTATCGCGTGACGTCCACAGAGGCCATCGCCTACTCGTTGAGCTACATGCTCACGATCAAGGGGACCGATCGTGGTCACGGCAGGTTGACGACGACGATGCGGGCCGACGTCGTCGCCGGCTCCACAACCGTAGTGACGCCGATCGAGGTCACCCGACGCTGACGATGGTCAGCTGAGTACACAGCGGTGGGGACGGGCGCGCGCCCGTCCCCACCGCTGTGTACTCAGCTGACCATCGTCAGCGTCGGGT
>JAYTOR010000139.1:0-6611 GCA_043747685.1 Actinomycetota bacterium
TGCGTTGGCTCACGTCGCTGTGACGGTCACGGACCTCGGCCGCAGCCGCCCGTGGTACAACGCTCTGTTCGGGGCCGCACCAGTGCTGGACGAGGACACCGGGTCGTTCCATCACGTCGTCTGGTTGCTCGGCGGCACACTTTTCGGAATACACCAACACGCCGCGCCTACGAGTGCCGCATCGTTTGACGAGGCACGTCTCGGACTAGACCATGTCGCTTTTGGCTGCGCCGATCGAGCGGAGCTTCAGCACTGGGAGACAAAGCTGGACTCGCTTGGCCTCGCTCACGGTAGAATCGTCGATGCGCCCTACGGTTCTGGACTCTCGTTCCGCGATCCTGACAACATTGCTCTGGAGTTCTTCGCTCCACCCGGCTGACGCTCCGGGCGGCACCCACAACTCTCAACGAGGGGCACACAGGACCGTCGGTGCGACCGTTGGCCACGGCGCTACCAACGTACGTCCGCTCGGCGGTCACGCACCCGCCGATCGGCGATGATCCGACAAGATGTGGGAATGAACTGGCTCGCAGACGTTGGTCTCGGTCTCGACTACGACTCGCTACTACTGGACCGAACGACGCCGGACTGGGTCGATGCAGGCGCTCGACTACGACGCGAGGTGGCGGATCGGCTTGCGGGGTTTGCGGCGGGAGTCGAGCACGTCGGCTCGTCGTCGGTGGAAGGACTTCTCGCGAAGCCGATCGTCGACCTCGCTGTCGGCCTGACCACGGATCAGGAACTCATGCCCGTACGTGAGCGGCTGGAGTCGGCGGGATGGATCTACCGAGGCGATGCCGGTGCGCAGGGCGGCCACGTGTTCGTGCTCGAGTCCGCGCCATGGCATCGCGTCGCCCATGCCCACGTCGTCGAACATGTCGGCGAACAGTGGCGCAACTACTTGCGACTGCGGGACCTTCTCCGCCGCAGCCCGGGAGCCCGGCAGCGGTACGAGGACACCAAGCTGCGGCTCATCGACGAAACCGGTGATGACCGTATCGTCTACACCGAAGGCAAGACAGCGATCGTCGCCTCACTGCTCAACGAGGCTTGAACCTGGTGCCTCTGGGCCCGTGAGTTACGATGCCCGCAATAATCGCGGACATGGCAGCGCACGAGATCATGACAAAGCTGCAAGCTGCTTGGTCGATGGGCGATGGTGAGGCGTTTGCGTCGGGGTTCACCCAAGACACCGACTTCATCAACGAGTAGCGCTGAGCTGTAGATAATCCGGTGATTGAGGAGGCTTCGCACCTCTTGCTCGTCGAGCAGGATCTGTCGTCGATCGGGGACCCTTACGATGTCAGTGTCGAAGGTTGTGTCGCGTCCGCCGTCGCGGGCTGAAGCGTTGGATCGGGATGTCGAGTTCGTGGCGGCGAGGTGTCGTCCGAACACGGTGGTCGCGACGGTGTCGGTACTCGAATCATGAAGCTACGCGTTCGTTCGGAGATCCGCGTGCATGAGCACGGAACGCAGATCGGGCCCGCCCGGATCGGCGAACGCGTCTACGATCTGGAACCCGCAACGATGGTAGAAACCGGCGCGCGTCGTGAGACACTCAAGCACGACATCTTCGACCCCCTGAGAGCGGAGATGATCGGCAAGAGCTCGCATCAGCAACCGTCCGACACCACTGCCATGAAGGGTTGGCTCAGTTGCGACGGTCGGGATATGCGCATGTGGCGGGAGCCGACTCGAGAGATGTGATTGACGGCAGGCCAACTGAAAGTCGCGCTCGATTCGTTCTGCGTCGGTGGCAACGGTGGCTGGGGACTCGTCAAACGCATCGCACAGCGCGCATTCCCCGGGAAGAGTCGCCGCGGCCACGCCGACGAGGTGCCCTGCAGCTTGAGCTCCGAACACGATCGCGTTGGGTGCCGTTGGCCATGCTGCATAGTCCATGGCAAGCCCAGTGAAGCGATCGAGCGCCGACTCACCGAACATGCTGCGGACGAAAGGTTCACCGGCGAACGCTGTTGCGATGAGGCGTCGTGCCATCGGGTACTCGTCCACATCGACTGGTCGAATCGACAGCATCTGCCCAGTTCCCACTCGAACATGTTTCCCCAGATGGTTGTCTGTGCGCAAGGGCGCGCGCTGCGCGCGGCGTGGGGGTGAGTCCCATCACGTGGTGTAGGAGTTAGCGACCATCCTCGCATCGCAAGTTGCGCTGTCATTCAGCCTTTCCAACGGGCGGCGGAACTGTCACCGCTGAGAGCGTCAGTGTCACGGCGCCAGGAGGCAACGTGACGTTACGTCGCATTGTCCAGGCTTCGAGCGCTCGAGCCCTTTCCCCTAAACCGGCGACGGTGCCAGGGTGCTATATCTGCTGCCTGGCGAACCGTGCGTCTACCTGTTCACGTTTACCGATGACATCCCGCAGTTCGCCACCCGCAACTTCATTGGGTCCTCCGACAAGGTCGCGCCCGCCAGCGCCTGACTACGAGGGGTCCGTACTTCCGGGGTGCCAGTCGCTGACGCCATGGACCTGTGATCGGGTACGCGTCGCACGGCTGCCCGGACCAAGTCGTAGCTGTCACAGTGATTTTCCACGGTTCGAATGAGAGCGGACTCGAGGCACAACGTCTAGCGATGGCGTGTGACGCCGTCAGGGTTCCCCGGCCGTCGGTCTGCGGTGAGTAGGTGCGGTTCTGCGAGTTCGAGGCGTGGATCGTTGCTTCCGCACCGACAGCGTCGGCGAACCAGGCGAGCGTGAATCGCCGTCTCGAACGTCAGATCGTCCTCAGCGAAGCTGACGTGCCGAACGGTTTCTGCGTGCGACGACACGCATTCGGCGTCGACGTGCGGGCCACAGTGGAATCGGCACTCGACCGCGACGTACGGGCCGACGTCGACCCATCGGACGGCGTCGACGCCCGCCAACCGCAGTCGGTCGAACGCTCCGGGCTTGGCGGCGACGATCTCCACGGACGAGAAGGTCTGCACCAGCGCATCCCCGGGGTCGCCGAGCCCGTCGAGCAGTTCCGCAGCGACCCCGAGCACCGCTCTCGGGCTGAACACGCCGATGAACAATCGCAGCCGAGGTCCGTCCATCGTGCTTGCTTCGACGCAGGTGAACGCCGCATGGAGACGGTTGATCGCCTGCCGTGTCCGGAAGCTCGTTGATCGTCCCCGACGAATACGAGCAACGAATCCGCACCGACCTCACGGGCTTCGCCGGTGACCTCGCCGAACTGGAAGCGCAACGCACATGATCCGCCTTTCGCAACTCATCGGCCAAGAAGCCGTCGCCCTCGGCACCGTCGCCCTCGGCACCGTCGCCCGCACCGGCTCCGTCAACGGGATCAGTATTGTGGCGAATCAGATCGTCGCTGTGCAGCTCACCGACAGCAGCATTCCTGCATCAGCGGTCCGCAACTTCGAGGGCGATGTCCTGACATACGACGAGACGATCGCCTCGAGCGTCGTGCCGTCCAGCATCAACCCGCAGGGCATCAGGACACTCGACATGCAGGGTGACGAGGTCGGATCCATCGCAGACCTGCTCATCACGCAGACGGGCGAGATCGACACCATCGTCCTCGACAACGGCTCCAGCGTGCCGGGCTCTCGCCTGCGGGCGGTCGGAACTTATGCCGCAGTGCTCTCGATCGACCTTCCCCGCCGACAGGCCCCCGCCTCGGCTGACAGCGTCATCCGCCGTCGCGACACGATGAGGTGCGCGACCCGAGCGGGTGTGACCGTAGCCAACTCCTTCAGCGCTCGCCATCTGCGGTAGTCTCGATTTTCGGTCATCCCGACCGTAGAGGGAGTCCGCAGTGGGCCCTGTGCATGCCGATCGTCGTGTCAATCCGGCACAGGCGGTAAGTTCTGAGCCGCCTGCGCCCAAGATCGCTGAACCGCGGAGTCAGGTGGTGCAGCGCAAGTCTGGTGAGTCGCCGTTGCCGGACCACCTGCGTTCGGGCGTCGAGGAGCTTTCCGGTCTTTCGATGGACGGTGTGCGTGTTCACTACGACTCGCCGAAACCAACACAGGTTCAGGCGCTGGCTTTCACCAAAGGTCAGGACATCGAACTTGCTTCGGGACAGGAGCACCACATCGCTCACGAGGCGTGGCACGTCGTGCAGCAGATGCAGGGAAGAGTGCCTGAGACACAGCGGCTCGGCGGATTTTCGATCAACAGCGACGAGCGTCTGGAACACGATGCAGATGTCATGGGCAGCCGCCTCGCAGCTCGCGGCGCAGTGTCAGGTTCCGACGTTCGCCCGACGCGGATCGCTCGATCGGATGCTGGAATGGGCAGTCGAGACCCCGATCACATCGATAGCCGCGCGGCGGCCGGAGCGTCAGCTGATCGCTCCGATTTGGCCGGCCGACCGACGCGGATCACCCGATCTGACGCTGCCATGAATGTTCGCGGCCTCGATCCCCTCGCTGGCCCGACGGCGGCTTCGCCCACACGCATCGCTCGGTCGACGGCGCCGATGGTCGTGCAACGCGTGCGCGGGCTGCTGCCGAAGCAGAAGGTGAAAGTCAAGATCGCCGCCGAGGAGGGCAGCCGCGACGGTGCGTTCGACGAATACTCGGCTGTCATCGATTCAGTGAGCGACGACGGGTCGACGTACGCGATCACCTACGAGGAGCAGGAATACAACAGCGCCCTGTACGCACAATTTTTCCCACGTCGGGTCGACGAGAAGAATGTGACGGCCGGAATCGGCATCAAGATCGTCAGCATGGCGGTCAACGCGGTGAAGTCCGAGGCGCCATGGGAGAACCCGGCGCTGGGACTCGATGCGGATGCCCTGGCGAAGGTCACGAGGATCGCCGACAAGGCCGGGCGGATCAGCTGGCTCTCGGAGGAGCAGCTCGAGAAGATGATTGCATTCCTGGAGTTACGCAAGGATCCTCCCTCGGATGCGCTCAAAGCGTTCATCGTCGAACTCACGGATGACCTCGAATCGATCAGGAAGACCAACGAGCCGAAGGAAAAAGTGATCGAGCGGGCGAAGTCGATAGACGCCTCGATCAAAGTGGCTGAGGGCGCTGCCTTCGAGGCGCAGTTCGGCATCGACGTCGACGCGGCGACGTGGGACGGCATGCACGCAGCGGTCCTGGAGTGGTATGCGGAGGTGAAGGCTGCGGAGCGCACGGCCGACAACCCGATGATCGACCCGTTCTTCGTCGCCTTCACAGCCAATCGCATGACAGGCCGGCAGATCAATACGAAGCAGACGGGGTACACGGAGCGTTGGAATGTCGATCGACACGACTCGGAAGCGACGGGTAAGCCGCGCGAGATGTACCTCGACAAGACCGTTGAAGGCATCGGGAAGCGGCTCGACCCCGCGAGTTTCACGACGCGAGAGAAGAAGAACGAGAAGGGGGTGCACGAACTCAGCGCTTCACTGCTCAGCGCATCCAAGGGCGATATCTTCAAGCAATTGAAACCGTACGCAGAGGCGGTCGTTCTGTTCATGCCGCTTCCGGCCGAGAAGGACCTGCAAATCCTGTCGGCGTTGGCCAGGATCAAGGGGATTCCGAAGCATTGGGCGGAGGTCTTCGAGGATCTGATCACCCATCCGAAGTTCGCCCAGTCGAGTGACATGGGCGCGACGTTCACCGATACGGACAGCGGCGATGGCGCCCGCGGCACATTCGACTACGGCGTCACCGGCACCGTCATTCGCGAAAAGGGTGATCGGGCACGCAAGATCAACGCCGCTGACCTTGCCGATCGCCGTCGCGAGGCCTTGTTCTACACCGAGGTTGCCAAGTCGACCATCACGAAGGTCAACGAGATCGTGATGGCGTACCGGCAGCACGCGTCGAAGCGCTTCCCGATGTATGCCAAGTGGGTCGAAACGGGCGACAAGAAAGGCGAGGGACACTTCATCGAGGTGCTTGCGGACCTGTCCCCGACCGGTATGAAGATCACGAACGCAGGCAACTACGTCGAAGCCTGAGACGCAGCGCGACGGAGAGCTGCCGTCCGACGTTCGAGCCGCTCAGTCGGCCTCGCTGAACGTGACCATGGCGAGGGGACTGTGCTCGACCCACTCGTCGAGCACGGCGTCCGGCCACGGGCTGTGCGGGGTTTGCCGGCGATTGAACTGCTCGACGAAACAGCGATGACGCGTCGGCGTTCGGCGGGATCGGTGATGACAGCGGCTGTGGCCGCATGGTCAGTGACGACGCTCTGTTTGAGGTGGAAGGTGAACTGTGGGTGAGCGGCGAGGTTGGTGAGCCAGTTGCGCGTGGTCGGCGCCGGGACGGTCCATCGTCACTTCCCGTCGAAGGACGCGCTACGAGGCTGCCCCTCCCGCAAGCCCGAGCGGTCGTCAGACGCCGAGCAGTCCGAACGAGTCGTGGGCTGCAGCTGCCGTGCCGAGTCGGGTGACGAACTCGACGACGATGTCGGGCTGTACACGGTGGGTGATCGCCCACAGGAAATATCCGTGCGTCAGCGATTCGCGGTAGTCATGCCACGCCTGCTCGACGTCGGGCGTGGTGACGCCGTACGCAGTGAGCCGGCTGAGGTAGTGGGCCAGCAGGTCCCGCTCGAACCGCTCACGGTCTTCGACCGAGTTCGGCCGGTGTGATTGGAGCGAGCTGTTCGAGCGGCGTCTGGATATCGAGCAACGCACGTG
>JAYTOR010000140.1:0-29649 GCA_043747685.1 Actinomycetota bacterium
TCTGTTGGGGATCGGTCTGTTGGGGATCGGCCGCCCCGTCGCTTCGACAGCGAGCGTCCGCGTCCTGACCGCGCAGCCCGTCCGCTGAGCGATCGCGCCCCGCGCCGCTTCGACAGCGACCGCCAGCGTGCGGACCGTCCAGGTGCCGCCCGATTCGATCGTCCGTCCGGGCAGGGCAGGCCGCGTGGTCCCCGTGACCGGAGTCCCGAGGAACTGGCCGACCTGGCGCGCCGCGCCCGGCCGTCTTCCCGACCGGATGGCGCTGCGAAGTCGGCGCAGTTGGGGAACAAGGCGACACCTCCGCCGTGGGAACCGGGCCGTGAGAAGTGGATCGATGACGGTCCTGTCGTGCGAGAGGTTGCAGAGTCCGCTGTCCGCCAGGCGCGTGTGCCACGGCCACCGAAGTCGGTGCGCGATCAACGCAAAGCGGACGAAGGTCGGTTGGATCCTGAGGCCGAGGCGAACGTCGATGCTGTCGCCAATCCCCGTTCCGCACCTCGGTACAAGGAACGCATCGCCGAAGCCACCCGATCGTTCGAGAAGGAGCACTATTTCGACGCCCGTCGCGAGTTCTCGTCGTTGGCGAACGATCTCCCCGACGTCGCCAGTGTCCGTGAGCTGCACGGGCTCTCGCTGTATCGGCTCGGCCGATGGGCCGAAGCCATCGGGGAGCTCGAGGCGCACCGTGCGCAGACCGGCAGCGTCGAACACCTCGCCGTCCTCGCCGACTGCTACCGGGCTCGTAAGCGCTACTCGAAGGTCGATGAACTGTGGGCCGAACTGAAGGCGGCTTCGCCGTCTGCGGCGCTCGTCGCCGAAGGTCGAATCGTCGCCGCCGGCGCGATGGCGGATCGCGGTGACCTTCGCGGTGCGCTTGCGGTGATGAGTGTCGCCGAGACCGTGCCGCGTCGTGTTCGCGACCACAACATCAAGATGTGGTACGTGCTCGGCGATCTCTACGATCGGTCCGGCGAAGTCGTCCGCGCCCGTGAATTCTTCAAACGCGTGCAGATCGAAGCACCGGGATATGCCGATGTCGAGGATCGACTGTCGGGACTTCGCTAGCAGCGCAGTTCACGGCTGGCCGTCGACGTGGCGGCGGGGGTCGGGAAAGAACCTTGTCACACCCATTTTTTATGGTGGGAAGACATCGCTCGGCTTCGCCCGTGCCACATCCCGGACCTGTCCGGGTCCATATCGCAAGGACTGTGTGAGGTCGACCATGAATATTGTGCTGTTACGCGGGACGCTCTCGAGTGATCCCGTGACCAGGGTGCTGCCGTCCGAACAGCGTATTTGTTCGCTCGAAGTCACGACCCGCCCGGTGTCTGGCCCGGCGTCATCCGCACCGGTTGCCTGGCTGGACCCGCCGGATTGTGTCGGTTTCGTCAAGGGGCGACGAGGTCGTGGTGACAGGCGTTGTCCATCGCCGGTTCTTCAGAACGCCGACCGGGATGCAGAGTCGCACCGAAGTCGTCGCTGCGCAGGTGCTCAAGGGAACCGACAAGCGCAAGGTCGCAGCGGCGATCAAGAAGGTGATGGCGCCACTGACGGCTGAGGAGTAGCAGCGGTGGCTACTCTTCGGATCGTGGATACCTCCTCGATTCTTGGCGACGACGCCGACAACCTGTTGACCCATGTCTGTGGCGGCGTTCCCCGTGACATCCTGACGACGCCGGGGCCCGATTTCATCGATCGTGTTTTTGTCGGCACCGATCGCTCCCCGCAGGTGCTGCGCGGGCTCGGATCGCTCTATGGGCACGGTCGCCTGGCACGGTCGGGGTATCTTTCGATCCTGCCGGTCGACCAGGGGATCGAGCACTCGGCGGCTGCTTCGTTCGCTCCAAATCCGGCGTATTTCGATCCGCTGAACATCGCCACCCTCGCAGTGGAGGCCGGGTGCAATGCCGTTGCCACGACCTTCGGTGTCCTCGGGCTGATGAGCCGCAGGTTCGCTCATCGGATCCCGATGATCGTCAAACTCAACCACAACGAACTCCTCACGTATCCGAACAAGTTCGATCAGGTGCTGTACGGCACCGCCCGTCAGGCCCACGAACTCGGTGCTGCGGGTGTCGGTGCGACGATCTATTTCGGATCGGACGAGTCGACGCGGCAGCTCCGCGAAGTTTCGGAGCAGTTCCAGGAGGCCCACCAGCTCGGGATGTTCACGGTCCTGTGGTGCTACCTGCGCAACAACGCCTTCAAGACTGCTGACAAGGATTACCACATGTCCGCAGACCTGACCGGGCAGGCAAACCATCTCGGAGTGACGATCGAAGCCGACATCATCAAACAGAAGTTGCCGGAGAACAACGGCGGATACCTGGCGTTTCCCGGCTACGGCAAGACTTCGCCGCTGGTGTATTCGCACTTGACGACGGACCATCCCATCGACCTCACACGCTGGCAGGTACTGAACTGCTACTCGGGGCGAATCGGTCTGATCAACAGTGGCGGCGAATCACATGGCGCATCGGATCTGCACGATGCGGTGCGGACCGCCGTCATCAACAAACGCGCCGGGGGTCAAGGCCTGATCGTCGGGCGCAAGGCATTTCAACGACCACTGGCGGACGGCATCGCGCTGATCAACGCCATTCAGGATGTCTATCTCGACACCTCGATCAGCATCGCCTGATCGCCACGACCACAACCTCCATCACTGGATGGCGGATTACAGGTCGAGCGTGGCGACGTTGTTCAACTCGGCGAACGATTGCTCGAGTCGCTTCGAAAAACTGACTTCGGCGGCTCGCAGCCAGACTCGCGGGTCGTACTGCTTCTTATTCGGGGCGTCGGCACCTGATGGGTTGCCGAGTTGGCCCTGGAGGTAGTCGTGCTTGTCGACTTCGTAGCCGCGGATGCCGTCCCACAGTGCCCACTGCAGGTCGGTGTCGATGTTCATCTTCACGACGCCGTAACTGATCGCCTCGTGGATTTCCGCAGCGGTCGAGCCGGAGCCGCCGTGGAACACGAAGTTCACGGGGTTGACACCGGTCGAGAACTTCTGAGCGACATATGCCTGTGAATCACGCAGAATCGTCGGCTTGAGCTGCACGTTGCCAGGTTTGTAGACCCCGTGAACGTTCCCGAACGCAGCGGCAATCGTGAAGCGGTCGGAGACCTCGGACAGCCGCTCGTAGGCGTAGGCGACTTCCTCCGGCTTGGAGTACAGGTTGGACTGGTCGGCGTCGGAGTTGTCGACGCCGTCCTCCTCGCCGCCGGTGATGCCCAGCTCGATCTCCAGCGTCATCCCCATGCGAGACATGCGCTTGAGGTAGCCGACGGCGATGTCGAGGTTCTCCTCGATCGGCTCCTCCGACAGGTCGAGCATGTGCGAACTGAACAACGGCGTGCCGGTGGACTCGAAATGCCTCTCGCCGGCTTCGAGCACACCGTCGACCCATCCGAGCAGTTTCTTGGCGCAATGGTCTGTGTGTAGAACGACCCGCGCCCCGTAGGCGGCGGCGAGGGTATGGACGTGGTAGGCACCGGCGATCGAGCCGAGGATCGATGGAACATCACCCGTGGCGCCGATGCCCTTGCCGGCGATGAACGCTGCGCCGCTGTGGCTGAACTGGATGATCACCGGCGAGTTGACCTTGGCGGCGGTTTCGAGCACCCCGTTGATCGTGTTGGAGCCCGTGCAGTTGACAGCCGGGAGCGCAAAGCTGTGCTCCTTGGCGAAGGCGAACATCTCGGACAGGGCGTCACCGGTCAGAACACCGGCAGGGAAGCGATCAGCAAAGGACACCCCGAAAGTCTACGTGTGCAGCGTTGGCTCGGCGGCGGGAGGCAGTTCCGGCGAGAGCGGAATCAGAACAATCTCGAAGCAAATGTCGCCAATGCGCCCCTCGCCGGTAATAGGTTGGAGATCGTCAGACAAGGGAGTCTGACACGACGTCGAGGCTCATCCGTGGGGCGGCTGTTCCTCGTCAAAGGGGGACAGGTCCCGATGACGGACATCATCGAACACACGGAATCCAAGCATTCTGAGTCGAAACATTCTGAATCGTTGACACGGGTCGTGATCCGCTTCGCCGGCGACTCCGGCGACGGGATGCAGTTGACAGGTGACCGCTTCACCTCGACCAGTGCGTTGTTCGGCAACGACCTGTCGACGCTGCCGGAGTACCCGGCCGAAATCCGCGCACCAGCCGGCACGGTTCACGGCGTCAGCAGCTTCCAGGTGCAGATCAGCGACCACGACATCACGACACCCGGCGACGCTCCGAGTGTGCTGGTGGTCATGAATCCTGCTGCACTGAAGGCTGATCTGAGCCGGCTCGAACCGGGCGGCATGTTGATCATCAACAGCGACACGTTCACCGAGCGCGACCTCGACAAGGCGGGCTACACCGAGAACCCGTTGGAGAACGACTCGCTCAACGGCTATCGGACCGTGCTCGTGCCGATGACATCGCTGACCAAAGAGGCAACGGTCCCGCTCGGCGTCAAGCCACGCGACGCCGACCGCTCGAAGAACTTCTTCGCTCTCGGCCTGGTCTCTTGGCTGTATTCGCGACCGACCGAGTCGACGTTCGCGTGGATCGATGAGAAGTTCAGCAACGAACTCGTCCGTACCGCCAACAAGGCTGCGTTCACCGCCGGTTTCAACTTCGGCGAGACGACGGAACTGCTCGATCATCGCTATGAGATCGAGCCGGCGCACATGCCGTCCGGCGAATACACCAACATCACCGGTAACACGGCACTGGCGTGGGGAATCGTCGCTGCAGGGCAGCTCGCCCACCTGCCGGTGTTCCTCGGGAGCTACCCGATCACGCCGGCGTCTGACATTCTCCACGAACTCGCAAAGCACAAGCACTTCGGTATCCGCACCGTGCAGGCAGAAGACGAGATCGCCGCCGCTGGACTGGCACTCGGCGCAGCCTTCGCAGGCCATCTCGGCGTCACCACGACCTCCGGTCCTGGCCTTGCTCTCAAGAGTGAGACGATCAGCCTCGCGTTGTCGCTCGAACTGCCGATGCTGATCGTCGACATCCAGCGCGGCGGCCCGTCGACCGGGCTACCCACCAAGACCGAGGCCGCCGATCTGAACATTGCCATGTTCGGCCGTCACGGTGAGTCGCCACTGCCGATCGTCGCCGCCTACAGCCCGGCGCAGTGCTTCGACGCGGCGATCGAAGCAGTTCGCATCGCCCTCAAATATCGGACCCCTGTCATCCTGCTGTCCGACGGCTATCTCGCCAACGGCTCCGAGCCGTGGTTGCTGCCCGATCCGGCGGCATTACCTGATATTTCCGTCGAGTTCGCCACGGAGATGAACCACCTCGACGACGACGGCAACCCGGAGTTCTGGCCGTACCTACGCAACCCGGAGACGCTCGCCCGTCCATGGGCGATTCCGGGAACGCCAGGTCTGATGCATCGCGTCGGCGGGCTCGAAAAAGAAGACGGCAGCGGCAACATCAATTACACGCCGGAGAACCACTCGAAGATGATCCACCTGCGTGCGGCAAAGATCGCCGGGATCGCCAACGACATCCCCGATGCGACGATCGTCGGTGACGAAGATGCCGACCTGTGCATCGTCGGATGGGGTTCGACGTGGGCGGCGATCGACGCAGCGGTCCAACGATCCAGGCGGCGTGGGACCAAGGTGGCGTGGGTGCACCTGACGCACATCAATCCGCTGCCGAAGAACCTCGGAGCGGTGCTGAAGCGTTTCCAGAAGGTGATCGTGCCGGAACTCAACCTCGGACAGATGACCCGGATCATCCGCTCGGAATACCTCATCGACGCCAAGGTGGTCACCAAGGTCGCCGGATTGCCCTTCACCGCCTTGGAGCTCGAAGGAGCGATCATCGAAGCGTTGCAGGATCCGCCAACCGGCGGCGATCCAAGAGTCGTTGCGTCGAGCGTCCTTGCGTTGGGCGACAACGAGCAGAACGGAGCAGCGCAATGAGCGACACCATCACCCTCACCACGAAGAAGGATTGGACCAGCGACCAGGAGGTCCGTTGGTGCCCAGGCTGCGGCGACTACGGCATTCTGCAGGCGGTGCAGATGCTGATGCCAGAGTTGGGCATTGCCAGGGAGAACACCGTGTTCGTGTCCGGCATCGGCTGCTCCAGCCGGTTCCCGTACTACATGAACACCTATGGGATGCACAGTATCCACGGACGTGCGCCGGCGATCGCCACGGGGATCGCCGTTGCCAGACCCGATCTCGACGTCTGGGTCGTCACCGGCGACGGCGATGGCCTCTCGATCGGCGGCAACCACCTGATCCATGCGCTGCGCCGCAATGTCAACCTGACGATCCTGATGTTCAACAACCGCATCTACGGATTGACCAAGGGGCAGTATTCACCCACATCGGAAGTCGGCAAGATCACCAAATCGACGCCGATGGGATCGATCGACCCGCCGTTCAACCCGCTCGCCGTCGCCCTCGGCGCCGAGGCCAGCTTCGTCGCCCGTACTCATGACCTCGACCGCAAGCACATGATGGAAGTGTTCCGTCAGGCGCACGCCCACCGCGGTGCCTCGTTCGTCGAGATCCTGCAGAACTGCAACGTTTTCAACGACGCCGCATTCACAGACATCACCGGGCGCGAGTCGCGTCCCGAGATGCTCATCGACCTCAAACACGGCGAGCCCGTCCGATTCGGCAAGGACAACCAGCACGGCGTCGTCATGGGGCCAGACGGGCAGCTGCGAATCGTCGAGGTTGCCGATGTCGGTGACGATGCGCTGTTGATCCACGACGCTCACCGGGCCGATCCGAGCCTCGCCTTCGCATTGGCGCGATTGTCGACCGACGACCATTCGCCGACGCCGTTCGGTGTCTTCAGATCCGTCGAGCGTCCGGACTACGGCAGCGGCGTCGCCCAGCAACTGCTGGCATCGAGCGCCAAGAAAGGCCCCAGCGATCTCAAAGCACTGCTGCGATCGAACGGCAGCTGGCAGGTCTGAACCTGAAGTCAGCGGGTAGCAGCGCCGTTGAGCGCCCAACCGCATCGCTACTGCGCGCACTTCGAGCAGACCAGTGAAAAGTCAGCGGTCAGCGTTGAATGCTCTGAGGACAAGGCGTGCGGATCCCATGACGGTATTCGGATGCAGATGCCTGTTGCGGGCGTTGGGACACCTGCCGGCTCGTCCAGACGGATCAGCCGAACGCGCTTGTGGTCGACCATCCCCGGCCCACCGAAGCCGCCGCCACACTCGCGTCATCGACGATGACGACCTCAGCACCATCGGATCGACTGCGAGCAGCGGCGGATTACAAGGGGCGGACGACGAGTCCGCTGCGCAGTTTGGGGGTGAAGAACGTCGACTTCGGGGGCATCAGCGTCCCCTCATCGGCAGTGTGCCGGATTTCGTCGATGCTCGTCGGACGAATCAGTACGCCGGCTGCGGCAGCCCCGCCCGTGACGATCTCGACGATATTCGCGACTCCGTGCTGATACGAGACGTCAGCGTCGACACCGGCGAGTGCATGTTCGAGATATGCGCCGTCGAGTGATCGCACGGCGAAGAAGGCTCCGGGTTTCGGTGTCATCCAACTGCCCGTGCCATCAGCGTGGACGAAGCACAACGCTCCGTGTTCGACCGTTTCGGCGGCGAACGCCGGCGTGATCGGCCCGGCGGGCGAGAGGTCGAAGAACTCGCCAAAACGTTCGACGAGATCGGCGGCCGAGATGCCGGAGTACAGCCGGTGAATGGCGTCGATGCTCAGTTGATCCTCGATCAATTCGCCGACGTAGGTCATCGTCAATTCGGCGGATGTGTGGGTGTTGCCGGTGGCAAGCCGGATCTCGTCGCGGTAGGTGCGTGAGATCGCGTAGCGGTGGTGGCCATCGGCGATGACGACGGGATGCGAACCTACTGCATTCGAGATCGCCGTGAGCCTGGCAGGATCGGTGACCCGCTCGACGGAGTGGGTCACGCCGTCGACGGTGAGTGAACCGACGGGTTCACCCTTTGCCGTGAGTAGGTCCGTCAGACCAGCCGCTGTCGAAAGACCCCACACGGGGGAGAGGTTGGCCTGCGTGGCCCGCGTGAGATCGAGTCGGTCGGTCTTCGCCTTCGGCGTGGTCCGTTCGTGTGGAAGCACACCGCCAGCACCATCGTCGACGACTTCGAGCGCTCCGACGACGCCGACAGTGTGGCGGTCGCGTCCGGCTTCGTCGGTGAACGACATGCGGTAGAGCGTGAACGACGGCTGGTCATCGAGCGTCATGATCCCGGTGGCGATCCACTGCTGCAAGGTCCGGGCGGCCGTTGTATATCGGTCATCGCCTGCGGTGGCGATCGGCAGGTCGACGACGACGAAGTTCGCCGGGTGAGCGTCGGCGAGGTGCTGACGATCGAGGTCGGAGAGCACGTCGTAGGGCGGTGCAGTCAGATCAGCGAACGGAGCGAGATCCAGCGCGTAACGCAGGGCAGCAAACGGTTCGAAGCGCGGCACGCCCCATGTCTATCGGCTGGCGATCCGCTCGTCCCCAACAATTCTCGACTCGATGAGGAGTGTGTTCGAGTCTCGCAGGCCGTTGGGTTGGCGCCAGTCCCCAGACGTGACACGATTCGACGTCGATGAGCGAGCCAACTGCCCCTGATTCCGTTTCCGCCCGCACCGCAGTTCTTTGCGACCTCGACGGTGTGGTGTGGCTGTCGCATCATCCAATTCCCGGCTCTGTGGAGGCAATCGCCGATCTTCGTGCCGCCGGGCACCGGGTGCTGTTCATCACCAACAATTCGGCGGCGACACTCGCCCAGCACGAAGCGGCATTGGCGCAGATCGGCATTCCGGCGGGTGGGGACGTGCTCAGTTCGGCGATGGCAGCAGGCCAGCTCATCAACGCCGGCGAGCGCGTGCTGGTGTGCGGCGGGCCAGGTGTCGTCGAGGCCGTCGAAGGGCGTGGGGCGATTGCCATCGGCAGTCACGCCGATCCTGAAGGGCCAATCGATGTGGTCGCCGTTGGATTCCATCGCGACTTCGACTACGAAGTGATGCGGCGCGCCACCCAGGCGGTGCAGCGCGGTGCCCGCTTGATCGGCACGAACGATGACTCCACCTATCCGACGCCTGACGGGCCGATCCCGGGCGGCGGAGCGATCCTCGCCTCGATCCAAACGGCAACCGGGCTGACCGGCGCGATCGCCGGCAAACCGTACGAGCCGATGGCGGCGCTGACGCGTGCGATCATCGGCGACGAGGCCTCGAAGTCAGCGGTGATGGTCGGCGATCGGCCAGAAACCGATGGCTTGTTCGCCGTCACCCTCGGCTGCAGGTACGCCATCGTGTGGTCGGGCGTCGCCATCAAGGGCACCAACGTGACCCCGGTTCCCGACTATGCCGCCGACACGCTCGCCGGCATCGCTGCGATGCTGCTGTCCTGACCATCGCGCGCGCTTGCAGAAATTAGCAGTATGCTATTTACATGGCAACGAACGACACCCTCAAGCGGCTGATCGACGCGGGCATGAGCTTCACCCAGATGAGCCAATCACGCGCCGAAAGCATCGTCAACGATCTCGTCAAGCAAGGCGAGGTGCGCAAGAAAGAAGCACAGAAATCGATCGACTCACTCGTGCAACGCGGTAAGGAGAGCAGCGAGAGACTCATCGCTCTGATCCAGCACGAGGTCGGTCTGCAGGTCGGAAAGGTATCGTCGCAGGTCGAGGCGCTGGAGCACCGTATCGAGGATCTCGCCAAGATGGTCGGCCTCGGCGCGGCTGCGGACAAGGTCATCGACGTCGCCGAATCGGCTGCCGACACCGTTTCTGCTCCGGTCAAGGCCGCCGGCGCCAAGGTCAGTGCGGCTGTCTCCAAGGCGTCACCGGTCAAGAAGACCGCCGCCAAGAAGTCTGCGCCTGTCAAGGCCGGCGCCAAGAAGGCTGCTGAATCGCTCGCAAAGGCTGCAGTTCCGGTCGAGGCCGCCGTCAAGAAGGTTGCGGCTCCCGTGAAGAAGGTTGCGGCTCCCGTGAAGAAGGTTGCAGCGAATAAATCTGCACCGGTGACAGCAGCAACCAAGAAGGTTGCTCTCGGCAAGCGCCCGGCGAAGAAGTCCGTAGCCCCGACGGCTGACTGACGCCGCGCGTGGCGCAGCGTCGCCGCCTCGATGCAGAACTCGTACGGCGCAAACTCGTCCCCAGCCGCAGCGCTGGGAGCGAGTTGATCGACGAACGCAGAGTGCACGTCAACGGCGCCATCGCCGACAAGGCATCGCGCCTGGTCAGCACTGCTGATGCGGTTCAGATCGTTGGCCAGCGACCGCGCTTCGTCAGCCGGGGAGGCGAGAAACTCGACGCCGCACTCGCACAGTTCGCAATTGACGTGCGCGGCAGACGCGTGCTCGATGCCGGAGCATCGACCGGCGGGTTCACCGACTGTTGTCTGCAGCGGGGTGCCGCCCACGTCATCGCCCTCGACGTCGGGCACGCACAACTGCACGAATCGCTGCGAGACCGCATCGCCGTCACGGTGATCGAGCGGTACAACGTCAGGCATCTGCAGGTCGCCGACATCGGCGGGTCGGTGGACATCGTCGTCGCCGACCTCTCGTTCATCTCGCTGACGACGGTCCTGCCGGCGTTGATCGGCGCGCTGGTTGCTGAAGGACAGATGGTGCTACTGGTCAAGCCGCAATTCGAAGCCGGTCGTGCCGAGGTGTCAAAAGGGCGTGGAGTCATCCATGATGAACAGGTGCACATCCGCGTACGTGAAGAAATCGAGGCGGCGCTGATCGCCGAAGGCTGCGAGGTCGTCGACTGGATGACATCGCCGATCACCGGGGCGACGGGGAACGTCGAATTCCTCGTCCATTCCAGGATCGGCGGTCGAGCGACATGACCGCCGTGGTGATCGTTGCACATCACGAACGTACCGAAGCCGCAGCGCTTGCCAGGGCGGCGGCCGATTGGTTGCTTGAACGTGGCCACGAGGCATGGATGCCGACGGACGACGCCAAGGCGCTCAGCCTGGCCTCGCTCGGATCGGACCGCCTGCTCTCCGAGGCCGATCTGGCGATCAGTATGGGTGGCGACGGCACGATGCTGCGGACGGTGCAACTGCTCGACGGGGCGGCGGTGCCGATCATCGGCGTCAACGTCGGACTGCTCGGCTATCTCACCGAGGTAGAACCCCCCTCGCTGACAGCGGCGCTCGAGCGGTACTTCACCGGCAGGTACACCGTCGAGAACAGGATGATGCTGGTTGCCACGGTGGAACGAACCGACACAGTGTCGACGGCGGACGGCGGAGAAACGCACGCGCCGCTCAGTTGGCGGGCACTCAACGAGGTCGTCATCGAGAAGGACGAACCGGGTCACACGGTGCGCCTGCAGGTGTGTATCGACGGCGCGCCGTTCACCTCCTATGCGGCAGACGGCCTGATTGTCGCAACGCCGACCGGCTCGACGGCGTATTCGCTGTCCGCCCGCGGCCCGGTCGTTTCTCCCACGCACCGAGCCGTGCTGCTGACTCCTGTGTCCCCGCACATGCTCTTCGACCGGTCGCTCGTGCTGGATCCCCATGAAGCGATCTCGATCGAGGTCATCGGTCACCGGCCTGCCGTGCTGTCGGTCGACGGTCGTCAGGTCGGGCATCTCAACGACGGCGACATCGTGCACTTCGCGCCCGCAGAACAATCGGTCACCTTCGTCCGCTTCGGCCATCGCCGGTTCCACCAGATCCTCAAGGCAAAATTCGGCCTGACGGATCGCTGAGACGAAGCCGCGAGAAATGCTCACGGAACTGCACATCGAGAATCTCGGCGTGATTGCCACCGTCGACCTCGTATTGGATGCTGGGCTGACGGCGCTGACGGGCGAGACGGGTGCCGGCAAGACACTGCTGGTCGAAGCGATCAATCTACTTGTTGGGGGCCGTGCCGACCCTGGTCTGGTTCGCCCGGGCAGCGACGAGGCGCGGGTCGAAGGTCGTTTCGTGACGACGGTCGACGGAGAAGACACCGAGACGGTCCTCGCCAGGGTGTTGCCGCTCGACGGCAGGTCGCGCGCCTATGTCAACGGACGTTTGGCGACGGCGTCGACGCTCTCGGAACTGGGCGCCACGTTGCTCGAACTGCACGGCCAGCATGCCCACCAGAGCCTGCTCACGACATCGGCGCAACGCAGTGCCGTCGACCGCTTCGGCAAGGTAGACCTGTCCAAGCTCCGCGAGGCGCGTGGTCGACTGACTGAGATCGAAGCTTCGCTGGCGACGCTCGGCGGCGACGAACGTACGCGGGCACGGGAGATCGATCTGCTGCGATTCCAACTCGAGGAATTGGAACGGGCAGACCTCACCGATGCCGACGAGGACGCAGCGCTCGAATCCGAGGAGGACCTCCTGTCCGGAGCGGCTGCGCACCGCGAAGCTGCCGAACGAGCGCTGGCGGCCCTGCAGGCCGACGGCGGTGCGGTCGACGCAGTCGCAGAGGCCATCGGCGCGCTCGGCCATCGGGTGCCCTTCGAATCAGCGCTCGCCAGGTTCAGGGCGATATCCGCTGAGCTGCTGGATGCGACGGCGGACCTGAGGGTTCAGGCGGAGTCGATCGACGAGGACCCCGAGCGTCTCGCCGATATCCGGGCGCGACGGCAGCTGTTGCGCGAGCTGTGCCGAAAGTACGGCGACTCGCTCGGAGAGGTCATCGATTTCCACCGTGAGACGGCTGACCGTTTGGCAGAGTTGCTGAGTTACGAAGCACGAGCCGCCGAGCTCGAGTTGCAGCGCCACGACATGCTCGCGGCGGTCGGGAAGGCGGCTGCCGCCGTCGGCGCTGCGCGGCGTCGCGCCGCTCCGAACCTGGCACAAGCGGTTTGCCGCCACCTCGCCGATCTGGCGATGAGTGGTGCCAGGGTCGAGGTCGAGATCGGCGATGATCCCGGCGACGACGTGACGTTCATGCTCGGTGCCAACATCGGTGAGGCGCTCGCTCCGCTGTCGAGAGCAGCCTCGGGCGGTGAGCTGGCGCGGACGATGCTCGCTCTGCGCCTCGTGCTGACCGAGGCACCCGACACGTTGCTGTTCGACGAGGTCGACGCCGGTATCGGCGGCACGGCGGCCGTTGCCGTCGCCGCTGCGCTCGCACGGTTGGGTGAACGCCATCAGGTGCTCGTCGTCACCCACCTCGCGCAGGTCGCGGCGGCTGCCGATCACCAGCTCGTGGTAGCAAAGGCGGAAAGCAAAGGACGGACGATCACGTCGGTTGCTGCAGTGACCGGACCCGAGCGGACGGTCGAGATTTCACGAATGCTCAGCGGCTCGACCGAGAGCGCAGCGGCTCTCCGGCATGCGGAGGAATTGCTTGCATCCTCTCGCCGCAGCTGAGTCGCACTCCCGTCACTGAAAAATGCTCGGTCGGTGTGGGCAATCCTGTCGATCGCCAGCAGCGTCGGCGACCTCGACGAAGCGGCCTGGAACGCCACCTCGGTGGTCGATCCGTCGACATCTGACGGCTGCAATGGGCTGTTCTGTTGACAAGGTGCTGACGTTGCCGGGCCTCCGCGGTCCATCTCGCCGGCCTCCGCGGTTCGGCTGCGCAGGTGCGGTAACCTGATGTCCCGTCGTGTTGTTCAACGGACGGGAGCCCGAAGCCATGCCCAAGCACATTTTCGTGACCGGAGGCGTTGCCAGCTCACTCGGCAAAGGCTTGACCGCCTCCTCGCTCGGCCGTCTGCTGAAACTTCGTGGCTACCGCGTGACGATGCAGAAGCTCGATCCGTACATCAACGTCGATCCGGGGACGATGAACCCGTTCGAGCACGGTGAGGTCTTCGTCACCGATGACGGCGGCGAGACCGACCTCGACCTCGGCCACTACGAGCGCTACATCGACGAGCCGCTGACTCGCTCGTCGAATGCCACGACCGGTTCGATCTACCAAGCGGTGCTCAATGCGGAACGGCGCGGCGACTACCTCGGCCGCACCGTTCAGGTCATCCCGCACATCACCGACGAGATCAAGAGCCGCATCAAGCGCCTCGCGACCGATGACGTCGACATCGTCATCACCGAAGTCGGTGGCACCGTCGGTGACATCGAGATCTTGCCGTTCCTCGAAGCGATCAGGCAATACCGTTTCGAGGCCGGCAAGGGCAACGTCTGCTATCTGCACGTCACGCTCGTGCCGTTTATCGGTCCGTCCGGCGAACAGAAAACGAAGCCGACGCAGCACTCGGTGACCGAGTTGCGCAGCCGTGGTATCCAGCCCGACGTGATCGTCTGCCGCAGTGAGGCGCCGATCGGCGATGGCGTCAAACGCAAGATCTCCTCGCTGTGCGACCTCGATCCCGAAGCCGTGATCAACGCCGCTGACGCCCGCAACATCTACGAGTTGCCGCTGATCCTGCACGACGAGGGCCTCGACAAGGTCGTCTGCGACGTGCTGCGCCTCGATGGTGAAATCAACCTCGGGCCGCTTCAAGCGCTGGTCCGCAAGGTCGAGGCGGCGACGAAGCCGACGAGGATCGGGCTGATCGGCAAGTACATCTCGCTGCCGGACGCCTACCTGTCGGTCGTCGAGAGTCTGAAGCATGCCGGTTTCCACCACGGTGCCAAGGTCGAGATCGACTGGATCCAGGCGGAGGATGTCGAGGACCTGCTGGGTGTTGGCCGACTCAGCGACCTCGACGGCATGGTCATTCCCGGTGGGTTCGGCCAGCGCGGTATCGAAGGCAAGATCGCTGCTGCGAAGTATGCACGCGAGAACGCCATCCCGTGCCTCGGGATCTGTCTCGGTATGCAAGTGATGACGATCGAATACGGCCGCAACGTGCTCGGCCTCACCGATGCCAACTCGACCGAGTTCGATACCGCCACGCCGCACCCCGTCATCGCCCTGATGCACGATCAGCGAGACGTCTCGGACATGGGCGGCACGATGCGCCTCGGGGCCTACTACGCCGTACTGCAACCCGATTCGAAGGCCCACGCCGCCTATGGTGAGCCGGTCGTCAGCGAGCGCCATCGCCATCGTTGGGAATTCAACAACAGCTACCGCAACCGCTTCGAGGCTGAAGGCGACTTTCGCATCTCCGGGGTCTCGCCCGATCGCCGTCTCGTCGAATTCATCGAACTCAACAGCCACCCATTCTGGGTCGGGACGCAGGCACATCCCGAGTTCAAGAGCCGACCGGACCGGGCGCACCCACTGTTTCGTGATCTGATCGCCGCATCGCTGGTGCGTTCGGAGGGCCGCAACCCGAAGCTCATCGATGTCGACGCGGTCTCCGTCGATGTCGATGTGGTGACCGCTGCTGGTTCCGACACCGACGGCGTGTCGATCAGCGCAGCGTGAACGGCTTCCGCCGCGTCGGCGAGCGAGTCGTCCACCAGGGGTACATCTGGAAGGTCGTCGTCGCCGACTTCGAAGCCCCCGACGGCACACCGTTCGTGCGCGACGTCGTCCGTTCGCCGGGGGCTGTCGGAGTCGTTCCCCTCATCTTCGACGCCGATGGCACACCATCGGTGGTGCTGGTCCGCCAGTGGCGTCCGCCGCTCGAGCAGGAGATCTGGGAGATTCCCGCCGGCATGCGCGATGTCCCAGGCGAGCCGCCGGAGCAGACCGGGCACCGTGAACTCATCGAGGAGGTCGGCTACGACGCATCGGTGATGACCTTACTGACGGCGATGCATCCGTCTGCCGGGATGACGGATTCGGTCACCCACATCTTCGTCGCCAACGACCTCCGCCAAGTCGAACGTGAGGTCCACGGGCCGGAAGAGGAAGCGTCCATCGTCGGCATCTTCTCGCTGGCCGATGCGGTGGCGATGGTCGAATCCGGCGAGATCACCGACGGCAAGTCGATCATCGGGTTGTTGATGGTCGATCGTCGGATCAACGCACCGTCGAGCCGGTAGCGCCTCGACCTGTATCGTTCGCTCGTCGACTGGGAGGTAGTGATTGCTTGGGACTTCGTTTGCCTCACACAGCGGACTACTGGTCGGGGACCAGCAGGATCAGCGGCGGAACTCGGATGCAACGTCATTGGTGACCGGTGGTGAGCCGCCCAGATGGAACTGGCGCTGTGTGAGGCAACGATCTAATCGACCTGGAGCGTGGCCGTCCTCGTCGATTGCGACGCCGGTGCGCTGGCGATTTCGCTACGGGTGTTCTTGGCAGTGGCGGTGATCAGCAGGCGATCGCCGGAGACCGTCCCGTGCGTCGTGCCATCCGGAAGCAGGCAGTCGGCTCCGCGGTGATACGTGTCGAGCGATTGCTGCACAAGGGATGCGTCGTCGATGACGATCAGTTGGTCGTAGCGTAGCTTGTGCTCCGAGACGTCCTTGACGCCGTTGTTGTTCTTGTCCGGCCAAAAGTCGTCTGGAGCGGTCCGGTGGGCGAGATAGGCGTGCTCGATGATCGAGTAGTCGTAGCCCTTCAGCGACATCGGGTTGGTGTCGCTCTCGGCAACGGCGCTGGCTCCGGCCGTACAGATGAAATGGTTCTCGATGGCGGTCTCGAGGGACTCGACACCACCGGTGTCGGTCGCTGTGATGACGATCTGCTGACCGACACCGCCGAGGGTGACCGATCCGCTTGCAGCGACGCCATTGACGCTGAAGTTGATCGACGGCGGTGTCAAGTCATGGAGATTGCCAGTCACCGGCCTGCACGCGCTCAGCGCAGCGATCAACCCGAGCGACGCTGCTCCGGCGATGATGCGCTTGTGCGTTCTGCAGATACCCATGTCGTTGTCGAGTGTCTTCGATGGTGTCGAATACATCCGGTGTGCTGACATGTTGCTGTGTACGCCGCCTACCGGTAGCCGGTTCACGAGCGGGTCGAGCCAATTACAGTGGGTGGTCTGATGGTGCCTGCTCTGCCGGTCGAGTGCGAAGACTTCCTGACGTGGCTGACGGTCGAGCGCGGGCGGGCGAAGAACACGATCGCCGCCTACCGACGTGATCTGACGGCGTACGTCGGTTGGCTACAGACCCGCCAGACCACGGTGCTGACGGTCGACGAGACAACACTGACGGTGTGGGTGGGCGAGATGCGAGCCGGTGGGGCGGCACCCGCCTCGACGGCCAGGGCGCTCGCGGCGGTGCGTCAGCTGCACCGTTTCCTGGTCGAAGAGGACGTGCGCGCTGATGATCCGACGGCTGACGTCGAGGCGCCCCGTGTCCCTGCGGGGATCCCGCACCCGCTCAGCGAAGCCGAAGTCAGCGCATTGATCGACGCGGTCCATGGCAACGATCCCATTGCCCGCAGGGACAGGGCGGTGCTCGAGCTGCTCTACGCCACAGGGATGCGGGTGTCCGAGCTGTGCGGGCTGTCGCTCTCCGATATCGACAACGACGATCATCTCGTGCGGGTTTTCGGCAAGGGATCGAAGGAACGCGTCGTCCCGTTCGGCGGTGCGGCGGCGAGGGCGTTGGCCGATTGGCTGTCGCCACTCGGACGGGACGCGATGGTTCCCGAGCGTTGGGCCCGTCGCGGCGACTCCGAGGCAGTGTTCCTCGGCATTCGCGGCGGCCGGCTCGGCCGTCAGCACGCATGGATCATCCTGCGCAGCTACGGCGACCAGATCGGTCTCGGTGATCGACTCTCGCCACATGTCCTGCGCCACTCCTGTGCGACGCATCTGCTCGACCACGGTGCCGATCTGCGCATCGTCCAGGAACTTCTCGGCCACGCGACGATCTCGACCACGCAGATCTATACGAAGGTGTCGCAGGAGTTGATGTGGGAGGAATACCGCACGTCGCATCCCCGTGCCCGGCTGGCGGTCCAGCGGTGAGGGTCGATCCGCGTGCGCGCGTCGGACATTTCACGCACTTGACGAAGCGGTTCGTCACCTCGCTGTCGACGCGTGCGCCGACGGCAGCCGCCGACGCCTGGGCGACGTCACAACTGTTGGCGGGCGAGCAGGCGTTGTGGTCGGCGATGTCGAACCAGGACCGTCGCCACGCGATGGTTGTCGCCTACCGATTTCTCGACTGCGCCCCGGATGCGCCGCGCGCCGCGATCGCTGCTGCGCTGCTGCATGACTGTGGCAAGACACCCGCCAGGCTGGGCACGCTCATGCGAACCGTGGCGACCATCGTCGGCCCCCGTGGCAAGCGGTTCGGGGCCTACCACGACCACGAACGGATCGGGGCGGACATCGCCAGAGATGCCGGGAGCGAGCCGCAGACCGTCGCCCTGATCGCCCGTTCGCCCGACGCGCCGCCGGAGCTGCTGTCAGCACTCGGCGCCGCCGACAACATCTGACGGGTCGGACGTCGCCGGCAGGGTGCTTCGGCGGATGACTGGCGGATGGGCCGGCGGATGACGGCTCAGGCGGGAACGAAGCCGATGGCGTTGTATGCCCGCTCGAGGGTGGCGCTGGCGACGACTCGTGCTTTGGCCGCACCGGTGCGCAGCAGGTTGGCGAGTTCGGCTTTGTCGGCGATCAGCTCGGCATAGCGCGCCTGGATCGGGCGGAGCATCTCGACAACCGCTTCGCCGGTGTCGGACTTCAGCGGTCCGTACTGAAAGTACTTGTCGGCCAACGTTTCCGCGGAATCACCGGTGCAGGCCGACAGGATGTCGAGGAGGTTCGAGACGCCGGGCTTGGCGTCTCGGTCGTACCGGACGTCGGATTCCGAGTCGGTGACGGCACGCTTGAACTTCTTGACGATCGCCGCAGGATCCTCGTACAGATAGATGAGGCCGGCGTCACCTGCCGACGATTTCGACATCTTCGACGTCGGTTCCTGGAGGTCCATCACCCGTGCCCCGGCACGCGGAGTAACGGCCTTGGGGATCACAAAAGTTTCGCCGAAGCGGTGGTTGAAGCGCACGGCAATATCACGGGTGATCTCGACGTGTTGGCGCTGATCGTCACCGACCGGCACCGCGTCGGCGTCGTAGAGCAGGATGTCGGCAGCCTGCAGCGCCGGGTAGGTGAACAGCCCCGCCGGGATGAACTCGCCTTCGCGTTTGGCCGACTTGTCCTTGAACTGCACCATGCGCGAGAGTTCGCCGAAGCTGACGGTGCATTCCATCACCCAGCACAACTGCGAATGCTCGACGATGTGCGACTGCACGAACACGGTGGCGACATCAGGATCGAGTCCGGTGGCGAACAGCGTCGCCGCCAGTTTGATCGTGTTCTCGCCGATGATGCCAGGGGCCTCGATCGCCGTCAGCGAGTGCAGGTCGACGATGCCGTGGAAGGCATCGGCGTCGTGCTGACCGAGCGTCCAGTTGCGCAACGCACCGAGGTAATTGCCCAGATGGACATCTCCTGTCGGTTGGATGCAGCTCAACACTCGTGTCATCGGCCAGACGCTATCCCGCCCGGATCGCTCCACCGAAGCCATTTCACCCTGGCGACCGGGCCCATCGACCGGGTGGACGGGTTTCTGCGGACGGATTTGCACCGCCGGCGGTGCACCAGTGGACTCAGTTGTGATTTGGGGTTCACCCGCTGTCGGATGGGGGTCCGGTAGTCTCTGGTCGATGGCGTACGAGGTGAGCACCCCGGTTTTCGAGGGGCCCTTCGATCTGCTGCTGCACCTCATCCTCAAGGAACAGGTCGACATCTACGAGGTCTCGCTGTCGGGGATCGTCGACGCCTACCTCGGCGAGATCGAGCGCATGCAGCACCTCGATCTCGACATCGCCACGAGCTTCTTGCTGATCGCCGCCACGCTCGTCGAACTCAAAGCACGACGCCTGCTCCCTGGCCGTGACGACGTCGATCTCGACGACGAACTGGCGCTGTGGGAAGAACGTGATGTGCTGCTGTCGAAGCTCGTCGAGTGCAAGACGTTCAAAGACGTGGCTGCCGTGTTCTCACGGTTGGCCGGCGAGGCCGACCGCAGTTTCCCGCGGCTCGTGGGACCGGACGAGCGCTTCGCCGGGCTCGTCCCCGACATGCTCGAAGGTATCAGCCCGAACCGGCTGCGTCAGGTGTACCTGCGATTGGTGTCGCCGAAGGTCGTCCCCGTGATCGATCTGTTCCATGTTGGGCCGGTACGCGCAAGCGTCGCCGACGCCGTCGCCGAACTGCTGGATGAGCTGCCACGCATCGGCAGGGTCGGCTTCCGCAGGTTGACGAGCGGACTCGTCGAACGGCTCGAGATCATCGTCAGGTTCCTGGCGTTGCTGGAACTGTACAAACAGGGATACGTAGAACTGGTGCAGAGCGACCACATGGGTGATATCGAGATCGAGTGGACCGGCGGCGAGCAACAGGACGATTTCGCAGAGCGGGTCGGCGTCGGCTCCAGCACACTGACGATCGACGACTACGAGGGCTGATGCACGGTTTGTTGCGAGGGTGGACATGAACCACGACTACGACGATGCGGAATCCGGCGAGCCGGAATTCGACGGGCTCGACGACGTCACCGAATCACCAGGGTCTGTCGATCTTGCAGACCTCGTCCGTGTCATCGAGGCAATCGTGCTGGTGGCGACTGACCCGGTCGAACCGGCGTTGCTCGCCCAACTGCTCGAACAACCGGTCACCGTCATCGTCGAGTTGTGCGAACGGCTGAGCGAGGCCTACGAAGACGCCGGCCACGGCTTTCAGCTGGTGAAGGTCGCGGGTGGCTACCGCTATCAGACGCATCCGCGGTACGCGGCGTATGTCGAGAAGTTCGTACTCGACGGCCAGCGCGCCAGAATGTCGAGCGCAGCGCTCGAGACACTGGCAATCGTCGCCTACAAGCAGCCGATCTCACGGGCGCAGGTCGCAGCGATCCGCGGCGTCGATCCCGACGGCGTCCTGCGCACGCTGCAAGCGCGCGGATACGTCGATCAGGTCGGGCATGATCCCGGGCCCGGTCAGGCAACGCTGTGGGGAACGACGTCGATGTTCCTCGAGAAACTCGGTTTGAACTCGGTCGCCGACCTGCCACCGCTCGCCCAATTCGTCCCGGGAGCCGATGTCGTCGAAGCACTGGAGTACGGCTTACGCATCAGGCCGCTGTCGCCGCCTGCCTCACCGAATGGCTCCTCGACGGGCTCGGCGAACGGGTCGTCCTCCGATGGCTGATCGACCGGCTGATCGAATTCCGGAGCCTCCGCTCTGGGAGCAGTGGGCCGCCGCCAGCGCCGAACTGCACGAGGGAGAGCGGCTGCAGAAGGTGATGGCCCAACGAGGGTACGGCAGCCGTCGGGTGTGCGAGGAGATGATCGCAGCCGGCCGCGTGACCGTCAATGGCGAGGTTGCGATCCTGGGTCGGCGTGTCGATGTCGACAACGATCTCGTCGAGGTCGACGGCCATCTGGTGGCGCTGCGCGCCGATCTCGTGTACTACCTGCTGAACAAGCCTGACGGCGTCGTGACGACGGCGAGTGACACCCACGGGCGTGAGACAGTTGTCGAGATGGTGCCGCGGGAACCACGCGTGTATCCCGTCGGCCGCCTCGATCGCGACACCGAGGGCCTGCTGCTGCTGACGAACGACGGCGAGCTCACGAATCGCCTGACACATCCCCGCTACGGGATCGAGAAGGAATACCTCGCCCAGGTCACCGGGGGCCTCGTCTCCAGCTCGGCACTTCGAACGTTGCGCGAGGGCGTCGAGCTGGAGGACGGCGTGACCGCTCCGGCGAAGGCCAGTCAGCCGAGCCCCGGTGTGTTGCGGGTGACGATCCACGAGGGCCGCAATCGCCAGGTCCGCAGGATGTGCGAAGCGATCGGCCATCCGGTATCGAGACTGATCCGCGTGCGTATCGGGCCGATTTTCGACCGCAGCCTCAAGCCGGGGGAGTGGCGTGAACTGACTGACGCCGAACGGCGTGCGTTGGAAGCGGCCGTCACCACCACCTGAGGCTCGAACTGCGGCGTGCTCACCCGAGGCGGATCGTCGGCTCGGCGGTGACCAGATCGGTGATCGTGTAGCCGTTGCTCTTCGGGTCGAAGACGCCTGGAAGCACGAGGTCTGACACCGTCCACTGATAGCTGAACGGACCGGCGCAGTCCGACGTGACCGGATTGAGGCAGGTTGGCCAATCGGCGACGCCGATGGTGACCTGTCCGTCCCCGTCGACGTCCTTCCACGAGGAGACGTCGCCGAAGGCTCGGCTGGGGTTGTCTATCTGACCGTCGACGTGGCCCACCTTGTCAATTCGGTACACCGCTTCGGTGGGGAACTGGTACAGCGGGATCAACACCGAATCCTTGTCCATCTCCGTGATCGCCGTGCGGATGTCGGCGGCTCGTCTGTCAGGATCGAGTTGCGTATCCGAGTCGTGCAACGCCATCGTCGCCGTCGTATTCACCCATGCCTGGTCGTTCAGCCCGACGCCGCTGTTCACGTCGATCGGGATGTTGTCGCTGCTGAATTGTGCGACGAGATAGCGCGGGTCGGGAATCGTCGTGTTCGTGTACATCGTCATGTCGTAGTCGAGCGACGGCAGGCGGTCCTGGAAGACGCAGGCTGCGTCGCAGTTGTCGGCGGTGACCTGGAATCCGGCCGTCGCGAGCAACGGGATCAGGAATGCCTGCGCCGATGCCCGTCGCTGGTTGTCGGTCGTGACCATCCACTTGATGTCGAGCACCGTTCCGTCCTTCGACCACAGTCCGTCAGCGTTCTTGGCGTAGCCCGCAGCTGTCATCGTCGCTGCTGCCTTGGCGAGGTCGAAGCGGTTCCCGAATAGTCCTGTCGGACACAGCGGTCCGGCGGTCACGGGACCGCATCTCGCCAACGTGCCGCCTGGGGCGATCGGCGCGTAGACCTGGGCGAACAAGGCGTCGAGATCGATCGACGCATAGAACGCCGATCGCACGGCCGGATCGGCGAACGGGTGACCGTCCTTCTGGTTGAAGTACAGCGCCTCGAACTGGCTGCCGGCACCCGTGTCGACCTGCACATTGCCGCTGCTCGGCTGAAAGACGATGCCGTCACCGAACAACTGGAAGGCGTAGTCGATATCGCCGCTGGTGACGGCATCGGTCAGGTCGCCGGCGACTGGTTTGATGACCAGGCGTGAGATCGGGGGGTGGGTACCCCAGTAGCGGCTGTTGGGGACGAGGACCTCCTGCGTAGCGCTCCAGGACTGGATTTTCCATTCCCTGCCTGACATCGCCAATGTCGTTTGGAAGTCGTTCGAAACGTCGTCGCAGTGATCGACCGCGCTGCGTTGGACCAGCGCCGAGAAAAGCGTTCGGTAGGCGGCGAACGGCGTCGAGTAGCTGATGACGACCTCGTGTGCATCCTTGCCCTGTGTCACGGCTGTGATCGAGTCATATCCGGCTGTGTTGACGGAGCCGCCGGTGTTGAGGAACGCTCTCCACGTGCATTCGAAGTCGGCGGTGGTGATCGGCGATCCGTCCTGCCATACCGCCCGTGGATCGAGTTCGATCGTTTCGGTCATCGCTGCGCCAGCGGGAGCGGTCTGTGGCGGGGCGACCGTGGTAGACGGTGCCCGGCCGGTGCCCGGTCTGCTGACGGTGATTGCGGGCGTCGTCGTGCCCGTCGAGTTCTGCGCGTTGTCATCGCCGGATCGCACGACGACGACGACCGCAGCGATGAGGAGCATTGACGCAACGGCGATGACGAGCGGCGAACGTTTTCGGAACGGGTGAGGAGATGGACTCGTCGGTCGCGGATCGGGCCGTCCGGAAATGAACGGTGCAGGAGCGGCCACGGCCGGTGCGCCAGACGGGAGTGAGAGCCTCGGTATTTGACCCTGCAGCAGCAGCAGGCCCCCGAACGCCCGTGCGGCCGACGCCTCGGTTGGGCCGTGCTGGGCGATGTAGGCAGCGACCGCAGTGTTGTCGACAATCAACTCGACTGGCGTAAGTCCCGCCTTGGTCGCGGCTGTCAGCAGGAGTTGTCGGCGATAGTTGTCGAGGAACGCCGGGTGGCAGATGGCGATGCGCCGCGATGGCCCTCGGAGCTGTTCCGTCGCGCTGGAATGGACGGCGCCGAGGAACAGGCTGACGACGTCGGACACGGCGTACGGACGGCCGGCCAACTCGATCGGGCGAGGGTCTCCGATGCGCTGCACGAAGTTGTCGCACACGCGTGAGGGATCGACGGCACGAAGGCTCTCGGCTCGGGTGCCGATGAGTACCTCGTCCGAACCGGCGACGCCGATCATCGAGGCGACGGTTGCGTTGTTCCCCTCGATCTCCAGCAGCGTCGGCGGTTGGCCGTCCCACTGCACGGCAACGGTGGTGTACGCCGGTTGGAGATCGATGACGAGCACGTACGGCATGCGTTACCCTGATCCGGCTGTTGGTACGCCGAGTGGGCTGGCGGTATCGGGCGGAATCGGCAGTGGCAGTGACGTCCCGCTGCCTGCTCCGATCGTGGTCGGCGGGCCGCTCTCGGGAACCGAGGGTGTCGTGTCCGGTGGTGTTGTCGTGGGCGACGCCTCGATGGTCGCCGGCGGCACCGTGGTCGTCGTGGTGGTTGTCGGCACAGGCGGGATCGTCGGCGGATCGTCCCGATGGCGAAACCACAGCCCGACCAGCACGCCGAGGAGCAACCCGATCAGCACGGCTGCTGCAAACAACAACGCCGTGCGACCTCGCCCGGCGCGTCGGTTGATCGGTGCTCCGGGAACGGGATCGCCGTAGCGGCGGAACGGCGGCGGGCCGAGCGGTGCGCTCATCTGGCGGAGCGCTGCTTCGTGCGGACGGCCGCTGAAACGTCCACGAGGATCAACACGACGACCACGGCGACGATCGTGCCAGCAACGACCAGGGTGGCGACGAGGCCGGCCGTCATCCCAGCGACCAGCACGCTCGCTGATCCGCTGCAGGAATGGTGTTCCTTCGTGGGATTTCGCACGACGGCCCCCTTCGGCGCACCGATGCGTTCGAGGCCAGTGGAAATCGCCATGGCCGCAAGTGTGGCATCCCGATCGCCGCTCGCGGTGAGCCCGCATCGAATTCGGCAGTGCTCGGCGGGGTGCCATCGGTAGGCTCGCTTGCTGTGACCGATGCCGTTCCTGCGCCGCGACGCGCCAATGTCATCGGGCTCGGTTTGATGGGCGGGTCGGTGGCGCTGGCGCTGACGCAGCGCGGCTGGCACGTGACGGGCGACGACCTGCAGGACGACGTTGCCTGCGTCGCCGCCGACAGGGGAATCATCGCCGCCATCGGGCTCGATCCGGCGGCCGAGATAACCGTCATCGCCGCACCGGTGCTGGCGCTCGGCGAACTCGCCAAACGTGCACTCGCCGAGACGAGCGGCGTGGTGACCGACGTCGGGTCGACGAAGGCATCGGTTGTAGCGGCAGTCGACGATCCGCGATTCATCGGTGGCCACCCGATGGCCGGCTCGGAACTCGAAGGGCTCGATGGTGCGGACGGCGACATGTTCGAGGCTGCCGTGTGGGTGCTCACCCCGACCGCCTCGACGGACGACGCGACCTTCTCGACGGTCGCCGCGTTCGTTCACGATCTCGGAGCCGAAGTCGTTGCGCTGACGCCGCAGGCCCACGACGATGTCGTTGCCGTCATCTCCCATGTTCCGCATCTGACCGCCGTGACGCTGATGGGTCTGGCGGCGAAGCGATCGAACGAACACAGCGCACTGCTGCGACTCGCAGCCGGCGGGTTCCGCGACATGACACGCATCGCCTCGGGGCACCCGGCGATGTGGCTGGACATCTGTGCCGATAATCGTCTCGCCATCCTCCGGGCGCTCGACGGGTTGATCGCCGGGCTCGGCTCGATGCGCGACACCGTCGCCAACGACGACCGCGAGGGCCTCCACCGACGGCTGATCGAGGCTCGCGACGCCCGGACGAATCTGCCGGCGCGTGTCAATCAGCCGCAACACTTCGCTGAGGTACGTATCGCCATCCCCGACCGCCCGGGTGCCGCTGCCGAAGTCTTCACCCTCGCCGCTGAACTCGGCGTGAACATCTCCGACTTCGAGGTCGTGCACTCCGCTGAGGGCAACCGCGGTGTCGCCGTCGTGCTCATCGATGCCGAGATGAGCGAACTGTTTCGCGGCGGCCTGATCGCTCGCGGGTTCCGCCCGGCGATCCAGCGTCTGTCCTGACACTGCAGATGACCGATTCGCTGCGGATTCATCCGCTCGACAGGCGTCTTGATGCCGTCGTTTCCGACGTGCCGGGCTCGAAGAGCATCGCCAACCGCGCGCTGATCTGCGCAGCGCTGGCGGCAGGAACGTCGACGTTGACCCGCCTTGCTCCAGGCGACGACACGATGGCGATGCTCGAGTGTCTCCAACGGCTCGGCGTCGGCATCGGTCACGGTCAGCAGACTTCACAGGTCACCGTTGGCGGGTTGGACGGCGTGATCGTCCCAGGGCCGGTGACGCTGTACTCGCGGCTCGCCGGCACGACGTCGCGCTTCGTCACCGCCCTCGCCGCACTCGGCGAGGGGCCCTACGTCATCGATGGTGACCCACCACTGCGTGCACGGCCGATGTCACCGCTCCACGACGCCCTTCGCTCGCTCGGCGCCATCGTCGTGCCGTCGGAGCAATGGGGATTCCTGCCGGTCACCGTCAGCGGCAGAGGCGCGACCGGACGAACGAGCGGTGCCGTGCGATCGCAGGCGAATGCGGCCGTGACCGCTGGGCTAAACGGCGGTTCGGTGTCGATGCCTGGCGACATCTCCAGCCAGTACATCACGGCATTGATGCTCATTGCCCCGTATCTTGCGGGCGGCCTGACGATCGAACTGACGACCGACCTCGTGTCACGCCCATACGTTGCATTGACCGCGGACGTGATGGCATCGTTCGGCGTGTCGTCGGTGGACATCGCCGAGCGGCGGATCGTCGTGCGACCCGGTCGATATCTGGCGTGCGACTACGCCATCGAGGTCGACGCCTCGTCGGCGAGCTACGCGCTTGCAGCCGCGGCGATCGTCGGCGGAAGGGTGCTGGTGAACGGCCTCGGTGATCGGTCACTTCAGGGTGATGCGCAGTTCGCCGGCGTGCTCGCAGCCATGGGTGCGACGATCTCGACAACGGAGTCGACAACGACGATCGACGTTTCCGGCCGGTTGCGCGGTATCGATCTCGACATGGCGGACATCTCGGACACGGCACCGTCGCTCGCTGTTGTCGCCGCTTTTGCCAACGGCCCGACCACGATCCGCGGCATCGAGTTCATCCGCCGCAAGGAAACCGACCGCATCAGCGCGCTGGTCTCCGAACTCCGAAGATGCGGTGCCGATATCGACGAGCATGTCGATGGACTGACCATTCGACCGACAGGCCTGCACGGCGCGTCGATCGAGACGTACCACGACCATCGCATCGCCATGGCGATGGCGCTCGTCGGCCTTCGCGTCGACGGGTTGACGATCGACGACCCCGACGTCGTTACCAAGAGTTGGCCTGACTACTGGAGTTTTCTCACCCGGCTGGCACAGAAATAGGCCTCGGAGCGAAGTAGTGTTCGACGCTCGTATGGGTGCCCGAAAAGTTTCGTCCGCTGTCGTTGCCGCCTTCGATATCGACGGAACACTCACCACGCGGGACTGTGTCGTTCCATTTCTTCGATCGTTCGTCGGTACCCGGGCGCTGATGAAGGGGTTTGTCGGCCGTCCACTGCAGTCGTTCGGCGCGCTCCTCCGCCGAGACCGCCACGCCCTGAAGACGATTGCGCTGTCGCCGTTGGCCGGCCGAGACGCCGATGAGCTCGATGCCGCCGGCGAACGCTTCGCCCGTGAGATCATCCCCGGCTGGCTGCGAGCCGACACCGTCGCCAGGCTCAAACAGCATCTCCTCGCTGATCACCGTGTCGTGCTGGTCTCGGCATCTCTTTCGCCCTATGTGCACCCCCTCGCCCGCCAGCTCGGTGCAGAAGCTGCGCTCTGCTGTGAACTCGAGTCGATCGAGGGGCGCTTGACAGGTCGCCTCGACGGCCCCAACTGCCGTGGTCCCGAGAAGCTCCGCCGCCTGCGCGAGTGGCTCGGCGACTCCTTCGACGGAACCGAATTGTGGGCGTACGGCGATTCTTCGGGCGATGATGAAATGCTGCGTGCGGCGGCGCATCCGACGAAGATCACACGGACGTCGCGAATCGAGGAACGCATCGCATGATGCGATCGCTGCTCAAAGAAGCGCGTCCCAAGCAGTGGTTCAAGAACGTGTTGGTGTTCGCCGCACCCGGGGCGGCCGGCGTGCTCGACGACGGCCACTACATACGCATCGCCCTGCTGACCTTCGTGGCCTTCTGCCTGGTATCGAGCGGCACCTACTTCTGGAATGACATCCTCGACGTCGACAGCGACCGCCAGCATCCGAAGAAACGATTCAGGCCGATCGCTTCCGGAACCGTCCCGATTGGCATCGCTCGAGTCGTCGGAACGGTGTTGATTTTCGGAGGAATCGCCATCGGGCTGACGACAGGACACCCGAAGACCAGCCTCATTCTCGTGTTCTACGTCGTGTTGACACTGTCGTACAGCATCAAACTGAAACACGTCGCTGTCGTCGATCTCGTCGCTGTGGCCGGCGGTTTCGTGTTGCGGGCGATCGGCGGAGCGATCGCCGCCGACAAGCCGATGTCGACGTGGTTCGTACTGGTCACGACCTTCGGCTCGTTGTTCATCGTCACCGGGAAGCGATACGCCGAGTTGATCGAAATGGGGGAGGAAGCGGGAACGACACGGGCCACATTGGAGACGTATTCGATCGCCTACCTGCGGATGCTGCTCGGCATCAGTGCCGGCGCGACGCTGCTTGCCTACTGCCAATGGGCGTTCGACACCGCCGAACTCGCCGGTAGCACCTTCCCGTATTACGAATTGTCGATCGTGCCGGTACTGACTGCGCTGCTGCGCTATCTGCTGATCCTCGAACAGGGCCATGGCGGCGCTCCGGAGGAGGTGTTCATCGGCGACCGCCCGCTGCAGTTTTTCGGCGTCATCTGGTTCGTACTCTTCGGTCTCGGTGTCTACGTGCGGTAGGTGTCGTGATAGCGGTGATGCATGGGTGACGGTGATGACCCGCCGTGCTCGCCGAAACTCATTAGGATCGACCGGGCCCGCGAAGCAGGAATCAGATGGCGAACGAATCGAACACAACGGCACCGAGACTGTCACTGGCGTCAATCCTCACGCGCGTCGACGACGTCAACGGGTGGATGTCACCTGACCAGGCAGCAGTGCTGCACCGGGCGGCGATCGATTGCCCGTCCAGTGGAACGATCGTCGAGATCGGCAGCTTTCAGGGCCGATCGACGATCGTCCTGGCGCTGTCGGCCGCCAACGACACGCACATCGTCGCCATCGATCCGCATGCCGGCAACGACAGGGGGCCGCAGGAACTCGACGGCTTTGCCGACCAGGCCGCTGACGACTATGCAGTGTTCCTGGCGAACCTGTCCAAGGCCGGTGTGCGCGACAGAATTCGCTACGTCAGGGCATTCTCCGATGAGGCGCTCTGCGAGGTGACGACGCCGATCGACCTGCTGTACATCGATGGAGCGCACCGTTACGGACCGGCGCAGCGCGACATCCGTCAGTGGGGGGACCGTGTCGTCGACGGCGGCACGCTGCTGATCCACGACTCGTTCTCCTCGGTCGGCGTGACGGCGGCGATCGCCCGTCATCTGACGCTCGGTCGGCGGTTCCGCTACGTCGGACGTGCCCGTTCGCTCGCCATCTTTCGCGCCGACCTGGCAACGTCACCGTCGGCGCGTCTCAAGAACGCCATGCACGTCGTGGCGCAGGTGCCGTGGTTCGTGCGCAACCTCGGACTCAAGGTGCTGCTGACGTGCGGCCTCG
>JAYTOR010000141.1:0-5831 GCA_043747685.1 Actinomycetota bacterium
CTGACCACCGGACAGGTAATTGACCGACCGCCACGAGTACTTCGTCATGCCAGTCGACTTCGGTGTGAACTCGAGCACCTTGACACCACGCTTGTCGGCAGCGTCGCGGAGTCGCAGGAAGAGCACCGGCAGTTCTTCTTTGAGATCGCCACAGAGCAGCACAACCGTGGTGGCTGCAGCAGCGTCATTGATCGTCGCACGCGGCAGGGTGAGGACTGCAGGCGACAACCCGTCGAGCATCTGCGCATCGACGTTGTCGGTGTGCAGGACGGTCCTGGCGAACTGCGCCCACGCGTACGCATCTTCGTTCGACCCCCGAGCGCCGCCGATGATCCCGATACCCGTCGGGCCGTCGGTGTCGAGTGCCGTTTTGATCAGCGCTGCTGCCTTGGATATCGCTTCCGACCACGAAGCCTCGACGAGGCCGGTGCCGTCAGCCGCTTTCACCGCCGGCGTCCCGAGCCGTTGAGCGCTGTTCGGCGCTTCGAAGTTGAAGCGGCCGCGATCGCAAAGCCAGCCCCAGTTCACGGCGTCCGAATCGTAGCCTTGATAGCGCAGCAGTTCGTCGCGGCTCGACTGGACAACGGTCTGGCAGCCGACCGCGCAGGTGGTGCATGTCGAGTGTGCCTCTTCGAGGTCCCATGGACGCGCCTTGAACCGGTACGGCGAAGCGGTGAGAGCGCCGACCGGGCAGATCTGCACCGTGTTGCCGCTGAAGTAGCTGACGAACGGCTCGTTCGGGAACGTCAGCACCTGCGTCTCGTTGCCGCGATGGGTGAACGAGATCAGCGGATCACCGGCGACCTCATCGGCGAAACGGGTGCAACGATCGCAGAGGATGCAGCGTTCACGGTCGAGGAAGACGAGGTCGCTGATCGGGATCGGCTTCTCGTAGTGGCGCTTCTCCTCGACGAAACGGCTCTCGCCGGGCCCATGCGTGAGCGTCTGGTCCTGCAGCGGGCATTCCCCGCCCTTGTCGCAGACCGGGCAGTCGAGCGGGTGGTTGGCGAGCAGCAGTTCGATGATGCCGGCCTGTGCCGCCTTGGCGACGGGCGACTCGGTGTTGATCACCATGCCGGGAGCGACGGGGAACATACAGGTCGGCATCAGCGCAGGACCGCGCCCGGTGTCGACTTCGCAGAGGCACATGCGGCACATGCCGACCGAACTCATGCGCTCGTGGTAGCAGAAGCGCGGGATGTATGTCCCGGTCCGTTCAGCAGCGGCGATGATCAGCTCGCCCTTGTGCGCAGACACCTCCTGGCCGTTGATCGTGACCTTGACCTCGTTCGGATCGGCGGGCTCGGTCGGCTCCTCGGTGGAGGGTGACTCCGTGGCGGTCATCAATGGCTCCCAACAGCTGCAGCGGTGACGGGGATCGAGTTCCGCTTGACGATTTTCGCCTCGAACTCATCACGGAACAGCGTGAGCGAGGAATCGACGGCGTTGTAGCAGGAGGGTCCAACGAAGCAGATCGTCGTCATCTTGAACGGGAAGGGCGCCGCCGCCAGGCCGAGTCGCTCGCTGGCGGGGTGCGGGTACTGCCCAGGCGTGATCATCTGGCCGATCTCGAGCAACTGGTCGAGATCACGCATCGTGCCCTTGCCGTCGACGATGCGGCTCATGATGCGTTCCAGCCAGGTGCCGCCCTCGCGGCACGGCACGCATTTGCCGCATGACTCGTGGGCGTAGAAGCGCACGAGCGTCAGCGCTGCAGCGGGGATGTCGGTCGTCTCGTCCATCACCATGATCGCCCCGGAACCGAGCATCGAACCGGCAGCACCGACGAGCTTGCCCTCGAACGGCAGGTCGAGCTGATCGGGAAGGAACCACGGTGCCGAACCGCCACCTGGTACAAACGTCTTGAGTTCGTTGTCGTCACGGATGCCGCCGCAGAACTCGTCGCCGTACAGCAGCTCTCGGAACGTCGTCGTACCGTTGATGATCTCGAACACACCGGGCCGCTTGACGTGCCCCGACACTGCGACCATGCGCGTGCCGGGTGACGTTGCCGTGCCGATCGCGGTGTAGGCGGCGACGCCGTTGCTCAGCAGCCACGGCAGGTTCGACAGTGTCTCGACGTTGTTGACGATCGTCGGTTTGCCGTAGAGGCCGATGGCCGCGGGAAAGTACGGCGGCTTGAGTCGCGGCATGCCGCGGTTGCCTTCGAGGCTCTCGATCATCGCTGTCTCTTCGCCGACGACGTAGGCACCAGCGCCCCAGTGCAGCACGATGTCGACGGACAGGTCACTGCCGAGAATGTTCTTGCCGATGAAACCGGCTGCATAGGCCTCGTTCAGCGCTGTGGCGACGCGCTCCTGGGCGAGCGCCATCTCGCCGCGGATGTAGAGGAAGCATTGCGACAGGCCGGCTGCATAGCAGGCGATCAGGCAGCCTTCGATGAGCTGATGCGGATCGCGTTCCATCAGCAGGCGATCCTTGTAGGTACCCGGCTCGCTCTCGTCGCCGTTGACGACGAGATAGCGCGGCCACACAGCAGCCGGTGTCAAGCCCCATTTCACGCCTGCAGGGAACCCGGCACCGCCACGGCCGAGGACCGTCGAGTCCTTCACGATGCCGTGCACGTCTGCAGCTGACTGCGCGAGCGCCGATCTGAGGCCCTCATAGCCGCCCGTCGCCCGATACCGATCGATCGTATAGCTGTCCTCGAACTTGAAGCGCGAGGTGACGACCATCGGGCGATCGCCCTCGACGTATCCCGGGGCGTAGGGATATGTATTGCCCGTGAGCGTGCTCATTCCGCCTCTTCCTTGACAGCGAGCCACGCAGGAGCCGTCGACACCGTGTCGGGATCGACGGCGCCGACACCGATGTTGACCGGGATGTGCTGGCGGACCATGGCGACGGTGCCGTGCGGCGGGATCTCCTCGGTCAGCTTCGCACCCCGGAGGTCGTCGATCAACTGGTCGATGCCATCGTTCGTCACGCGGAAGCGGTACCGGTAGTTGACCTGCAGGCATGGCGCTTCGGTACATGCCGCCTGGCATTCTGCGTGCTCGAGCGTGATCAGGCCGTCCGGCGTCGTGCTGCCGGCACGGATACCGAGCTTCTGTTCGGCGTGGTGCATCAGTTCGTGTGCGCCGAGCAGCGCGCACGACATCGTGCCGCAGATGTTGATGACGTACTTGCCGACGGGCTCCATCTTGAACATCTCGTAGAACGTGCATGTGCCGAGCACTTCAGCAGCGGTACAACCGACGAGGTCGGCGATGTGGCTCATGGCATCGTTGGTGATGTAGCCGTCCTGCTCCTGTGCAAGATGCAGCAGCGGGATCGTCGCCGACTTCGGGCGCGGGTAGCGGCCGATGATCTCCCTGGCGATCTTCACGTTCGATTCGGTGAGTCTGGCCACGTCAGTTTCCTAGCACCTTGAAGGAGTCGATGAATTGATGCGCTGCGTCGACGCCACCTGCCAGTCCCGTCTTGAATTCGTAGAGCGCTCCGTAGAGCACGGTGTCGCCGAGGACGACACGCCCGAAGACGCGCACGGCGTTGCCGCCGTCGGTCCCCTTCGCCTCGAATTCGACGGCCGGGAACTTCTGGTAGGTCGTCGAGGCCCTCGACACCTCGAGGAAACCTGACGTCGACATGATGGCGTCGACGGTCACCTTGAGCACGTTGTCGCGATCAGCCCCTGCGTTGTTGCGGACTGCGTAGCTCACGACCTCGACCGCGTTCGTCACGACCGCTTGGAAGACGTGGGCTTCGGCGCTCGTGGCCGAAGCGGGATTGACGGTCTCGTTCGGCGTGGCGTCGAATGCCGCACTGAACTTTCCGGCATCGGAGGTGAAGACCGTCCCGGACGCCGGAGCGCCCGAGCCTGCATCGGTCGCTGGAATGGTCGCCGGTACGGTCGTCGGCGCTTCGGGGATTGTGAAGGCAACGGCCGAAGTTGCCGCTGTCGTCCTCGCAATCGTTGTCGAAGTCGTTTTCGTTGTCGCCGTCGCTGGTGTCGTCTCGTCCGTCACTGCCGTACCGTCGGTCGTGCCTCCGACCGTCGTGGCGCTGGCGTCCGTGCCGACGTCGCCGATTGTCGTCGTCGATACCGTCTTCGACGTCACCGGTGACGAGGTCGAGCACCCGGCGAGGGTGACGACGACGAGTGAACCGATCAGTGCGTTGGCGAGCCTCACCGATCGACCTCGCCGAGCACCGGGTCGACCGATGAAATCACGGCGATGGCATCAGCGACCAATCCGCCGCGCATCATGTGCGGCAGACATTGGATGTTGACAAAACTCGGGGCACGCATATGCATCCGGTACGGCGTCGGCGAACCGTCCGATGCGATATAGCAGCCGATCTCTCCACGAGGACTCTCGATGGCGACGTAGACCTCACCCTCTGGGACCTTGAAGCCCTCGGTGAAGATCTTGAAATGGTGGATCAGGGCCTCCATCGACTCGTCGATGCGCATACGCGGCGGCGGGGTGACCTTTTTGTCCTGGATCCGGTAGTCGCCCGACGGCATCTGATCGAGGATCTGATGGACGATGCGGATCGACTCCCGGACCTCGTTGAGGCGGATCGCATAGCGGTCGAAGCAGTCGCCGTAGGTGCCGACGATGACATCGAATTCGACGTCCTCATAGCGCAGATACGGCATCGAACGCCGCAGATCCCATGCCACGCCGGTCGAACGCAGCACCGGCCCAGTGGCACCGAGCGCCAGCGCTTCCTGAGCGGTGATCACCCCGACGCCTTGCAGGCGCTCACGCCAGATCGGCTGACCGGTCATCAGGATGTCGTATTCATCGAGCCGCGGCGAGATCAGTTCGAGCAACCGCAGGACGTCGTCTCGCCAGCTCATCGGCAGGTCGGCGGCGAGCCCGCCGGGACGGATGAAGTTGTGGTTCATCCGCAGGCCGGTGACCTTCTGGAAGAACCGCAATACCTCTTCGCGTTCACGCCAGCCGTAGATCATCATCGAGACGGCACCGATATCCATGCCGTTGGTGGCGAGGAACAGCAGGTGACTCGACATGCGATTCAGTTCCGACAACAGCATGCGCATCCACACCGCACGCGCCGGGATGTCTCCGTCGATACCGAGCAGTTTCTCGACGGCAAGACTGAAGACGAGTTCGTTGTTCAACGGGCTCACGTAGTCCATGCGCGTGACGTTCGTTCCACCCTGCATGAACGTCAGCGCTTCTGCCTGTTTTTCCATGCCAGTATGGAGATAGCCGATGATCGGTTTACAGCGCAGCACGGTCTCGCCCTGCAACTCGAGCATCAGGCGCAGGACCCCGTGCGTGCTCGGGTGAGCGGGACCCATGTTGATGATCATCGTCTGATCTTCGTCGGGCAGGTCCGTCTGATTGGACGAGAGCTTGGCGGCTTCGGCCTCACTCATCCGCAGCACGGCTCCGACCTCGCGCATCAGTTCTCGAGCAGTCAATTCGCTACGCGGCTTGAGGCCCTGGGTAGGATCGCTGCCGGCTTCGATCGTGGCGACGATGCCGGTCGACAGCGTCGAACTCGGAGCGACTGCGACCGCTTCGGGGTGTTCGAGCGCGCCTGCGTCGACGGTATCGAGTCCGATGCCGGAGGAGGGTCTGCGGGATTTCGGTGTCAGAACCTTGCTCATGTCAACTCACTCCCTTGAACTGCACCGGGATGCGACCGATCTCGTAATCCTTACGCAGCGGGTGCCCGTCCCAGTCCTCCGGCATCAGGATGCGGGTCAGGTCAGGGTGCCCTTCGAAGGCGATACCGAACATGTCGTACGCTTCGCGCTCCATGGCTTCGGTGCCCGGCCAGAGATCGAACAGCGACGGTAGTACGGGATCGACGGCCGGTACCTGGAC
>JAYTOR010000142.1:0-4330 GCA_043747685.1 Actinomycetota bacterium
CGCGCCGATGTACAGGATTTCGCCTGGTTGATGGCCGCGCACCACGAGCGCTTCGGCGACCGACAGCGCCGGCAACACATGGCCGGCGGTCCCGCCACCCGTGATGACAGCGAACAATGGCGGAACATCGACCGGGGCGACAGCGGCGGCGCTCGCTTCAGGCATGCTCAGAGCGTGCCACGTTCAGCAGCAACCCGACTGCCGACATCGTCGCGAACAACGAAGTACCGCCTGAGGAGACGAACGGCAACGTCAAACCGGTGAGCGGCATCACACCCACCACGCCGGCAACGTTGATGATCGCCTGGATCCCGATCCATGCTGCAACCCCACCGGCGAGCAGCATGCCGAAGCGGTCCTTGGCACGTAGCGCGACCTGCACGCCGACGAAGCAGAACAGCACGTAGCACCCGAGTACGGCGACGACGCCGATCAAACCGAGTTCCTCGGCGAGTACGGCAAAGATGAAGTCGCTGTATGACAGCGGCAGCCAGCCCTTCTGGTGACTGTTGCCGATCCCGACACCGGCGATTCGGCCGTCGGCGATCGCCACCAGGCCCTGCGTGACCTGGTAGTTCAATGTCGAACGGTGGCTTGCGAGATCGAGGAAGGCCATCCAGCGATCGCGACGGAACGGCGTGCTCATCACGAATCCGAGGCCTCCAACCGCAAGGCTCCCGGTCACGCCGAAGAAGGGGATGACGGGAGTCCCGCCGATGAAGGCGATCGACAGCACGATCGTGCACAGCACGACACCGGAGCCGAGATCGCTCTGCACCAGCATGGCTCCGCACGCCACGCCCACGACGAGGAGGCACGGACCGAGGGTGGCGCGCGTGACGTGCATCGCCCGCTCCCGTTTCGTCAACAGGTCGGCGCAGTACATGAGCACGGCGATCTTCAAGAACTCAGATGGCTGAAACGACAGTGGCCCGATTTTCACCCAGGCGTGGGCCCCGCCGACCGATCGACCGACTCCCGGGACGAATGGCAGCAGCATCAGACCCATAGCGAGCGCAAGGATCGGCGTGACCCAGCTTCGCCAGCGCAGGTACGGGACGCGGGCGATGATGATCATCGAAATCGCGCCGAGCGCTGCCCATCCAGCTTGGCGAGAGAACGGTCCCCACGGAGAACGGCCGGCGTGCAATTCGCGAATCGACGACGCCGAGAGGACCAGTACGAGACCGAGCATCGTCAGGACTGCGACGAGTGCCCCGAGCAGGTAGAACGACGCCGGCGGGGGTGCTGTCGGGGTATGCGAAATCAGTTGGCGGCGCTTGGCCTTGGCGCGCTTGGCCAGCAGGCGAGGCGCAGGAGGAGCGTTCGTCGCAGCAACGGCATATGCGGACCTCGTGGTCGAGCCGATCGTCGAGCCGATCGTCGAGACGTCTGATTCATCGAATCCAGAACGTCGAGCGCCGCGACCGATCCGCTTCGAGCGACTCGAAGGTTTCGCCAAGTCGGGTCGAGGGAGCGGCCGTTTGTCCAGCGGGGCGCTCGACTGAGGAGCACCTTTGCTACGGAAGGGTTTGGTCCGTCGTATCGGTGCCGAGCTGCGGCTCGAAGCCGGCCGCAGCTTCGGCGCCGACGAGACCCGACCATTCCGTTCCGGACCGCTCGTCTTGGCGTTGCCGGTGGTGGCTGTAGCGATGGCCATGGGCTAGCTCTTTCCTTGCAGGCGGGTGAAGTCGGCGAGATAAATCGCCAGCGCAGCGGCGACGCCGACGGCGGCGATCATCCAGAAGCGGATGATCACGGTCGTTTCCGGCCAGCCGAGCATTTCGAAGTGATGATGTATCGGTGACAACCTGAACAGCCGCTTCTTGCGGCCGCTCGCCTTGAACACCGCCATCTGCAGGAAGACCGATCCGATCTCGATGACATTGATCAGGCAGATCAACGGCAGCAGCAACTGAGCGTCCGTCGTCAGCGCCAACAGTGCCAACGCCGCGCCGATACCGAGCGCTCCGACGTCGCCCATGAAGATTCGCGCCGGTGCAGCGTTGTACCACAGGAAGCCGGCACACGCGCCGGCGAAGGCGATGGCGACCGCTGCCAGGTCGAGCGGGTTGATCACCGAGCTGTAATAAGCCGGGTTGCGGAACGCCCAGTAGGCGATGATTGCGAAGGCCAGGAAACCGAACGATGCCGATCCGGCGGCCAGTCCGTCGAGTCCGTCGGTGACGTTGACGGCGTTCGTCGTCGCGAAAATGATTGCGCCGGCATAGATCGTCCACGCCCACCACGGCAGATGCCATCCAGGCTGTGTCGCCCTGGTGAAACTGACGGTCCTCGAGACGTCGGTCACGGTGACCAGCAGCCACCCGAGGCCGACACTCATCCCGAAGGTTATGTAGCCCTTCTTCTTCCAGAAGATCCCGCGGTTCCTCGACGCCTTGACCTTGATGTAGTCGTCGAGGAAGCCCAGGAACGCCATCATGAAGACCGCGAAGAACAGGATCAATGCCTGGTTGGAGAACACCAGCCCCTCGCGGAAATGGGCGACGACATAGCCGGTCGCCGCCCCGACGATGATGGCGATGCCACCCATCGTCGGCGTGCCTGCTTTGTGCTGATGCTGCGGGCCTCGATCTTCAGGTCCGAGTATCGGTTGACCCTTGCCGCGATTGCGGAAGAACAGGATGGTGAATCGTGTCCCGACGAGGGAAACGGCCGTCGCAACTGCGCCGGCGATCATCAAAGCAATCATTGCAGAGACTCCAAGATCTCGCGGGCAACGACTCGATCGTCGAACGCACCCACGGACGTTCCGATGGTTTGCGTCGCCTCATGGCCCTTTCCAGCGATGACGACGACATCACCTTCTCCTGCCAGGGCGAAGGCTTCCTCGATTGCCAAACGCCGGTCGACCTGAGTACTGACTCGTTGGCGCAACGATGAGGGCACCCCGGCGACGGCGGCCTCGATGATACTCATCGGGTCTTCCGTGCGCGGGTTGTCAGACGTCACAATCGTCAGGTCAGCGAGTCGAGCGGCGGTTTCGCCCATCGGCGCGCGTTTGTGGGCGTCGCGATCACCACCGCATCCGAACACGACGATCACGCGCTTCGAACCGGCGACCTCTCGAGCTGACGCCAAGGCGACAGCGAGCCCGTCGGGCGTATGCGCGTAGTCCACGACGACACTGAACGACTGGCCGGCTTCGATGGATTCGAACCGGCCTGGAACCGGTGCCGTCCTCGCCAAGCCGGCAACGATCGTGTCGACGTCGATGTCAAGGGCACGCGCCGTCGTCGCCGCCGCCAGGCTGTTCTCGACGTTGAACCGCGCCCCGATCGGGACGGTCACGCGATGATCCACCCATGTATAGGAGTGACTCGATGCGCTGACCTCGACGTCGGCCAATCGCGCAGCTGAATATCCGATCATCGTGATCGGCTGGGCATCGACCAGCAACCGACCGTGGACGTCATCGACATTGGCGATGCCGACCGTCGACAACGATGGTTCGAAGAGCAATGCCTTGGCGGCGAAATAGCGCTCCTGAGTTTCGTGAAGGTCGAGATGATCATGACCGAGGTTGGTGAAGACTGCAGCGGCGAAGTGGCAGCCGTTGACGCGATGCAAAACAAGCGCATGCGACGAGACCTCCATCATCACCGACTGCTTTCCGTTGTCTGCCAGTGATCGAAGACGTCGCTGCAGATCCGTCGATTCCGGTGTGGTTCTGGCGGCACCGATGGTGCCGATCACACCTGCTGGGCGACCTGCTTCGTTGAAGATCGCAGCCAGCAGATGTGTCGTGGTTGTCTTGCCGTTGGTGCCGGTCACGCCCACAACTGTGAGCTCGTCGCACGGGTGGCGGAAGAGCGAAGCAGCGAAATAGCCCATCGCCGTGCGAACGTCTTGAACGACGATCTGCGTGACGGAGTTCTGCGTTTCGGAGTTCTGCGTTCCGGAGTTCTGCGTTCCGGAGTTCTGCGTTCCGGAGTTCTGCGTTCCGGAGTTCTGCGAGAGGGGAATGTCGAGGAGTCGCTCGACGAGTAATGCACGCGCGCCTGCGGCGACGGCGACGAGGGCGAAATCATGCCCGTCGACACGCCCGCCTGGAACACAGCAGAAGAGCGAACCGGACACGACATCACGTGAGTCATGGGTAATCGAGGTGATGACCACCTCGGTCGAACCGTGGACGCGCCGCGGGTGCCCACCGCGCAGGCGCAGTAGAATGTCCCCCAACGGTTCGCTGACCGCTCGGTCGCCTGTAGCTGTCACTTCTTCGGACACCCGCCGTCCGGCGTCGGTGGGGCGATCTGCTCCTGGCTGATCACCGTCTGGGCAAGTGAAGCGAAGACCGGCGAAGCGA
>JAYTOR010000143.1:0-10847 GCA_043747685.1 Actinomycetota bacterium
ACCACTGCCCCGAACACAGCGTCGCCCGAGCGGTGCTGGATGACTTCATGTCCACGTCTGGCAAGCGAGCGCGTCCTCGGATGCCCGGCCTCGATCAGCACCGCTCCATCCTGGCTGCGCCAACGCCCGGCAGCGGCTGAACCGCGACTTGCGCTCCACTGAAAGGTACCTGCGGCGAAATCCAGGATTGGTGTGTCGTGCGCTGCGAGATCAGCGAGTTCCAGAAACCCACCGTTGCGCTGTACCGCCCGGACGACAGCAGCAGCTGGATCGCCTTCATAGAACCAGCGCGCTTTGCGGGCGCCGATGCCGTCGAGCAGATTGGCCAACTCCGATTGGACCAGGTGTTGTCCGTGCGGCACCATCGCGATCGGACAGTCGGCGGCGCCTCTGCGTATAAACCGGAGCCGTTGAGCGCTCGAAGCGTCGGCGGTGGACGCCAGAATCCGGCAACCGAGGCGAGCGCGTGAACGGGCACGCCCGAAGGTCGTGGTGAGCGGCAACCTACCCCACTGTGACGAAAGTTGCCCCCAGCAGTCGACCAGGCCGCGAACAGTCACGCTGGCACCGCCGTCGCTGACGGATTCTCCCGATGGTGTCGCCCTAGCGCTGCGGCCGGTGGCATTCATCGCTGTAACCCGACCACTGGATTCGCCGACGCGGGCGATTAGATCACCACTCAGACCGCACGCCTCGGGCATGAGCACACAGAGGACCGCCTGGGCTGCGACGGCGGCGTCGGCGACCGAACCGCGGTCCAGGAGCGCGGCAACGCCGGCGCTCACGGCGAGCGGATGGGCGGCACTGAACCCGCCAAGCTCTCCCTCCATGACGCGAGGTACTCGCCCGAGCGGGATCATTCGGAGGCCACCCCAGCCGGAGCGACGCCGACATGAATCCACCTGGCAGGGCGAACGCGCCGTCGGCTCATTCGGGACCGAGTTCGAGCCCGGCGAGCACTAAGGCAATTGCCTGTCGGGTGCGACCGACGTGTGCCCGCATCAGTTTGCTGGCTTGGATGACGTTGCGATTTTCGATTGCAGTGAGCAGGTGTCGGTGTTCGGCTGCGGACTCTTTGCTGCGGGTGATGGTAACGCTCGAGAAGTACCACTTCACACGCTTGCCGATGTCATCGAGGTAATCTTCGAGTACCTTATTCTGAGCGGATTCGGCGATCAGACGATGGAATTGGCGGTTGAGTTCCGGCACTGCGTTGTCCTGGCGGGCAATAGCCTGCTCGTATTGATCGAGATTCTCCTGCAGTTTCTTCAGCTGCTCGTCGGTGCGACGATGAGCGGCGAGACGAGCCGCTTCGCTCTCCAGAATGGTACGCACGTCGAACAATTGGCCGAGTTCCTCAGCCCGCCAGCGTCGGACGTAGACGCCATGGCGGGCACGGATCTCGACCCAACCCGCAGCGTCCAGAGCACGCAGTGATTCACGTATCGGAATGCGGCTGACGCCGAATCGTTCTGCGAGTTCCTCGGCGATGAGACGCTCGCCAGGTCGGAGCCGACCCTCGATGATCTCGTCTTCGAGTAATTGATCGATCCTTTGCCCAAGGGTTGTCAATGTCAATTTGCTCGGCATGTCGTCCGCCTCAGACTTCGTCGAAGCCGGCGGATTGCAGCCCGGCCGACGTGCACGCCCGGTCCGCCGTGGCGGCCGCTCCGGAAACAGCAATGCCGCCGACAAGCGCGCCGTCGGATCGCAGCATCACTGCGGCCAATCGGCGTTTTGGTTCTTGGCCCCGGCTCGGACCCCGGACATCGCGGACGAGCGCGACGCCAAGCGCAACGAGTGAGGCAGTGCGGTGAATGGGGGTGTTCACGACGATCCTTTCAACGAATGGAATCAGACGGCGATGTAGCCACCGTCGACAACGATGGCTTGGCCGGTGATGTAGCGGGCGGCGGGGGAGCACAGAAAGATCACGACATCCGCGACATCCTGCGGCATGCCTTGACGACGCAATGGAATGCTCGCCTCCAGCTGGCGGCGAGCGTTGCTTGGGTCGGTTTGCGAGGACCAGTAGGGGTCGTTGAACGGGGTGTCGATCCAGCCGGGGCAGAGGGCGTTGACCCGTATGCCACGCGGTGACAGTTCGTCGGCTAGCACTCGTACAAGGTTGACCAGTCCGGCTTTCGAGGCATGGTAGGCGGGCATCCCGGCGTGTCCGCGGAATGCGCCGGTTGACGAGGTGAACAATAAAGACGCACACGGCGACATCGCGAGCAGGGGGGCGGCCCGCTGGGCGAGCAGGAACGGCGCTCGCAGATTGACTGCCAGTGAGTGGTCCCAGGCGGCTGGCGTCCAGTCTTCCAGAGGAGCAGACCGGAGTACTGCTGCGTTGGCAAAGACGACATCGAGTCCGCCAAGAATCGCTGCGGCGCGGTCCACCGCACGAGAAGGGCCATCGGGTGTTGCCATGTCGGCGACGACCACTGATGCTCGGCCGGGCAGAACCTCATCGGCGACTAGTCGGGCTCCGGCTTCGTCGATGTCGGCGATGACCACGTCATCGCCCTGGGCGCGGAATGTTCGCGCCGAGGCTGCGCCGATGCCGCTTGCTGCTCCGACGATGAGGATCCGAGCCATTGAGGGCCTAGCAGCACCGGGTGGCGGGGATTGGACCGAAGGGGGGGCCGCTGGCGTCGGGAGCAGCGATGAGGTGTCCTGACACGATGATGTAGCGGACGGTTGCCGGGTCGTCAGGCGCGGTCACGACCAAATCGGCGACCATGCCGGCGGCGATCGCACCGCGGCGTGGCGCGAGCCCGGGCACCATTGCCGCCGGTGTTGACGTGAGCATCTTGATGACCCGTTCCAACGGAGCGTGCCCGGCCCTCCACGCCTCGACCGCTACACGTAACAGCGAATCCCAGTACCCACCACAATAATCGGTCGAGATGGCGTCCACCAGCCCGGCTTCGATGAGCGCGAAAGCGTGTGTCGGCAGCGGATGGAACATGCGCACGCCGAACGAGTCGCCCCCCATGACATCGATATAGGCGCCCTTGTTCTTTAGCGCACGTGCCCGGGCCAGTGTGTCGTCGACAGTCGTGCATTGAAAGTTCGAGTGCGCTGCGATGAGACGGTCACCGAGACGATCGGCAGTATCGAGCAATCTGGGGAATGTGGTCGGTGTGTGATGGAAGACCATCGGCAGCTTCAACCGTGCTGCGGTCTCGATCGCCTCGTCGAGCGCCTCTGACGCCAGACGACCCCATTCCTGCACCTTGTCGTAGATGACGCGCCAGCGCCCGAGGAACGAATGATCGACACCGAGTAGCTCACGGAATGCAGCGTCGAGCGCGTCGCGGTCGTGATTGTCGGTGGCGAGACGGAGGCGACGTGCTTCGACAGCGTCGAGGGTGCGTCCCAACTCCTCTCGAATGGCGAGCGGGATCAGTGTGTGGTCGGCCCAATGACCGTCGATGCCGGGGCCCGCCTCGCCAACGGCAACCGCACCAGCTGCGACCATCTCTTCGACGGTGCTGCGATGCTGCTTGGCGATGCCTCCCATCGGGAAGGGTCCATTCTCGGCCCACGAAAGGTGACGGCTTGTGTGCAGCGAAGAGACTTTCACCGTGAGCGGCTGCAGTTTGTTCACAGCGACGGCATCCTCGACGCTCGGGAAGCCGTCGACGTTGAGCGCCGTCGTCGTACCACCGGCGAGTTGGCGGCGCAGGTTGTACGCGACCCGGTCATCAGTGAGTGGAGGTTCGCCGGTGATCATCAGCGGACCACGCGTAAGGCCGTGCGCGTGGTGGTTAATGATCCCCGGAATGACGATCGCACCAGCCGCGTCGACAACGACGTCCGACCGGTCATAGGTGGCTGCGGGCCGAGAGATGACTTCGACGATGCAGTGATCTTCGATCACGATCGCCGAGTCCGCCACGGGGGCTGCGCCGGTGCCGTCGATGACTGTGGCGGAAGTGATGATCATGCGCATCGATCAGCGCTCGTCTGTTTCCAGCCAAGCCACAACTGTGCCTACCTCCACCGTGTCGCCTGCGGCCACCACGATTTCGACGATCCTGCCCGACGCCGGCGAGGGGAGCTCCGTCTCCACCTTCTCGGTTTCGACGATCGCCACAGGATCACCTTCGTGCACGACAGAACCCGGGGACACGGCCCATGAGGCGATCGTTCCTTCCTGCATTGTCATTCCCCACTTCGGTAGTACAACCTCGACTCGCACAAGCACCTCCGATTGAATGAGTATTGAATACTATATTCGATCGGTGTACTCTAGTCATGTAACAATCACGCCAGTCGGGTTGCGCTTCGTTCGAGAACCCGTCACCGTGCCCGAGGGAGAGAAGGATGAGCATGCTCCGAGGAGGAAGCCGAAAGACGGGGGTTGCGTTCGTTGCGCTTGCGTTAACGATCGGGTCTACCGCGTGTGGCAGTTCCGTAAAAAGTTCGTCGACGACCGCGAAAAATGGTGCGACGACAACACCTGCTGCCGGTGCAACGCCGGCGGCCGCAGGGGCAACGACCCCGCCGAAGGGTCAGTTCAACCCGCCCGTCATCTACGACAAGGTGCCTGAAGCGGTTGCTAACGCCTGCAAGTCCGGCGGCAAGATCGACGAGATAAAGAAGCGCGGCACGCTCAATTTTGCGATCGGTGTATCACCGCCTTTCGGCTTCAAGCTCCCCGACGGCAAATGGGCCGGCGTTGAGGCACAGGCCGCCGCCGAGATCTCGAAGGTCCTCGGGGTGAAGTTCTCGATCACTGACTACAGCTACGACATCTTGCCGACGACTCTTTCGAGCGGCCAGGCCGACATCATCGGCGCTCAACTCTTCGTGACGCCGAAGCGCCAGGAGGTCATCGACTTCTCGACGCCGTACTACAAGTCCGGCCAGTTGTTCTACGTCTTGAAGGACTCGAAGTTCCAGACGATCGACGACCTCAACAAGCCCGACGTTCGCTTCGTTTACGGCACCGGCGGTGCTCAACTCGACCTCGCCAAAAAGTACATTCCGAACGCGAAGATCTCCGACGCTCCGCTCAAAGGTCAGCTCTTGTTGTATGACTTCCTCGCGGCGAAGCAGGCAGATGTAACGATGACGGAAGGCGCCCCGATGAAGGTGATCCTCGATGGCTTCAAAGACCCGGCCCTCGTCGCGATCGGGCGCAACGGTCGGGTGGCAACCGATCACGCCAGCGATGCCGAGATCCTCGATCCTTTCGACGTGGCGTTCGGGCTACCCAAGGGTGACACTGCCTGGAAGGGCTGCGTCGACGCCTATGTGAAGGACCTGATCGACTCCGGTCGAATGACCGCCCGCCTCGACTACTGGCTTGCCCAGAAGGTCGGCTGATTTCGTCGCCCGAGGGATGGCGGACCCCAGTCCGTCATCCTTTTGAGCCGGAGGGACCTTGACCATCTTCGCTTACAATTGGGACTTCAGCTGGATACCGGAGAACTGGCCCGCCTTCCGCAGCGCGTGGTGGGTCACGACTCAGCTGATGTTGCTTTCGGCGCTGTTCTCCTTCTTGATCGGGATGATCGTTGGGCCGCTGCTCAACTCCCCACGCTGGATCGTGCGTGTCCTGCCACGGAGCTACGTCGAGCTCTTCCGTCTGACGCCGATCATCTTGCAGATTTCTTTCTTCTTCCTCGTGTTGCCGCTCGTGTTCGACATCCGGACCACAAACTTCCGCACCGGCGTGCTTGCTCTGTCGCTCAATTACGGAGCGTTCGCGGCTGTCATCTTTCAGGCAGGCATCTCCGGCGTCGACAAGGGACAGCGAGAGGCCGCCCAAGCAATGGGCATGCGGCGCCTCCCGACACTGATCCGGGTCATCTACCCACAGGCCATCACCCGAATGCTTCCACCTATCGGCAGCATGCTGATCTATCTCAACAAGGACACAAGTCTCGTAGCGATTATCGGCGTCACCGAGTTGTATAACGTGTCCCAATCCGTCGGCGCCCGCTTGTTCAAGAACCTCGAGGTGTTGACCTTCATCGCCTTGCTGTACCTGGTCGTCAACCTGGCCTTGGCGATCCTGTCGCAGCGGCTGCACAAGAAGTACGTGGTAAACGCCTGACATGACAGCAGCCGTCGAACTGGTCGAGCTTCGCAAGAGCTTCGGGCATCATCAAGTACTCAAAGGTGTCGATCTCTCGGTTGACACCGGCGAAGTCGTTGTTGTCATCGGCCCGTCAGGGTCAGGGAAGAGCACGATGCTTCGCTGCATCAACCTGCTCGAACGGCCAACTTCAGGCACAGTACGAGTCCTCGGCGCAGACCTCACCGCCAAAGGAACAAAGCTGTCCAGCATCCGTCGTGAAGTCGGCATGGTGTTCCAACAGTTCAACCTCTTCCCTCACATGACGGCGCTCGGCAACGTCATGGAAGGTCCGCGGACTGTCCTGAAGATTCCCACGGCAGAGGCGAGAGCGAAGGCCATAGCCCTGCTCGAGAAGGTCGGCGTGGCCGAACAGGCCGACAAGAAACCGAACAAGATGTCGGGTGGCCAGCAGCAACGAGTGGCCATCGCCCGTGCACTGGCGCTCGAACCGAAGATCATGCTGTTCGACGAACCAACATCTGCGCTCGACCCGGAGCTACGAGCCGAAGTGCTCGATGTCATGCGCCAACTCGCAGCCGAGGGTATGACCATGGTCATCGTCACCCATGAGATGGGCTTTGCTCGCAAAGTGGCAGATCGGGCAGTGTTCATCGACGGAGGAGTCATCGTCGAGCAAGGACTCCCCGAGGTAATCCTTCGCGACCCTTCCACTGAGCGGCTCAGTCGCTTCCTGAATCGCCTCTTCTGGGGCGAACAATGACCCCAACCGGAGAGGATGTCCCATGACTGAAATGTGCGTGACACACATGACGAGCCCCCAGCTCGTCGACGGGTTGCGGCTCATGATGCGCATTAGAGCGTTCGAGGAGCGTTGCCGTCGCCTGTTCAACCAAGGCAGACTTCCGGGATTCGTTCACCTCTACATCGGTGAGGAGGCGGTCGCAGTCGGTGCGTGTATGGCGCTGTTGGCTGACGACCAGATCACCAGCAACCATCGAGGCCACGGGCACGTCATCGCCAAAGGAGGCGATGTCAACCGGATGTTCGCCGAACTGCTCGGCAAGATCGACGGCTACTGTCGCGGCAAAGGCGGATCGATGCACATCGTCGACTTTGCGTCGGGGATGCTCGGCACCAACGGCATCGTGGGCGCCGGTATCCCAATCGCGACCGGTGCTGCGTTCGCCAACAAGTACCTCGGCAACAACAAGGTGTCGCTCAGCTTCTTCGGCGACGGCGCCACGAATCAGGGCGTGATGTTCGAGGCGCTCAATATGGCGGCGCTGTGGAAGCTGCCGGTGATCTTCATGGTGGAGAACAACCAGTACACCGAGTGGACTCCCACCCACGAGCTCACCGTCGGCGATATCACCGCTCGGTCCACCCCCTTCGGCGTACCGAGCGAAACCGTCGATGGCAACGATCTCGAATTGGTGCACAACGCGGTTGCTGTCGCGGTCGCCCGGGCCCGTGCCGGGCAAGGGCCGAGCCTGATCGAAGCCGTCACCTACCGGTGGCATGGTCACAACGAAGGAGAAGAAGCCTTCGCCGGCGACTATCGGCCCAAGGACGAGATCGAGCATTGGAAGACACAGGATCCCATTGTGCGACTACGAAACCAACTGGCCGAAACAGGCGTTCTTGACGTCGAAGCCGCCGATGCGCTGGCCGCTGAGGAACACGAACGCGTCGAGCAGGCCTACACCTTCGGACAAAACAGCCCACCTACACCGGTCGAGGAAGCACTCCTCGACGTCTTCGCCGAGGGGAGCCGCTGACATGGCTGACACCTACTTCATCAACGCGATGCGCGATGGCATTGCGGACGGTATGCGAGAAGACAGCCGCGTCGTACTCTTCGGCGAGGATGCCGACCGCAGCGTCATCGGCTCGACGCGAGGGCTGGTGGACGAGTTTGGCAAGACTCGTATCTGGAACATGCCGCTATCAGAAGCGACGATGACCGGTCTCGCTGTCGGTGCCGCGGCTAGCGGCGTTCGTCCGATCATCGATCTGATGGTCAGCTCTTTCTTCTACATCACTATGGATCAGCTGGCGAACCAGGCAGCGAAACTCCGTTACATGTCCGGTGGACAGGTCGAGTTGCCCATCGTGTATTTCGCAGCCACCGGCGGAAGCGGCTCGGCCGCCGCGCAGCATTCAGAAAGTCCACACCCGATGTTCATGCAACAAGCCGGACTGAAGGTGGTGATGCCCTCCACGCCGGCCGACGCCCGGGGTCTCATGTTGTCCTCCATCCGCGATCCCAACCCGGTCGTGTACCTCCAGGAGGCCACGCTCGGCGGCATGAAGGGTCCAGTACCCGAGAATATGGGGGCAATCCCGCTGGGCGTAGCCGACATCAAGCGAGCCGGAACTGATGTCACAATCGTCGCCGTCGGGCGACTCGTCCGCCAAGCACTCGATGTCGCCGCCCGACTTGACAAGGATGGCATCTCCGTAGAGGTTGTCGATCCCCGCACCCTGTACCCCCTCGATACGCGAGCGATCCTTGACTCCGTGGCCAGGACCGGTCGTCTCGTCGTCGCCGACACGGCCCGTCAGACGTGCGGATTCGCCGCCGAGGTAATTGCACTTGCGTGCACGCAAGCCTTCCACGTCCTCAAGGCACCCCCAGTTCGAGTGACGACCCCGGACGTGCCGATGCCGTTCGCCCCACAACTCGAGAAGCACATTGAGGTCACGCCGGACAAAATCGAAGCCGCCGTTCGTCGCGTTCTCGAAGCCAAGAAATGACCGGGAGCGGGCTGCTCGAGGGCCGCGTTACCGTCGTGACCGGCGCCGGGCGCGGCATCGGTGCGGCAATAGCCGGCCGGTTCGCTGCACAGGGTGCTTCCGTCGTCGTCGTCGTCGATGTCGACGAGAAGCTGGCTCGCAAGACCTCCGAAGCGATCGCCGCCCAGACCGGAGCGGTAGTTGTCCCGGAACAGCTTGACGTCACCAATGAGTCATCGGTGGAGACAGCTGCGGACACATGGATCGACCGTTTCGGTCGACTCGATTGCGTCGTCGCCAACGCCGGCATCCTCCATCTGGCCGATGTCGTCGACTTCCCGCTCGACTCCTGGCGGCGGGTCTTAGACGTTAATCTCACCGGTGCCTTCGTCACCGCCCGAGCCGCGGCTCGGCGCATGATCGGTGCCAACCGTGGATCCATCGTGTTTACGTCGTCGCTGTTCGGAGTACGCGGGGGACGCGAGAACGCAGCGTACTCAGCCTCAAAATTCGGCGTAGTCGGGCTCGCACAATGCCTCGCGGCTGAACTCGCCGCTGCGAACATACGCGTCAACAGCGTCTGCCCAGGGCAGGTTGCGACGGATATGATCGAAAAACTTCTCGTCGACCGAGCGGCTCTGACCGGTCAGTCGCGGGACCAGGTGTTGGCGAACCTGGTTTCCCATGTGCCCATGGGGCGTATGGCCACGGTAGACGAGATTGCTGACCTTTTCGTGTTCCTAGCCTCTGACCTTTCGAGCTACGTGACCGGTCAGGCACTGGTGGTGGATGGGGGCTGGCAAGTTGGCTAGCTACCCGTGTCAACGAAAGTGTCTTTTTTCTGCCGTCAGGATTGCGTAGTGAGAGACGTGCATCGTCCCAGCCCAGGGAGACCCCTGACGCGGATGCGCGCCTCATCTCACGCCCCGACGAGAACCAGCGGGCGAGGCGGTGCGAGAGCGGGGTGTACACGATCGCCAGGCCGGCCGGTTGGTTGGCTCTTTCGGTGTGTGTGTGACGTCCTCGGCGATGATGCACTCGGCCGCCCGTTTCGGATCCCCGTGATCGTATCTAACCGATTACCCGCCGTTAACGGTGCTGTCACCTTGGCGGCCTCACGGTCGAGTTGATTGTTCGCTGATTCCAAGTGCCCAAATGATCAAGGGTGATGCGCAGCAGCGTCGCGTGTCGCTCACGGAACGAACCACGCAATGCCTCTCGGAGCATCGGAATCTTCGGACGGAGTGGCCCTTCGCGCGTTCCGCCAAGACCGCCGGTCACGCTCACCGACGATCAACGCCCGCAACATCATTCGTCCCGACACACCCAACACTTCCACAGCGACCGAGTCGAGCTTGATCCCGCGCGTCCTCCAGTCTTTTGCACGCGCTGGTTCTCAGCAACGCGCGTCTGGATCAACCGTTTCCGGTAGCGGGTCCAACAGCGCAGTTCACGGATTTCCGCCGGCGGCACGAACGACGCTTTCGCTAGGTGACTGGTGTTTTTCTTGCTGGGGATGCTCGCGTTTTCTGTCGGGTTGTAGAAAACTTGGTGGGTGACGCTTTGGCAGACTCCTCGCTAGCTACTTCCTCCGGAAGAAGTCCTGGTTGGGGTGTCGTTGCCGTGTTTGGAGTTCGTGCGGGCGCTTGGTGTGGGTGCTGACCGGGGATGATGTTTCGTGACGGTGCTGGTGAGTCTCGTTGGGACCGCGTGAGGTCAGAAGAAGGTGGCTGATAGCGGATTTCGGACATGGTTCGGGGGGATTCATCGTTGTAGTCGTGTGAGTTTGACGAGGTTGTGTGCGAAGACGCCGTGGGCGCACCAGATGCGGGCACCATCATGTCGGCGTAGGTGTGTGCGACGCCATCCGCAGTCGCGTTTCAGGTGCGAGATGCGGCCCTCGCTACCGGTGCGCCATTTCACCGCAGTGACGAACTCGGTGGCCTGTTCGATCGCCGCGCGGGCCTTGGATGCTTTGCCAGTCCGCGGGATGACGACGGTGGTGACGCCGGTGGTGGTGAGGTCGTGTTCGATGTTGGCGTCCCAGTAGCCGCGG
>JAYTOR010000144.1:0-4116 GCA_043747685.1 Actinomycetota bacterium
TAGGCGCTGTCCGGCTTGCCCGTGCACGTGCAGTCGGCGTTGAACCAATAGGCGTTGTCGAGTTGTGACAGCTGCGCATATGTGAGGTCGCCGACGGCGCCCTTGCCGTTGCTCGTACGGTCCACCGTGTCGTCGTGCTGGATGACGAGCACGCCATCAGCACTGAGCAGCACATTGAGATCGAGCACGTCGACACCGGCCTTCATGCTCTCGCCGTAAGCGAACATTGTCGAACCGGGGAACTGATCCTCGCCGCCGGTGTGCGCAAGCACGATCGGGCGACCGAGGTGCAACAGTGCGGCAATCGTCTTGGCGTGCACCGGGGCGCTCGCCGGCACCGTAGATGTCGTCGGTCGGGCCGCCGAAGACGGTGTCGTCGGCTGTGGTGTCGGCTGTGACGTATTCGACGGTGGGTTGGTCGAGGGCGGCGTCGTCGTGGTTGCGGCGACCGTCGCTGGGGCTGAAATCGCCACCGTGGCGGTCGACGCCGAGGCACCCGATCCAGTCCCTGCGGAGGAGGAGACGGAGCTGGATGAGCACCCGGCGAACAGCGCAGCGGCCGCCAGTACGGCGACGCCCGTTCTCATCCGGCCGAGGTGCAACATCAGGAGGCCGTGGTGACCGGTTCGTTTTCCGCAGCACCTGGCCAAGGAGCTTCGCCCCTCGCCTGCGCGGCGATCGAAGCAAGCGTGAACCCTTCGAGGTGTTTGCGCATATAGGCGCCGGCGTTCTGCCAGACGCTCAACAGCACGCATTGGCCCTCGTGGTCGCAGGCGCCATCATTGTGCGGTTCTCCGAAGTCGCCGAGCGAAATCGGACCGTCAGCTGCTGACAGGATCTCCGAGAGCAGGATTTTGTCGGGAGCGCGCGACAACACATAGCCGCCGCCGACGCCACGTTTCGACCGCACGAGCCCTGCGCCCTTCAGTGCCAATAGGATCTGCTCGAGATATGGCTGCGGCAGGCCGGTGCGCTCGGCAATATCGCGGACCGACGTCGGGCCGGATTCGTCGCTGTGCAAGGCCAATGACAGCAGAGCACGACAGGCATAGTCGCCACGGGTAGAAACACGCACGTCCACATCGTAGGGCCGTTGCGGTCGTCTTGTCGCCAGGCCGTCGACGCCCCGGTTTCCCATCCAACCCTCCGCGACGTTTGTGCCGATTGCTCGATGGTGTCCGAAACGCCTTCCCTCGAATGCAGTTCTCAAGCATCGAGGAGGCGCCATGCCTGATCTCACTCCCGCAGCAATGCACGTGTTTCGCCGCCAACACGGCAACGCCACCGCTGCCAGCTCCGCACGGCCGGAGTCGCTGGCGAAGTCCGCCATCGTCTCATCGACGCGGGCGTCTTGCATGTGGCCTACCGGTCGATGCATTTCGTCGTCTCTCATCCTGAGTCGCCGGAATCGCGATGTGCCGCCCTCTGCCTCGTTCATCCGCAGGGATTTGTGACTGGTACCAGTGGAGGGCGGCTCGAGGGGCTGCGCTGGATGTTACGAACGTCCGAGATCTCCTTCTGTTCGCTGCACGGGTGCCCACTTCCCACGGTCGATGGCGTTGTATTTCGTCAATGCCGGTCGATCGAACCGATCGACATCCAACGACGATCAGATGGCATCAACGTCGCCAGCCCGTGGCGACTCGCGTTCGACCTCGCTCGGGAACTCTCGTCCGACGCTCGCGACAAGCGGCGAGATCGGCAGTGCCACCTGATCGGTGGGAGGTGGAGCGCGTCACACCGCTCGATCTCGCCGAGTTCGAGGGCCTCATCGACGAGCTGGTCGAGTTGAACGAGGCCTGCTCCCACCGCCAAGTCGCCTGAAACCCCGCCGCAAAGGGTTTGGGTGGAGTTTGGGTCCGCCGCAACCCTCGTCGGCGTTGCTGTGGTCGAGCATCTCCTGTGCGAATCGGTCGCAGCGATCGCGCTGCTCGTGCGGCATAAGCTCCCCGTTAGGCACGTCCACGTGATGGACTGGAGCGGTGAGCGCTCCCGAGCCAATCCTGCCTGCCTACGGAGACGCCTCGATCCGCGGCATTGTGCCGGCGATCTTCGCTCCGCGGGGGACGCGATCGTTGCCGTCATGGTTCCCCGCTCTGGCCAGCGGTGCCAGGCAGGTAGTGCTGCTGGTGCTCGACGGGTTGGGGTGGGAACAGTTGCAGCAACGCGCCCACATCGCACCGACGCTCGCCGGCATGCAGGGCGGCCCGATCACATCGGTCGCGCCGACGACGACTGCGACGGCACTCACGTCGATCACCACCGGTCTCACCCCCGGTGAACACGGCGTCGTCGGCTATCGCATGGAAGTGCGAGGTGACATCATGAACATGCTGCGCTGGACGACCAAGTCAGGCGACGCTCGCCGGGTCCATCTGCCGGTGGAGATCCAGCCGTTCCCGACGTTTCTCGGTGAGGACGTCGTGATCTCCAACAAGATCGAGTTCGACACCACCGGTTTCACGCAGGCGCATCTGCGCGGCACCCGCCAGGTCACGTGGCGGTTGCCGTCGAACATCGTTGTCGACACCAGGTCGCTGCTCGCCAAGGGGGAACGTTTCGTCTACCTGTATTACGACGGCATCGACAAGGTCGCCCACGAAAAAGGGCTCGACGAGTACTACGACGCAGAGTTGCGCACCGTCGATCGTCTCGTCGCCGACCTCATCGACGTCTTGCCGAACGATGCTGTGCTGCTCATCACCGCTGACCACGGCCAGGTCAGCATCGGCGACAACCTCGTCAAGCCGGCGCCGGAGGTGCTCGCAGCGACCCGTATCCAGTCCGGAGAGGGCCGTTTCCGCTGGTTCCATGCAAAGCCCGGCGCAGCCACCGACCTGCTCGACGCGGCCTGCGGTGCGCACGGCGACCAGGCCTGGGTCGTCTCCAAGGAACAGGCGATCGCCGACGGCTGGTTCGGGCCGGTCGTCGCACCACCGGTTGCGGTTCGCTACGGCGACGTCGCCGTTGTGCCGTTCGAGGCGGTCAGCATGGACGACCCCGCCGATTCCGGTCCGTTCCCGCTGGTTTGCCGCCATGGGTCGCTGACTTCGGCAGAGATGCTCGTACCATTCCTGGCAGCGCGGCGGACCTGACCGATGCGTCGCCGCTGTGGGCGGCATCGCCATGTGAGCCACTGATCGAGGAGCGAGATGTCCGACACTGAAGCCCGAGGTCACAGCAGCGCCGAAGAGTCGCAGCGAACCGAAGTTGTCGATCCGGGCGGGCCGGGCCATGAGGCCTTGGTCGTGCCGGCTGAGGCTGCGCCGACCGAGACGATCAGCGAACCCGGCAAGGTTATGCGTATCGGCTCGATGGTCAAGCAATTGCTCGACGAGGTCAAGGCCGCGCCGCTCGACGCCGCCAGCCGAGAGCGTCTTGCCGGGATCTACCAGCGTTCGATCGATGAACTGATGACGGCGATGTCGCCGGACCTGCAGGGCGAGTTGCGCTCGATGGCGCTGCCGTTCCAGCCTGGCGAGGTGCCGAGCGACTCCGAACTGCGTATCGCTCAGGCGCAGCTCGTCGGCTGGCTGGAGGGCCTCTTCCACGGTATCCAGGCGATGTTGATGGCCCAGCAGATGGCGGCCCGTCAGCAGCTCGAACAGATGCGCCAACTCCCACCCGGTGCCCTCCGTCAGGGCATGCCGGACGGCATGGGTATGCCGCCGGGCGCGCCGAACGGCGACACCGCCAACGACCGCCCCGGCACATATCTGTAGTCAACATGCTCAAACCACAGGACCCGCGCGCATACTTCGAGTAAAATTACACCACGAGTATCACGCGAATCACGGTCACGGTCGACGAGTAAACCCTCGCGGAGGTCAAGTCAGTCGCTCCGAAGGGCGAGGTCTCGGCGTTCGTTCTTGACGCCATTCGCGACAAACTGCGAGTAGATCCAGTGATGCGTATGTTGCGTCAGCTCGACGAGATCTATGGCCCGGCACATGATTCGGCAATCGACGCCCGAAGCCGAGGAGCGGGCGGACAATCTCGTTGCACAGCTCGATGCGAAGAAAGGTGAGGTCCATGACGACTGAGCCGCCGATGTCGACGGATCGTTGTCCGGTGCTCGACGCGGGTGCCGTGATCAAGATCGCGCGTGGCGACCGA
>JAYTOR010000145.1:0-4684 GCA_043747685.1 Actinomycetota bacterium
GGTGTCGGATAATGCCCGCAATCGTCAGGTCCGTAGCCGGCAACAGTCGTGCTGACGCTTCACTCCATTGGAGGTCGACCAGGGCGGCGGTCGCGAACGCTCGGTACTGGTCGAGTCGTTGCTGCATCGCCGAACGCTCGTCCTCAGGTTGTAGGTCCGGGTACGCAGGCTCTGCAACGTCCATGGGATCAGCATTGCACCGAGGAACAACGCACACCCGCAAACCGACGTGACTGACGCGCCAGATGCGCCAATATGAGCGCGTCGCGATGCGGCCACGAGGCGCGAATATGCGCCGCGCGTTCTGTGTCACCCGCCAGCACTTCGGTGACGCGAGCTCGGGGCCAACCCGGATGTTTGGTCAGCACCAACGTCGCAGCAACCTCTCGTTCTGACCAGACATCCACAGACCGCCCGCACGTCGTGCACAACACTCCCAGCCGACCCCGAACGCCGGCAATGGGCCGTGCCGGATCTGCTGAATACGCCGACACTTCTGGCCATTTCTGGCCGTCGGTTCAGTTCGAGTCTGGAGGGCTGTCGAACAATGCCAGCTCGGCAGCGTCGGGCGCCTGGAAGAGGGTGGACCACTCGTCGAGGTGGGCGCGGCGGATCGGTTCAATCTCCCAGGGTGCCTCCGAGTTCCGAGCTTCGATGCGCCGCCAAAGTTCGTCGGTAGGTACATCGAGCTAGTGCAGTTCGACGCCGACTCCGAGGCTGCGAGCTGCGGATCGCATGTCGTCTCGTTCGATCCGCGCCCAGAGCCCAAAATCGAGCACGACGCTCAGTCCGAGGCGCAGAACCTGTTGGGCGAGGTGCCAGAGTTCGCGTTCGATCTTGTCCTGGATCGCTGCGTCCCAAGGGCTGGAGCCCAGTGCCCACATCCATTCATCCTTGGTGAGACGTAACGCGCTCCGGTCTGCGGCCAGCTGCCGTGCGAGTGTGGTCTTGCCCGCTCCCGGCAATCCGCAGGTGAGAATCAATCGGGCTTCACTCACAGCCGCCACACTCGCAGCTGCACCGCGCTGATGCACGCAGATTTCCCCGATCTCAACGCCGTTCGTGATCGCATGGGCGGCACCGATCGTCTCATCGGCACCTGCCCTGACGCCGGCTCGGCGTATCGTCGGCTCGTGGCAATCAGCTATCCGGATCCGTTGTTGAGCGACGAAGTGCTCAGACTGCGCCCGTGGTCGTTGGGTGACCTCGATTGCGTCCGGGAGGCCGGTACCGATCGGGCCATTCCTTCCAACACGACGGTCCCCGCACACTGGACCGTCGACGCTGGACGAGCATTCATCGGACGCCAACGGGAACGCTTCGAGTCCGGTGAGGGCATCAGCCTGGCCATGCATGACCTCGAACTGGATCGAGCAGTAGGACTGGTGTCGCTCATGCTGCGACCGCAGCCCTCAGTGATTGGACTCGGGTACTGGGTCGTCCCGAGCGCACGACAGCGCGGGCTCGCTCGTCGAGCGGCGATGCTCGCCAGCGGTTGGGCCATCGGACCGGGCGGATACGCGCGAATCGAGGCGTGGGTCGAGCCGGACAACCAGGCTTCGCTGTCCGTTCTTCACGCTGCAGGATTCGAGCTCGAAGGTCGGCTGCGATCATTCCTCGCGATCGGTGATTCGAGATCAGACGCACTCGTGTACGCCCGAGTCGCCAGTTCAGGCAGCTGACCCATACCGCCGGGTATAGGCCGAGCCGAATCGCCGATCGGGCGCGTCTCTTGCGGGTTGACGCTTCGTCGTTCTGGGCCGCCGTTATGCGCTGCTGAAGAGGGCGCGCTCAGGCGCCGCGTCGCCATCGGGCAACGCTGAAGCGAACACGACTGTGGTGGACGTCAACGGATTCGACCTCGCGGCCCGCGTTGAGCCATGCCCTCGCTTGAACATGTCGGCCACCCTCGACCTCGTTGGCCCACCATGCCGGGTACCGTCGCGCCGACGCTGGCAATGGACCAACGATGGCCTCGATGTCGTCGAAAGTCATCTCAACCGAGTCGCTCGGCCGACCGCAGAGTCTCTCGAAGAGCGGGTCGTACTTGGCCAAGATGGCAGCCTGTCACGCATCACGCTCATGTGAATCTCCTCGGACCTGCACACCTGGGGAATTTCGGTGAGCGCGAGCAACGCCCAACACGACGAGCGGGTTACCTTGATGGCGTGGACACCAGCGGATCGGCTTCATCTCGACCGGTTTGTCAAAGCTCAAGAAGGCGTGTTCCCAACGGTGTTGGCTGAGCTGCGCGCCGGACGGGAGCGATCGCATTGGATGTGGTTCGTGTTCCCGCAACTGGTCGGACTCGGGACCAGTCCGAACGCTCGCCACTTCTCGACTACCGGTCTCGGCGAGGCGGCCGAGTATCTGGCTCATCCGGTGCTCGGTCGCCGCTTGATGATCGACACGAACACACCGATCACCGCGCCGATCAGCCCACCTACCGGCCCCAAGGTGAGCCACGAAACGACCGTCATCGTGCCGACGGGTACCCAGTGCGAGACCAACCCGTGGACCAGCTTTTCAGATCCACTTTCCATGCCCTTGATCGATCCCGTTGCAGCGGCCGCGCGCATTCGATCGACGTAACTCGCGACCGCTGGCGTCTGTGCGGACTCGGCAATTTTTGCCGCAACAGCATTGAGACCCCCATCTGTCGCCTCGGGATCGACGTCGGCGATTGCGTCCATCAGACCCCGCGCGGCCTCGCGGACTGCCTCGACCTCGTCAGGTGGCGCGCCCGCGGCGTCAGCCGCCTCGGCCAGACGCTCGGGTTCCGTTGAGCTATCGCCGAGAAGCCGAACAACCGCGACGACGGTCGCTTCGATGACGACGGGAATGGGCGTCGGCATGTTCATCTGGGCCCGAAGGACGTGACCGTGCGCCTCAAGTGCGCGCTCTCGTTCCCCAAAGGTCGGCGAGGAATCAAGCGCTCTCGCGATCGCGGTGAGAATTGGCTCGATGCTCAACTGAGCGAGACGAATTCGGCCGTCGTCGTTCTCGAATGAAGCAATGCGCTCGACTGGTTCGGCATGGAACGGACCGACAACTCCGTCTGAGCCCGAGGACGTGTTCGGAGGCCCGTCCGATTGGGCGCCCGCAACGGGAGAAGGCGAGGGAGGAGCCTTGTCGACCGCGTCGCTGTCGGTGAGCTGGTCGTAGTCGGTGGTGCCTCCGGGCCACGGCTTCTCCCACGCGCGAAAAAGCGTGGCGAAGTTACCGTCGAACTCTTCGAGCAGGTCGCTGTTCGCCCACTTCACCCAGGCCCGTTCACGGGTGTCGAGAAAAGTGACGCACACCTGCACGTCGTCCGTGAAGCTAGTGATCAAGAGGCCGTGCTCCCCGGTTTCCATCTCGCTACGCCCGCCAGGCCCTCCAACGAAGTCGGCTGGATTCGAGTCCCACCTTGTGCCCCGCACCCAGGCGTGGAACGCGACGTCATAGATCGCACCGGGAGAGTCATTGACGAACTGCAAACGGAGTCCAGAGGGCGGCTTGAATTCTGCGCTGAGTCTCGCCCACTCGGGTCGAAAGTCGGTTGGTATGGCTCGCCGTTGGTAACCCGCCAGCATTCCGTCGTTGTAGTCAACAGTCGCCGAGGAGGCCCCTCCGATCGGGCTACCACGGAAGTGCATGGCGTCGTCATAACCCGTCGCATAGGACGAGTCTGACCGGAGCCGCCGTTGATGGAGCGCCTCAGCGGCCGTTGGGTCGTCCGTCATTTCATCAATGCTAGAACGTGGTCAGTTCGAGCCGGAGGGTCTTGTCGTCAGCGGCGACAGCTATCGCTGTTCGACCAGCCGCACGACGATCGCATCGAGACGTTGGATGGCGTCTCGGATAACGTCGATGTGTGTTGTCGTGATCCGTGTCTGGGGCCACGGACGACAGCTCGACGTGTACCCGAACGCGCTGTGCGGCCCCTTGTACGAACTGCTCCGGACGGACAGTTGGGCACGGGCACGGCTGAACTCCTTCGAGCTTCCGCTTCGGGCAGGGACGATCTCCCCGAACGCGACCCCGAACCGGTCGGTCAGTTCGGCGCGGAGCACGGACTGGTAGAGGCCGCCGAGCGTGCGTTGATACCGTTTCAACATTCGCGCGTCCAACGCCAACCAACGCCCATCCACCGTTTGGACCTTGCTCGAGATCACCAGATGGGTGTGCAACTGCGGGTCATCCGCACGGCTCGTGGTCTGGCGGAACCCGGCCACCATCAACCCTTTCGAGTCTGGATGCAACCGTGACCCGTTGGAACGAACACGGGTGGTCGATCCGTACCGTTCGAGATGAGACAACACGGCCCGGACCGCGACATCATGCGCCTCCGCGAACCCCGGGTCACCGGTCAACCCCCACAGCACGCTCACCGATTTCGGGGCTGACACCGTCGCGTCGAACCCGGCCACCGCCCGGATCGTCTTCCCGTTCGCCATCGTCCGGTCCACCAACGCCATCCCCAACACGTCACCCGTGACCGGATCATGCCCCGACAGGACCCGTTCGAGCTGCTTCGTGGACACCGTCCCCGACAACCCCAACAGGTCGGCCTGATGGCCGGCCCACTGGCCGGGGAGCTCACCCGGGGCGTCCGCGAGATAGCGGGTGTAGTAGCGCGCGGTCGACGCAGCAGTTGACGCGTACAACGTCGACACCCGGATCACCACACACTCCAAACCGC
>JAYTOR010000146.1:0-13224 GCA_043747685.1 Actinomycetota bacterium
AACGCGACTGGGGCAGTGATGAACTCCCGGCATCTCGACCAGCTCCCGCTCATCGAGCAGAACATGAACGGACAGCCTTTCCATTTCGGTCGGACGCCGAAATTTCACTGACATCGACTGGCATCACTCATCGGCACCGAGCGTCGGCCTGAGCAATCTTCGACACGGGTGACACTCGCCGGGTTCGCTAGGTTCGAGGAACAGAAAGATCGGAGGACAGCGTGTCCGAAACTGTGCGCAAGACCACCATTGCCCGTCTGCATCACAACGCCTGGATCACTCGTGACCAGGAGGCGACGCGACGGTTCTACGAAGACCTCATCGGGTTGCCGCTCGTCGCCACATGGAGCGAGACAGACGAACTGTTCGGGGCCGAGCGCGTGTACTGCCACACATTCTTCGGCCTCGCCGACGGCAGCGCGTTGGCGTTCTTCCAGTTCGCCAACGAGGAGGATCAGGCGCTGTTCGGCCCGACCATGCCGGAGACGCCGTTCTCGCACATCGCCCTCAAGGTCGACCGCGACACCCAGCACGAGGTATCGAAGCGGCTGGCCGACGCCGGATACACGGAGCCGGCGACGTTCGTACTCGAGCACGGCTATTGCCGCTCTCTGTATGTTCGCGATCCCAACGGCCTGCTGATCGAGCTCACCGCTGATCATCCGGACGCAGAGGCCATTTCGGCGACAAGGGCTGTCACCGCCCACGATGAACTCGCCACATGGTTACAGGGCGACCACACGAGCAACAACACCTACCGCTGATGGACCACGGCCCACCTGCAGTTGGCCGACCGGCCATCGCGTTACCGATGATCCCCACGACAGTCATCGGGAGCTATCCGCAGCCGTCGTGGCTCGTCGACCGCACCTTGCTGGTCGACAAGGGCGTGCCGCGGACCCGGGCGGCAGACGTCTGGAAAATCCCGGCCGCTGACCTCGACGATGCCCTCGACGCGGCGACGTTGCAGGCGATCCATGATCAGGCTCGCGCCGGGATCGACATCATCACTGACGGCGAAATGCGTCGCGAAAGCTATTTCAACCACTTCGCCAATGCGCTCGACGGGGTCGATCGTGAACGTATCGGCGAGAGTGTCAATCGGGTCGGTGGACGTTCCACGGTTCCGGTGGTCACCGGGCCGATCCGTCGAACAGCACCTGTAGAACTAGCGGCAGCCGAGTTTCTGCGTGCGGCCACCGACAGGGCCACGAAAGTCACCGTGCCAGGCCCGTTCACGCTCAGCCAGTTGGCCCAGAACGAGCACTACGGCGATCAGCGTTCTCTCGCTCTCGCCTACGCCGAGGCGATCAACGAGGAACTCACAGACCTCGTGGCGGCCGGCATCGACGTGGTGCAGATCGACGAGCCGTACCTCCAGGCGAACGCCGATGCAGCGCGGGGTTTTGCCGTCGAGGCGATCGATCGAGCGCTCTCCGGCATCAACACAACGACCGTCCTGCATACGTGCTACGGGTATGCGATCTACGTGTCGGACAAACGTGGTGGATATCCGTTCCTCTCCGAGCTTGCCGAGTGCGCCGCCGATCAACTCGCAATCGAGTTCGCCCAGCCGCGACTCGATCCGAGCGTCCTTGCGTCACTGGGCTCGAAGATCGTCGTGCTCGGTGTGATCGACCTGTCGACGGAACAGGTGGAGACGCCGGAGGTCGTCGCCGATCGATTGCGGGCAGCGCTTCACGTCGTTTCGCCGGAACGCCTGATCGCCGCGCCGGACTGCGGGATGAAGTTCCTGCCTCGATCACTGGCCTTCGCCAAGCTTGCCGCCCTCGCCGAGGGTGCTGCGCTCGTGCGAGCGGAAATCGGCAGTCGCAGCGCTCGCTGACCTCTGTAACGAGGGCATGGCTGCCCTGTCGATGTGTCTACGATCGCGGCCGTTGTCGACCACAACGATGTCCCTACGTCAGTCGGGCTCTCTGTCGGAACGGATTTGCCTGGCGCTGCTGGCCGTGTGTCAGTTCAGCCCACGGCACCGGAGCGGGTGTCGGCTCGAGATGCTCTGGGAGCGCGAGGTTGACACCGATGATGATCTGTGGCTTCTTTGTCGGATCGATCCATGTCAGGATCGTCTGCAGATTGGGCGAGTTCAATGTGACGCAACCGAGCGTCGCGCTCGTGCCGGAGTGGAGAAAGATCGCACTGTCGCCACCGGGCACGACCGGCTGCTGATTGAAGTCGAATGCTGCCGCGAGGTGATAGCTCGACAGCGTCTCCGCCGAGTTCCAACGGCCGTTCGCCGGTCCGGTCTGCCACGTGTTGTACACCGCCGACGTCGGGTCGTCGACCCAGTGATCGTTCGATGTCGTGCGCCGGTACGGGAACAATGTGCCGGGATCGGGCTCCGATCCGAAGACCGTCGTGATGTCGTATTGACCGGTCGGCGTGAAGTAGTCGGACTCCGACGGATTGTCGGTCAGGCCGTTTGCACCAAGAGAGGCGTCCATCGGCGCGAACGCCTGGCTCCACTTCGTGCCGTCCCACTGGTAGGCGGTCAAGGTAGCCGTGGAGGTGCTCATCCGTGAGGCGTTCACCATCAGGAGCTGTGTCGACGACGTAGGTCTGAACGGGTGAATCGCTGCGTTCGCAGCGTCGGCACGACTCACCGCAGGAATGCACGCCAGCACCCCGACGGCTACAGGAAGGATCGACCGCACGAATCGCATGGTCGCACTCTGACAAAGCGAGCTGAAGATTGGTTGAGGGCTGCCGACGATCCGCCAGTCGATTGGGCGAGGCTCTTTGACCCTGTCGAACGCAAGCGGCAGCCGGAGGGCCGGCTGTGAAGCGCCGAAATGTACCAGCTGAAACCGATGCTCAAGCGTTCCCAAAGGTCGGACATGGCTATATCTAAGAGGTTGTTCATCGTCTGCTGAGTGAACGAGTCCTGTGATCGATCAGTGGCACAATGATTGCTGATGCTGGTCGCCGATGTTTCGTTGCTGCAGGGTTTCCTCCCGGAAACGCTGTCCGTCCTGACACTTTTGTCGTTGGCGACCGCCAGTGTCCGAATGGGATGGCGGTGGTGGGTTCAGCGTGTGCTGCCGATTATCGCGGTATCGCTCTTGGCAGCGATCGTCACCAACTGGGCATTGGATCTGCAAAGTCAGTTCGACGAGGTCATCCCGTTCAAGTTCCTGGTGTGGGCGGCGATGCCGTTGACTGCCATCGGGCTGGTGATCGCCGGCTGGCGGTACCACCCGCGCTGGCAGCGAGCAGTCGCCGTCGCCGCTGTCCCGTTGGCGCTGCTCTACGCAGCGAACCTTGTCAATCAGTTCTACGGATACGAACCGACGCTCGGAGATCTCTTCGGGACCGACTTGAATCATCAGGTGGATGCCGGGCAACTCGGTCTGCAGCCGATGCCGCCGGCCGGGGCGCCAACCGAACTCGGCAGCAGGACAACCGACGTCAACGCTCATGGCTCCGCAGCGAATGGGAACGCAGATCCGAACGTGCCTGGCCGGATTCCGGACACCGTCGCCGCCGTGACCACCACTCTGACGCCTGCTGTCCAGTCGCCGACGACGAACGTCTCCGGACAGGTCGTGCTGCATGGCACGGTCTCCGCAATCGCCATTCCGGGGACCGAATCGAAATTCAACGCCAGAACTGCCTTTGTCTGGGTGCCGCCCGCTTTCTTCCACACCCCTCGCCCGGCGCTGCCAGTCGTGGTGATGCTCGCCGGTGTTCCCGGACAGCCGGACAACATGATTCGCGCCGCTGGTGCCGACAAGACGGCCAATGCCTATGCTTCGGCGCACGGCGGGGTTGCCCCGATCCTCATCTTCGCCGACGGAAACGGGTCGTTTGCGGGCGACACCGAATGTGTCGACGGCGTCCACGGAAATGCCGAGACCTACCTGACGAAGGATGTTCCGGCCTTCGTGACCCAAGCGTTCGGCACCCTGACGGGTCCGGCACACTGGGGGATCGAGGGATATAGCGAGGGAGGTACATGTGCGATGGATCTTGCGCTTGCGCACCCCGACGTCTACGGCACCTTTGTCGACATCGCCGGTGACCAATTCCCCAACCTCGGGACGCAGGGCGACGCCAAGGCAACGGCAATCGCCAATCTCTATGGCGGCAATCCGGCGCTGTTCGATGCCCATGATCCGATGTTGCTGATCAACCGTCCGCAGGACAAGTCCGTCGCCGGCTGGTTCGAAGTCGGGACGAAGGATCATCGCAAAGGTGATGTCGCCTCCGTGCTCGACGCCGCCATGCGCCAAGCCGGGCTGCAGAGTCAGTTCAGGCAGGCGCCCGGCGGGCACGATTTCCCGATGGCGACGATCGCAGTGTCCGACAGCTTCTCTTGGCTCGCCAGTCGGGTCGGGGCCTGATGGACATCGACGATCTCGTGCTCGCCGGCGTGTCGGTGGCACCTGCTGTTCCGAGCGCACACCTGGCCTCGTCGCCCGTCAGTCGAGCAGACACGGCTAGGACATCACCTGCGACGCCAGAACCTGCGACGCCAGAACCGGCTGCGCCAGAACCGGCTGCGCCAGAACCGGCTGCGTGTCAGACGCAACCGTTGGTGTTAGCAGTCGGACGCGGCTCGCAGGTGATCGTGGTGAGCGACCTCCACCTGCGCGCCTTGTCGGACGACGACAGTGAATCGATCACCTCGGACCTTGCGCGCCGCATCGAGTCCTCGGTCGGTCCTGGCGCCATCATCTTCGCCGGCGACACGTTCGAACTCGTCGAGGAGCCGAAAAACTCCCCGCAACGCGCCCTCACCGCCCATCCCCGGTTGGCCGACGCCTTGCGCCGCTTCATCATCGAGCCAGACCGCCAGCTCGTGGTGTTGGCAGGCGAGAGCGACGCCAGACTCGCCAGCAACGAGAACGACGGGCGCGAACTGGGTGCACTCGGGGCCAGCGTCGGCACTGCATGTGACCTCGCCATCGACACCGGTGCCGGGTTCCAGAAGATCCGTGTCGAGCACAGCCATCACGTCCTCGACGGCGAGCGACACGAAAGAGCGACAACTGAAGCCGTCGAGGCCGTCGAGCAGTCACGGCGGTTCTATGCCCGCCTCCGCCGGATCTGGTGGATTCCGCTCATTGCACCGATGCTGGTGTTGTTCGTCGCTGTGATCGTCTCCATCGCCGGGCAGAACGATGCAATCCACGACATCTCCCGACTGAAATGGCTGTACTTCGTCTGTTCGATGATCAGCGCACAGGTGCTGCTTGGTGGGCTGACACTCGCATTCTTGACGAGGAGGCGCGGTCTTGCAGCCGTGAACGAAGACGACCCCAACGGCCGTTCCAGGGCTACTGCTGCGATGCTTTCCAACTCCGGCTTCGATGGCTCGATCGGTACTGGCAGCCATCGACCCGAACTCGTCGATCTCGGCGGATCGTGGTACGCCAACTGCGGATGCGCGCTCCACCGACTGACTCGACGTGAAGCACGGTTCGGCTTGCCAGCCGTGTTTGCGCCGTCCAACGAACTGTCGTGGCTCGAGATCGAAGCGGGAGCGACGCTCCACGTGACGCTCGTCGCCTCGCGTCGTGATGAATTGCCTGGTTCACTCGTCGAGCGCCTTCTGAGCAAATCGCGTATCGACATCCCTCCGGTGCCGACACCGGTTGCCACGCTCGGGGCAGCGACGGTCTGGCCGACCCCGCCACCGCCCGGTCGCCGAACCGACCGTACCCGACGTCGCGGAGCGCTCGGCATGCTCGCCGTCGGAGCAGTCGACGTGATCTCGGCCCTGACCCCTCCACTTCGCGGTCGGTTGCAAGTGGTCAGACTGATCATTCCGATGGGCACGCCATCTGTGGCCGCTGGCCTCGTCGTTGCGGCGGGCCTCGGATTGTTGATGTTGGCCGCCGGGCTCCGACGGGGTCGCCGGCTGGCGTGGCAACTCGGTATGGCGCTGTTGATCGTCTCGGGCATCGGCAACCTGGTCAAGGGTTTCGACGTCGAAGAAGCCTTGCTCGCCGTGCTGTTCGCCGTCTGGCTTGGCGCTCATCGTGCCTCGTTCTCGGCTCCCTCGGACAATGGACCGCTCCGGCGAGCAGCTATTGCCGCAGGCGCTGGCGTCGGTACGCTCGGGCTGGCGGCGACGGGGTGGATCTGGATCGGTGGTCGCCGGTCGCTCGGCAAGAGTCTCAAGATGGCCTTCGGCAGGATGACCGGGCTTTCCACCGCACCGTTGCCGCGGCACGAGAAGCTGCTGTCGAGCACGCTGCCGGCAGTCATGGTCACGGGTGTGCTCGTCGTCGGCTGGTATCTCCTGCGGTCTCGCCGGGCGCCGGCCGACGATGAAGCCACCGTCGCCAGAACGTGGGAACTCGTTCGTCAGCACGGACGCGGCACGCTCGACTATTTCGCCCTTCGCGACGACAAGCGGCATTTCATCAGCGGTGACACCGTTATTGCCTACACGGTCGCCAACGCAACCGCTGTCGTGTCACCGGATCCGGTGGGTCCTGCCGATCAACGTCATCGGGCGTGGTCGGACTTCCGCCGTTTCGCCACGACCAATGGATGGCACGTTGCAGTTCTTGCGGCGGGTGCCGGTTGGCTTCCCGTCTACCGCGCCAGTGGCATGTGGGCGATGTATATCGGTGACGAGTCGATTGTCGACGTTCAACGGTTCAGCCTTGACGGCGGCCGCAACAAATCGCTGCGCAAGGCAGTGAACCGGGTGGCGAAAGCGGGCTACACGATCGAGTTCCACGATCCGGCGAAGGTCCCTGCCGAGCTTGCGGACCAGCTCCGTCGGTTGGCGACCCAGAGCCGCCAGGGCAGTGTCGAGCGCGGCTACTCGATGACGCTGTCGAGATTGTTCGATCAGCGGGACCAGGGCTTGCTGTTGGCGCTCGCTCGGGACGTCAACGGAACCCCTGCAGCTTTCTGCCAATTCGTGCCGGCGCCCGGCATCGACGGATACTCCCTCGACCTCATGCGTCGCGGAGACGCTGCGCGAGCCGACGCGACCGGTGCAATAGTCACTATTGAATCGGATGGTTCACAAGCAACACAGCATCCGAACGGGTTGACGGAGTTCGTCATCGCCCGGACTATCGAACACCTTCGCGCCACTGGCCGGCACGGCCTTGGTCTGCATTTTGCAACGATGCGTGCCGTACTCGCCGGCCAGACGGGTTCACGCGTCTGGCATCGCACTCTGGCCGAGGTGATGCACCGGATGAGCGACGACATGCAGATCGAGAGTCTGTGGAGATTCAACTCGAAATTCGATCCGACGTGGCTACCTCGATACGTCGTTCTCGACACGCCAGCCTCGACAATTTTCGCCGGGCTGGCAATCGCCAAGGTCGAGTCGCTGTGGGAGCTTCCGTTCATCGGGCGGTTCATGAAGCCGGCAGCGGACGCACTCATGTCGACGGACTCCAGGGCCGACTAACGCTCGAAGACGGCGATGAAATCGCGGGTGTCCTCCGTGAGATAGCGATCGTCTGAATGTTGCATCGCCGCCAACAGGCGTTCGCCGTGAACCGCCCCTGTCGAATCCGTGCCGTAGGTGTTGAACTGCACCCACTCGTGATTGATGTCGAGTTGCATACCGCGTACCGCACCCGCGGCGACCAGCGTACTCGCGAGCGAGACGATGCTGAGTCCGTCGCCACCGACCCAAACGAGTGCGCCATCAGCGGTAATGCCAACCCCGGACCGCCAGACGGCGTCCTTGTTCGCCGGTCCGGTGAAACCCCACGCACGGTTCGGGTCTGTTGCCAATGTCGGCGCAACGGCACCCCGGTCGACGATCAGATCGAGGTTCTGGCGAGCGGAGTCGATGGTGTCGGTCGTGGTGAAGTCGCGCCCCCACAATCCGACGTCCGGGACACCGTTCTTGTCGATCACGAATGTCGCTCCGCCGGACCGCAACGGCCTGAGGAGCTTCGAGCCGAGGAACATGCCGCCGTTCGAATCGGCAAGACGAAAGCCGCCCTCGAATGCAGCGAGCAGTGATGCCTGGTGCTCGGGCTCGACGAAGTCCGGTCGGTCCCATGGTGCTCCAGGAATCTTCTGTCCTGGGTATTGGCGAAAGCTCAGCAGCGTGGGGTCGATCCACACGACGGCGTCGAGTACCGACGTGTGCACGGGGTCCGGTCTGATGAGCGTGGCGTAGGCGCCATGGCGCCCGCCGACGAGCGGTCCGATCGGACTCCATGTCCCCTCGTTCGCAAGCGGTGCGTTCGTCGGGCTCGACAACCGAGACGGAGGCGGGCGCTCCGCTGACGTCGGGGTGCCCACGGCTGGCGTCGTAGCCGCTGCCGTCGTCTCTGCGGCGGTGCGCGCCGGCTGCGGCTCTGTCTCCAATGCCGGAATCGTCGTTGGGCCCCCTGGCTGGCTCGGCATCGGACCTGGTGTCGGCGTGCCCGCTGTAGCCGGCGACGGTTCGAGCGACGTCTCGGGTGATGCGTTGCTCTGGGAACGAGTGAACGTGGTGGTGGTCGCCTCCACGGCTCCCGGTGCACCTGCGGCGACGGTTATGCCATTGACAGCCTGGCCGACCGAGATGGCTGGTGCAACAGACTCCGTCGAGATGTTGAGTTGGTCGGCCCCAGCATTCGGTGTTCCGCCGACAGGCGCCTGATGGTGGGCATACCAGTAGTGCTCGACCCGATCGACGAGCCCTCCCAGATGGTTCTCGCGCGCCCACTCGACGCTGCGGGCCTGCAGGCTGTCGCTGCCGGGTCCGGTCAACGCGCGTACGTAGGAGATCACGACGGGAATGAGCAACACCATGACGACGAGCAGCCCTCGCTTGACCCACCTGCGAATGCGGCGCCTCGGTTTCACCGCAGCGGTGGGCCCAGTGATCGACTCAGTGGTCGACTCAGTGGTCGACTCAGTGGTCGAATCCGTTGCAAGTGGTTCACCGTCTGCCGCAGGGCCGCCCTCGATCACGAGTTGTATCTTCTACCCGCTGGGGCGGCGCGTGTTGGCATTGCCATTCAGGTGCTGCTCAGGATCGTCGCCAGGCTCGAAGGGTGCGCGAGGATCGGCCGACGACGCCGGGGTCCGTTCGATACGACATACGCATCAACCGCTCTGCGGCCGACGTGTGGAGGCTCGCTGGTGATCCGGCGCGACGTGCCGACTGGTTCCCCTGCATCACGTCGTGTCGGGTCGACGGAACTGTTCGGACCATCACGTTGGGTTTCGGGATGGTGATGCCAGAGGAGATCCTCGTCCACGACGCGCATCAGCGGCGGTTCTGCGCATCACGGCATCGATCTTCAAAACCGTGGTTGGGATGACGACGTCGATGTGATCTTCACAACGGATCACGGTGAACTCCAAGGCGACTTCGGGTTGCTGTTCAAAGGCCCGTATCACGTCGACGGTCTGGTGCGGCTCCCGCTGATCTGGCGACAGGCACGATCAGCCCACGCTGCTCCGTCGACGGTGACCCGACCGGTCGGACTCGTGGACCTCGCGCCGACGTTCTGCACGATCGCCGGACTTGCGGTGCCGCCGTTCATGGAGGGTTCGCCGCTGCCAGTCAGCAACACGGATGCTGACGCTCGTGGCTTCGAGCGCGTACTGACGGAGTGGGACAGCGAAATGTTCGGCGTCGGAGTCCACCTGCGCACGATCACCCGTGATGGCTGGGTCTGCACGACCTACCAACCTGGCTCGGTCCACGACGGCACGGAGGGCGAGTTGTACGACCCGCATGACGATCCGTTACAGCAGGTCAACCGCTGGAACGATCCGTGTCTGGTCTCCTTGCGGGCCGATCTGATCGCCGACCTGTGGGATCACCAACCAGAACAGCGAACACCATTGCGCCGAGTCGAGGCCCCCGTCTGACACTTCGCGCGCCCGTACGACACCCGTGTCACGAGATATCGCAGGCTTTGCGAGATTCGGTGACACGGATCGGCCTCTATCGCCGTTCGAGGACGCCTCTCGCATAGCTCGCCTGGCCGGCATGCTGGATGTCGTCGTCGGCGACGCTGATCAACCGCACGCCGAGTGTCACAGGAGGGTCCCACCGTTCGTCGACGACACGGTCGAGGTCCTCCGCTGTGATTCGTTCGAGCAGCGTCCTCGTCCGGGCAGCGACGGCGTCGTAGTAATCGGTCAATGCCTGTGCGTTCTCCGGTCGGATTTTCGAGGCGTTCGCGACGCTGTGGCCATATCCGGTGTTGTCGGGATCGCTGGGCATACCGAAGCGTGCCGCCCAGTCGCCTGATTGCCAGAGTTGGTCGTCTTCGAGCAGCGCGCTGATGTGATGATCCTGCACTCGTGTCAGATGCCAGACGAGCCAACCGATGCTGTTCGTGCCCTGCTTGATCGTCGCCGTCAACATCTCGGCACTGAGACCGTCGACGGCCTCGTGTACGTGTTCGTCGACCCGTCCGAAGAGGTCGATCAGCAGCTCGTTCAGTTCCATACCGTGAGCTTGCCCACGACGTAAGGCAATGACACGCCGGAAGCAGAACTGGTGACTGCTCGGGCCCGTAGCCGGTGTTGACGGTACTGTATGGCGATGGCCTCATCGGATCGTTCCGGCTCTGCAGGTCGCGCACTCGGCGCGATGAAGGCGACCAGCTGGAAGGCGAAGGCAAAGCAGGTGGCGGCGACGCTCAAGGCGGAGTACGAGGCCGGTAAGCAGGGTGATACCACCGCTGCGACGCCGATCTGGTCGACGCCCAAAGAACAGCTCGACGCGCTCCTCGCACTGCTGCGCTCATCGAAGGCGACGTCGGAGTCCGGCTCCGGGGCGGACAACGCGACTGCGGGGGAGCCTGCAGTGGAGGACGGGCCTGGTCGTGCGCCCGAGTCGGATCCGGTGGCTACCTCGGACGGAGCGGCGCCTGCGGACGAGATGACCGCCGAAGCTGACGAGGTGACCAAGGCACTGCGTGGCGTCGATTGGGCCAGAGTGCGGTCGGCAACAGCCGAACGCACGAGTGAGGCAACGAAGGCGATGCGTGAGATGGCCGAGCAGGTCGACTGGGCACGCGTCCAGCCGGTGGCCGCGCGCCTGTCCAGCGCCTTGATCGCCGCCGTCGCAAGCGGTCAGGTCCCGATTGGGGGGCGGCTCGGATCGACCGTCGCCAGGGCCATCGCCGACCAGTCGGGACTCGGCCAGCGCGTTGCCCAGAACCTCACCGACGCCAACGTGCCGTTGCCACCCGATTTCCGCGGGGCGATCGAAGCGACCAGCCGCGAAGTCTGAAGCACATGCCGGAAGACGTGCGGCTCCTACAGCGCGACGTGATCGATCGCCATCAGCTCGCCGACCTTGGAAAACAGGCTGGCATTGTGGCCGACGGACATTGCACAGTGGTGCGTCGGTGCCTCGGCGAACCAACGTGACATGTAGTCGTCAGGGTGCTGGCGGAAGCGGATCGGCGTCTGCGTATTGCCGATGCGCATCGTCGGGCCGTCCGTCGAACGCCCTTCGCTGCTGATCAGTTTCAATCGCCCCACGGCCGTCTGGGTGACGTTGAGCGTGGTGACAGGCCCTGTCCGGACCTTCGCCTCCACGGACACACCGGTGCCCTGCTTGCCGTGGTAGAGGCCGAGCCCGCGCAGCACCGGCCTTCCTTCAGCGATCGCCATGTGGAACGGTCCGTCGTGGCCGAGCAGGATCGTTTCGTCCTCGTAGTCGACGACGACGATTTCGGTGAAGCTGCCGCCCACACCGAGAATGTCGCATATTTTCATCGCCACGGCGGTCTTGAGGTCGCCCTCGCCGGCACATGGGATTCCTCTCGCCGTCAGCAGTGAATGGCCGACGATGAAACCGGCCTGCAGCCGCTCTTCCGCAGTGTCAGGCGCCCCGTGGTAGTAGTACGCCAGGGCGTCGAGGTCGAACTCGCGAACCAGCTTCTCCTGAGCGGCGGCGACGCGGCATGACCAGTCCATCTGCTCGTCCGTCGGACGCCTGGCGATCGGGTCGGACGCCGAATCGCTGCTGATCTCGAACATCGCCATGACCTCGGAGCGCTTGGCCTCGACGTCGCTGCTGCTGACGCCGTCGACGAGCCGTTGCAGATCACCGATCTCCAGCACCTCGACGTGGAGTCCGGTCTGTGCCTGGATCATCGTCGGGTCGCTGTACAGATCGAGCATCCCGCCGTAGGTGTTGCCGAGAAATCCGAAACGCGCGTGTTTGAACGTCCTCGCGACCGATGCCGCTCTCGCCCATGCCTCGATCTCCGTCCAGGCACGTACCGCTTCGGGCCGCGTCACTGTTACCTCGTCGGCGAGCGAGATCGCCGGGGTCTCCTCCAATCCGAGCAGCCCGTTGACGACACGGAACGGGATGCGCGCTCGATTCATTGCATTTGCATATTCCGGGACAGGGCAGGCGCCGCAGTGGGCGAGCCACTCGCCGGTCGTCGTGCGGTCGTAGTCGAGTCGGGCGGCAGGCTGCAGGTTGAGGAAGACCACCGGGGCGTGACACAGTCGGTGGACCGGCAGGACCATCGAAGCCGTCGCATAGGTGGCGGCATGGCAGAAGACGATGTCGACGTTCTTCGACTGCAGCCACTCACCCGCCGCCCGACCGGATGCCTCGGTGTCGACGAGCCCGACGTTGAAGACGTCACCCCACACGGACAGCCGTCGCTCGATGAACCTGCCGTATTCCGCGAGCCGATCGCGCAGCCCGGGAAATTGGTTCCAATAGGCCTGCAAGCCTGCCGAATACAGCCCGATACGGGCACGTTTTGCCGGCTTGATCGGCTCGAACAGTTCACTCGTTGCAGTTCGGGTCATCGTGCTCGTCATGGCTTCCTCTGATTTGTGTCGATGGTTTCGGTCAGGGCGCAGGGATGGAGCCGGGGACGTGGTCGACAATGATGACGACGAGATGGCGTGGTCCATGGACACCCTCGACCCGCTTGAGTTCGATGTCGCTCGTGGCGCTCGGGCCGCTGATCCACGTCAGCGGCCGCCGCGGGTCGAGGCGGCGGAAGGCATCGGGCACGCCACCGACGACCTGCTCGGCAAGCACGACGCAGATGTGGTGGTCCGGAACGAGGGTGAGCAGCCGACGGCCCTGGCCAGGTCCGCCGTCGAGGACAATGGTGCCGGTTTCGCAGATCGCCACGCTGCACGTCGTGATCACGCCAACGTCGTTCCCATCGAGATCGGTCGCCGTCAGTGTCCCGTCATCGATGCTCACGCGGCGATCGGACGGTTGCCACGCAGGATCGAGTCCCGGAGGAGCGAACAGCCGATCGATGCCCGCTGCAT
>JAYTOR010000147.1:0-18806 GCA_043747685.1 Actinomycetota bacterium
CGGACGCGCAGGCGTTCGTGGCGGGCGATCGACAGCAGGTTGACGACGATCTCGAAGCGTTCGGCCGTGACGCCGGCGGGCACCGCACGCTGCGGGAAGTCGAGGTAGTCGACGGCGCAGAGATCGGAACACGTCGTGAAGGTGTCGTCGAGCAACGCCTTCATCAGCTTCAGATACGTGGCCGCTGTGGCGAACACGGTCGCCTGACCGCGCGAATCACCGGTGATGTAACCGTCGGTCGCAGCCATTGCTCACCGAACCCCGAAGGCGACGGGGACGGGACGCGCGGCGACAGGGGCTTCACCGATCTCGATTTCCGCACCTCGTCCGGTCTCGGAACGGCGGCGCAGCAGTTCACCGGTTTCGATCTTGGCGTGCAACGTCTCGATGGCGTGGATCAACGTTTCCGGCGTCGGAGGGCAGCCGGGCGCGTAGACGTCGACGGGGACGACCTGGTCGACACCCTGGACGATCGCGTAGTTGTTGAACATGCCGCCCGTCGATGCGCAGACACCCATCGAGATGACCCACTTCGGTTCCATCATCTGGTCGTAAACCTGACGAAGGACCGGCGCCATCTTCTGGCTGACCCGACCGGCGACGATCATGATGTCGGCCTGACGCGGCGAGGCGCGAAAGACCTCCATACCGAAGCGCGCGAGATCATAGTGCGCTCCGCCGGCACCCATCATCTCGATGGCGCAGCAGGCAAGGCCGAACGAGGCAGGCCAAGACGAACGGGCGCGGGCCCAGTTGATCAGGCTTTCGATCTTGGAGGTGATGGCGTTGTCGGGGATGCCACCAAGCCCGTCGTCGAGGATTCCTTGCACCAAGCTCATGCAGCCACCTCGGTTCGCGTCGGATTCTCCGACGGCCGGCCTTCCGAGCCGACGCGCCGAATCGTACTGCGAACGGTGCGCTCTGCCGAAACGGCATTCTCGTCGATATCGAACCGCCTCGCAGCCTGCAGCGGACCCCAGTCGAGTGCCCCGCGGGCCACGACATAGACGAAGGCAAGGAAGAAGACAGCCGAGAAGGCGATCATCTCCCAGAACGCATACCCACCGAGCCCACCGACGGTGTCGTGGGTGATCGCATTCACGGCGTACGGGTAGAGGAAGATGATTTCGATGTCGAACATCACGAACAGCATGGCAACGATGTAGAAGCTGACCGGGAAGCGTTCCGGTGGCTCACGCGACGGAACGATGCCGCATTCGTACGGTGCCTCTTTGGCAGCGGACGGGCGACGTGGCGCCAGCAACCACGATGCTCCGCGGCTGAGCGCGCCGAAGAGCGTGGCGAGGATCAGCAGGAGAACAATCGGGAAATACTGGGACATGTCGTCAGACTCCGGCCGTTGCCTTTTCGAGCTCGCCGTGGACGTGTTCGGTGAACACGCGGTCGCGACGGTGCAGCATGATGCACAGCATCAGGAATATGATCGTCCCACCAATGGTCAGCGACCGGCCGTTCTCCCGGATGCCCCCAGGATCACGCTTCATGATGACGTAGCGCTTCGGCTGGTTCGGATCGGGAATCGCCTTCGCCGGTGCCCGACCGGGCTCGGCGATCTGCGACAGCACACCCTGCACTTCGACGAGCGAGTAGTGATCCGAATGGAAAAAGGCGACGAAGTCGAGTTGCTTCTTGCCGAAGATCAGCGGATATTTGGCCCCGCCTTTTTCGTAGACATTGAGCACCACGTACTGGCCAGTCGTGAAAACCTTGGCACTCTCGAGAATCGCCGAAGCTGCTGAGGACGCCTGCCCGTAGTTCGATGCGGATGTGTTCGTCTGCCGCCAGCCTTCTGCAAGCAACTCAGTCGTGTTTTTCACGCCGTCGGCACCGACGTCCTTCTTGATGACGCCAGATTCGTGGAGGTTGCCGTCGATCGAGATCTCGCCGGCGTTCTTCCACGACGGGGCAGGACCCTTCAGACCGATGGCATAGATCCACCATGCCAGGCCCATGATCGCCAGCCAGCCGGCGAGCGCCGTGACGGCGATCAGGAACCCCAGTCGCGCACCGAGATTGGTGCCGAGCAACAGGTAGACGCTGCCGCACAACACCATGAAGCCGATGAACACGACGATGACGCCGCGGATCTCCGGCTGCCAGGTGATGGCAAGAATCGTTGCAAATGTCATTGCTCAGAGGCTCCGAACATACTCGATGACGGCTTTGAGCTGCTCTTGTGTCAGCAGATGGCCGAAGGCCGGCATGCGACCACTGCCCTGACCTTGGATCCCGTACCGCTGGCCGAGCTTCGAGCCGGCAGTGATGAAGGCGATCTGGTCTTGGACGTTGGCGAAGTGCAGCACCGTCGAAGCGTTCGTCAGGTTCGGCCCGAGCGCACCAACACCGGGCGAGGAAGGATCACCCCACGACCAACCCTTGGTGTGGCAACGTGCGCACGAGTAGGCCCCGGAGTCGAGCGACAGGTTGAACAGCGCCTCCCCTTCAGTGATCGGTTTGCCGGCAGCGGCCGCCGCATTGATCGCCGCTTTGACCGAGGTGTTGATGTCGGCCTGCTTCGTGTCAGGGAGCTGGCCACCATCGCAGACCGCCGGGTCGGTGCCACCATCGGCGAGCGAGCGGATGTCGAATGACTGCGCCGTCACCGAAGCGCAGCCGATCGGTTGGATCTGGATCGTCTTGAGGTACTCGATCAGCGTCGTGATCTGCTGATCGTTCATCGGGCCACCACCGTCGACACCCCATGGCGACATCGGCGAGAAGGGACGTCCGTAGACGAGGATGAAGCGAACCTCATCCGAACTGAAGCGGTACAGCACCGTGTTCAACGCCGGCGCGTTCCATACGACCGACTTCGACTGGCCCGTGTTCGGGTCGATCAGGGTGTATGGAGCGTTGCCACCAGGCCCTTTCATGCCTCCGTGACATCCGGCACAGTTGAACCCGCCGGCGGCTGTTGCTGCGAACAGTTGCGAACCCCAGTTCTGGAGGCGATTCTCGCTGTTGACGACAGCACCGGATTGTCTGGCCGGCTCGAGTACCCAGTAGATCGGCAGCACGACCGCGATCATGAAAAGGAACAGCACACCGAGGATCTGCACCCGTTCGAGGCGGGGACCTTCGAGTTGCTCGTCGTCGAGGTATTCCTTGCGGTTGGCCGCCAGTTCGACCTCGGCTCCGATTTCCGCCTTGTTACTGAAGATGTTGAAGATGGCATATGTCAGGTACCCGACGACCAGCAGGACCAAGAGAATGACGGCAATACTCGTTGTTGAAACGACTGCAAGCATGTTAGTTATTTACCTCCGACGCAGTGCGGACCTTCTGCTTCTTGACCGGTCGTATTGGTACCGATCGGCGGACCGAGCACGACGATCGCCGTATCGACGGTCACGTTGTCGGCAACGATGGATACGCCGAAGCGGTCCATGCCGCGCGGCGCCGGACCAGCCTTCTTCTCGCCGACCCTGTTGTACTGCGAGCCGTGGCATGGACATTCGAACCACTGCGACGACGGGCAGTTCGGAACGCGGCAACCGAGGTGCGGGCATTTCTGGTAGAGCGCGTTGATGCCGTTCGTCTGGCCGCTGAGTACAGCTGGCGCAGCGGCGTAGGCCTTCGAGGCTTTCGGAAGTGCGTCTTTCGGGTAGGCCGTGATCCATGTACGAGCAGCAGGGAAGTAGTAGAAGCCGCCGTTGGCGGTAATGCTGCTGACGATGTCTTCGAGCTTGCCGACGGCGACCTTCGAGCCGAAGCCTCCACCTTTTTTCGGGTAAAGGAAGGCGAGGCAGGCACCACCGAAGCTGGCGAGCGAGATACCCATCAGTGACACCATCGACACGTTGAGGAAGTGACGACGCGTCGCGCCGATGACTTCCGGATCGGGTGCCACCCACGGGACGGGTACGGTGTTGCCGGCCGGCGTGATTGCCGTGCCCGCACTGTTGCGGGCATCTGCTGCAGCCTGCTCGACCTCTTTGGACGAGCTGGCGATGGTGTCGAGTTGCGTACCGGCGCTGACGCCCCTCTTGTCGCGCTGGCGTGTTTCACGGGTGAGTGCGCCTGCCCCACGGACGTCACGCCCACGGCCGATGGTGATTGCCGCCAACGCACCGAGCACGACAACGGCTGCGATGACGATGGCAATGATTGCTCCAGAACTCATATCAATACTCCTCTCTCAATCAGCGTCGCGTCACAGGTCGAAGAAGAGGCCATCTCGCCACGGGAAGGTGAAGTTGAAACCCTCACCGCGGAAGAAGGTGCCGATCATGACGAGGACGGCCCAGAACATCAAGAAGACGGTGAAGATCGAGATCGCGAACTTGCGGTCCTCCGGCTTGTTGCTTGGGTTCTTGTCGACATAGGGGGCCAGCATCAGGCCGAAGAGGCCCATACCTGGGATAGTGACGCCGGCGACCATCGGGTGGAACATCGTGAGCAGTTCCTGCAGACCGAGGAAGTACCACGGCGCCTTCGATGGGTTTGGTGTCCTGTTGATGTTTGCCAGCTGCTGCAGCGGGGCGTTGACGAAAATCGAGAAGATCGTGATGAATGCGGTCAGCGCAAGTGCGGAGACGAATTCGGCGGCGATCAGGTGCGGCCACGTGTGCACCTTGTCGATCGGGGAGGCTTTGACCTCCTGGATCGATCCCGATTTGACGACGGTGAGCAGGCGCTGGGTATGTCCGCCCGGACCTGCTCCGACGGGGATGCCGCCGGTGCCTGTCGGCGCTGCGATGAGCGATGTCGTCGGCCGCTCGGCGACGGCAACGCCGCCTCCGCCCGACGACGCGACGGCTTCTCCGCCTTCCTGGCGTGCTTTCGCGGCACGGCTGCGCTCGAGCAGCGCCGCGGGAATGCGCGAGTCGGTCGGTGCTGCCGCGGCGGGTGCCGTAACAGCGGCTTCTTCTGATTCTGCTGCGGCCTTCTGCCGTGCGGCTTCGGCCCGCTTGCGCAGGTGTTCAGGAATCTCTGTCATCGCGAGACCTCCATCAGATCATTCGCTGCGACGAGTACCAGCGGATGACGGCATGAGCAATGGGATGTGAGCGGCGTCGGAGAATGCGGTGTCGGCAACTGTTGTGTCGGGAGGTGAGGAGTGGCCATCACAGTGGTCCTGAGATTCCGCCGTCTTTGCGGACTCGCCAGAAGTGGATGGCCATGAAGATGACGATGACGAACGGCAACATCAACACGTGCAGTACGTACCAGCGCAGCAACGTGTCCCCACCGATCTCGACACCGCCAAGCAGCACGAACCGGACCTGTGTACCGAGCACCGGGGTATAGCCCATCATGTTCGTTCCGACGGTCACGGCCCACAACGCCAACTGGTCCCATGGAAGCAGATAGCCGGTGAACGACAGCAGCAGGGTGAGCATCAGCAGCACGACCCCGATGACCCAGTTGAATTCTCGAGGCGGTTTGTAGGCACCGTGATAGAAGACGCGTGCCATGTGCAGGAACACGCTGAGGACCATCAGGTGCGCACCCCATCGGTGCATGTTTCGCACAAGTAATCCGAACGTCACCGATGTCTGCAGATTGGAGATGTCCTGCCAGGCGTTGGCAACCGTCGGGCGGTAGAAGAACATCAGGAAGATGCCCGTCACCGTCAGCAGGATGAAGAGGAAGAAGCTCAGACCGCCGAGGCACAGCGTGTAGCTGACCTTGACGGCGTGTCGCTTCACCTTGACAGGGTGCAGGTGGTACAGCACCGAGTTCATGATCACGTAGCTGCGGTTACGCGGGCTGTCCGTATAGCCCTTGCGGAAAATGGAACCGGGACGGAAGATCGAGTTCCATGCCTGGCTGCCCTTCATGTTGCCGGTCAGCTTGTTGGCACGGTCCTTGGCGGTCAGCCGTGGTTTGTCGTCGATGGTCTTGGCCACTTCAGGGTCTCCTAGAGTCGCATGCCGTATGCGTAGCCGTGGCTATTGGTGCGCTGGTGGGCGTCGCCGTTGGCTGACGGCGCACCAACTTTGCCGAGGACGATGACGCCCGTCGGACAACGGTCGACGCACAACGCGCAGCGGGTGCACACGTCGTCGTCGATGATGAAGATCACATTGTCGCTCGGATCGACACCCGGCTGATCGACGCCAGATGCTTCGGTCACCGAGCTAGGCGAGACCATGTGAATACATTTCCACGGGCAGATGTCGACGCATCCCTCGCACATGATGCATTCGGTCTGGTCGATGTGGATGAACTGCTTTGGTTTGACCGCCCGTGACAGGTAGTCGACGTCGACTTCGACGAGTTGGTACTCGGTCGACCAGTCAGGAAATGGTGGATTGGCATCAGTCCGTGCCATGTGTGTCCTCAGCCCTTCTTCACGAGCGGGCGCCCGAAGGTCGAGGTAGCAACGGCGGTCGTGGTCGTCTTGCCACGCTTCTGCCACCAGGTGAACATGTAGACCTGCATGCTCAGGAAGAACACGTAGATCCCTCCGACGATCGCGTCGCCGACTTGGAGATAGTTGATGTCGAATGGGAAGAACCCGCAGTTCTGGCCGCCGGTGGACGTCGCCTGGCAGTTGGCATGACCGCGCAGCAGGCCGGCAGGACCGTAGACGATCTTGTCGGCACGCCAACCGAGGCCGTTCTGCACATGTACGAGCCACTGGTGGGGAACGACGCCGTAGGCGAGGAACAGGACGAGGAACACGTACACCGAGCCGGCCATCGCCTGGCCCCACGACAGCGGCTCGCCCGGCTTGTGCCGCTTGCCGTAGAGCACGCCGAGATACATCAGACCCAGCGTGGCGATCAGTGCCGTGAGGAACGCCATATTGGCGCCGGGCCACGTTCTGATGTCCCAATCGAATGCGAGCACTCCGTTCGCCTTTCTGTGTCGATGTTTGCGTCGAGTTGTGTTTCTATGGCGACGACATCTCGGCGTGAAGTCGATGCTGTCGGTCGTTACCGGTCTGTCGCTCTGTCGGTTCCCTAGGTCGAAACGGTCGAGTCCAGGGAATTCGTGAAGCCGATCACGAGGCTAGTACCACGTCCGGTAGGTCTCACCAATCCGTTTTGATTTGTTCCCGTCGCAATGACGGCTCGGGCCGTTGCGCCCACCGCTCAGGGATACCAGACTTCGGCTGCGAATCAACGCCGCAGTCGTGTGCCAACTGTCGCCTCCCGCGCTCATTCGATCAAATTCCCGCGAAGGGTGCTCTGGCCTCTAGATTGATCGACCGTGACAGAGATCCCCGAGCATCTGCTCAAGCGATCCAAGGCCGCCAAGGCAAAGTCGGATGGCGCCGAGGGTGAACCCGCTTCGTCGGTACCCGCGACGACGACTGCCGCTGCGACACCCGTAGCCAAGCCAGCAGCGGTTCCGGCGAAGGCCAAGGCGGTCATTGCCACGAAGCCCGTCAAGCAGGATCCCCCCTACGTCGTGGCCGCGAAGACCCGCAAGAAGATGCCGTTCTGGGCAGTCGGAGCGCTCAGCATGCTGCCGCTGTGGGGCTTTCTGTACGTCCGCGGCATGCAGCCGGACATCAAAAAGGACACCAGTCCGATGGGTGTCGGCAACGGCCTGTATTCCTCGGCGGCGTGTGCCGGCTGCCATGCCGCTGACGGCTCCGGTGGCACCGGCCGTGCGTTGTACAACGGCGAGGTGCTGTTGACCTTCCCGAAGATCGAGGATCAACTGAACTTCGTCTATACCGGCAGCGGCGCATACAGCCTTGCGGGACTCACGACCTACGGGGACCCGAATCGTGCGGGCGGCGCACATGCGTCGAGTGGCTACAACGGCGCAGCGATGCCGGCACAGGGTCAACTGACAGGCGGCTCGCTCTCCGACGCGCAGATCCTCGCTGTCGTGTGTGACGAGCGATACAACCTCGGCGGAGCGATGGCCAAAGTCACGGCTGGCGATGCCACCTGGACGAAGGAATACAGCGCGTGGTGCGTTCCGACAGCGCAGAACTACCTCGATCTCGAGACCGGCACCAAGACCTTTGCGACGCTCACGGGCGTCGGGACCAAGCCACGCGCCACCGCCACCGGCTGACCGCCCCCTCCCCCCTCCAAGAAACTGAGTCCACTGGTGCACCGCCTGTGGTGCAAAACGGTACACGGAACCAGGGCCCCGGGAACTGAGTCCAACGGCGCACCGCCGGCGGTGCAAAACGGTCCAGAGAACTTTGCGCCGACCCGGTGCCGTGCCCGGCCGTGACGGCGAACACGTCGGACTTGCCGAGATGCGTGGCCGATTTTCTTTGGAAGCGACCACACTGCAAATGTGATTGATCGCAACGTCGAAGTCCTCGTTATCGGTGGCGGACCGGCAGGCGCTTCCGCTGCCTATTGGCTTGCCAAGCACGGCCATGAAGTTGCCGTCGTCGAACGCAAGATCTTTCCACGTGAGAAGGCGTGCGGAGATGGGCTGACGCCGCGAGCGGTCCATCAGCTGCACGAGATGGGCCTCGCTCATGAACTCGAGCAGTACCACCGCTACTCGGGCCTGAGGGCAATGGCTCATGGCAAGGCATTGGAACTCGAATGGCCGGCCCACCCGATCTACCCGTCGCACGGCCATGTCGTTCGACGACGTGACCTCGACTGGGCCGTCGCCCGAAACGCCGAGTCGGCTGGGGCGACGATCCTGCAGGGTTACGAAGCGCTCGCACCGGTCGTCGACCGTGGCTTCGTGCGCGGCGCCGTCGTGCAACACAAGGGTGAGCCGACGACGGAGAAGATCACCGCCAATTACGTCGTCGTCGCCGATGGCGCCAACTCACGTTTCGGTCGGGCGCTCGGCACGTTCCGCACGCGTGAGTGGCCCTACGGCACCGCCATCCGCACGTACTGGGAATCGCCGCGTCACGCAGAACCGTGGATCGAATCGGCGCTGGACGTCAAGGATCGCAACGGCAATCCACTCCCCGGCTACGGCTGGATTTTTCCCGTCGGAGACGGCACCGTCAACATCGGCGTCGGCCTGCTCTCGACGTTCCGGGACTTCAAGTCGGTCAACACCTCCCACCTGCTGACGGAGTACGCCCATCAGGTCCGAGAGCGTTGGGAGATCGATCCCGACAACCCGACGTGTCGCGCCACCAGCGGGCGTATTCCGATGGGTGGCTCCGTCGGCCCGAAGACCGGCCCGACCTACCTCGTGATCGGCGACGCAGCCGGCAGTGTCAACCCGTTCAACGGTGAAGGTATCGACTACGCCTACGAGACGGCCCGCATGGCGGCCGACGTGATCCACGAGGCGATCGCCACCAACGACCCCGCCGCGCTCCAGCAATACTCGAAGATCATCGACGACGAGTACGGCCAGTATTTCAAGGTCGCCAGGCTGTTCGCCAGGGTGATCGGTCGCCCGCTGCTGATGCGTGAACTGACCCGTGCCGGCATGCAGAGCCGCACGCTGATGGAATGGGTCCTGCGAATCATGGCCAACCTGCTGCGCCCCGACGAACTCGGCCCGGCCGAGATCGCCTACAAGATGGCAGCCACCATCGTCCGCCTCGCCCCCAACGCCTGACAGGTCGACGTACGCTCACGAAATTCACCGGTCGGGAGACGCATTGCCCACCGACTCCGTGCCCAGCCACCGATGTCGACTAAGAGATTGCTTTGTTGCTCAGTTCGCTCAGGAGTTCGGGGCCCTTGTGGCGGATACTGCGGCCGCCGAGCGAAGTGCCGACGAACCAGACCGACAGCGCCCATGCTGCGCCTACTACGGGTATGGCGAAGACCCACGACCGCTCGCGCCATGCCAGCGTCGGCAGGATGATCGGAGCAGCGAGGATACCGACGACGATCAGCGAGCAGAAGACGTACACGCCGACGATGCAGCCTTTGCCGGTCGATGCGTTGCGCCATGCAAAGGCGTTGTCGCCGTCGCGCTGCGGAATCGGCACCCGCGGAGACACCCAGGCGCCGAGGCCGACAGCGATCAGGGCAACGGACGGCGCGAGCATGACGACCGCGATCACGCTCGGCCAATTGCCTTTCCACACGCCCAGCACGACGGCGGCGACGATGGTCGGAACCGCCAACTGCGGGAGATAGCCGAGCGAGCGTGCCCGCAGCATCGTGCGATCCGGACCGCCGACGACGACTTCGAGCCACAGCGAAGGGCTGTCGAAGCCGATGATGTTCATCGCCGGACCGACGCCGAAAACGGTGGCGATCAACGCCATGAAGGGCAACGCAGAACCGTGGAGGCGCACCGCTTGGAAGACGGTCAGCGCCGTCCCCATCACCGTGAATATCAACAGTTGTGTGCGTCGCAGCGGCGACCGCCTGAGGTAGCGGACCTCTTTGGCCACGGCAGCACCGAAGGGCGACGCAGCTGTGCCGAGCGGTGCTGCCGTGCCACCCGGAGACCCGGAGGCGACGATCCGTTCGGACTGCTGCATCATCCGCTGCGTCATCCGCCCCCAGAGCAGCAGCATCGCAGAGGCGGCGACGAGACCGGCAATGCAGAAACCGATCGAAGGGCCCCAGCGTCCAGCCCCGGCATCGAGTACCGACCGCGCCAGCCAGCCAGGCGGCAGCCACGAGAGTACGTCGACGATGCGCATCGAACGGTTGCGGTGGGCGACCTCGAGAATCGGGCCGATGGCCTGTGTAGCGAGCCACACCGTGACAGCAGCCAACGCCGAAGCAAGGACGGCGACGTCCCGGCCCTTGCGACTCCGCTGCGCCCGCGCCAGACCGGCTGCGACTGTCCTGGCGATTCCGAGTCCGAGCACGAACAGCCCGATGGCGTCGGCGACGACGATCACGGCCCCGAAGTTGGCCGGCGCATATCCGATGACGACGCCGATCAGCGCGATCCCGACGGCGCACACCGCAGGGCTCGATGCTGCTCCCCCTGCCAGGATGGCCGTCAACTGCCGTGTCGTCAACGGCAACAGCACCAATCGCGTCGGATCGACGGTCTCGTCCGTACCCCCGGCAAGCAGCGGAGCAAACGTCCAACCCACCACGATCATCGTCATGACGACGACGATGAGGGCGCGCTGCGGAATCGGGTCGTACGTCCTGGCGAGCCCGAACGTCGCCAACCCGAACAATGCCGCCAGTGAGGCCGCCACCATCGTGAGCACGAACAACGTCTTGCCCTTGCGAGCCAGCGTATTGCGGACCAATCGCCAGCGCAGCCGGACGCCGAGGCGTGCGCACTCAGCCGTCGAGAGGTGGTGTGTACCGAGTTTGCCGACGTTGCCGACGGTCTCGACGGTCTCGACGGTCTCGACGGTCTCCGCATTCTTGAAGGGTGAACCGCTCACTGCAGCCAGTCGAGGTTCGCTCCGCTCGTCGGGGTCACGCCGACGGCATCGATGAACACGTCCTCGAGGCGACGCCCGCCGCGAACGGCGTTGATCTCGCCGTATCGCACGACCTGGCCGGCAGCGATGATGGCGACGTGATCGCACAGCCGTTCGACGGTGTCCATCACATGGCTTGAAAAGACGACGGTGCCGCCGCGAGTGCGGAAGGTACGGAGTACTTCGGTGATCCCGCGGGCCGACACTGGATCGACGGATTCGAACGGCTCATCGAGGAACAGCACGTGCGGAGCGTGCAACAGCGCTGCTGCGAGGGCGATCTTCTTGCGCATCCCTGTCGAGTAGTCGGCGACGAGCACGCCGGCGTCGGCGGTGAGTCCGAGGATATCGAGGAGATCGCTGCGGCGACGGTCCACGACATCACGGTTCATGCCGCGCATCAAGCCGAGATAGGTGAGGAACTCGGCACCGCTGAGACGTTCGAAGAGCCGCAGATCATCCGGCAGCACGCCGATGACTTCTTTTGCTGCCTGCGGGTCCGGCCACACGCTGACACCGGCGATCGTCGATGATCCGGCGTCCGGCCGCAACAGACCGACAATCATTCTGATGGTCGTCGTCTTGCCTGCACCGTTCGGTCCGACGAGACCGAAGAACGATTGGCGGGGTACGGACAAGGTGATACCGGCGACGGCGACCTTCTCGCCGAATCGCTTCCACAGACCGTTCACCTCGACTGCGGAAGCCGTCTGTGGGACCGGCGATGACACCACGCCTGGCCCCATGTATGGCACGGGCGGCGGAAACAACGGTGGTGGGAACGTCTCGGCGGTCGACTGCCCCGGTGGCCTCACGAGGTGCGTTCTGCAAGCGTCACGTAATGCGTCATGTCCGACCGTCGACCGCCACGACAGCAGAGCGGTAAGCGCGCTCGATGATCTCGTCGATGATCTCCTCGGTGTGCGCCAACCCGGGAAACAGCACCTCATAGGCCCCCGGGGCCAGTGCGACGCCTTCGGAGAGCATGGCGTGGAAGAACCTGCCGTACAGCCCTTCGTCCGTTTCCTTGGCGTCTTCGAAGTTGTGTGCTGCACCTGGGGCGAGGTGCACGCCGACGAGTGTCGCCATCACCGGGACGTCGATCTGCGCACCGGCGGCGGCGAACGCGCCGCGGAGCCCTGCACCGAGGCGCTCAGCTCGCGCACACAGTTCCTCGTAGACGTCATCGGTCAGCAGATCGAGTGACGCCAAGCCGGCAACCGTCGCCAGTGGATTGCCGGAAAGGGTCCCGGCGTGGAACACAGGTCCGAGTGGGGACAGGCACTCCATCACCTCGCGCCGGCCACCGATCGCACCGATCGGCAACCCTCCACCGATCACCTTACCGAAGCACGAGATGTCAGGCGTGATGCCGAAGTGGCCCTGTGCCCCGCCAGCACCGAGACGGAAGCCGGTGATCACCTCGTCGAAGATCAAGAGCGCGCCGACCCGGTCGCACTCGCCGCGCAACCCTTGGAGGAACTCGGCGTCCGGGGGGATCAGGCCGGCGTTGGCGGCGACCGGTTCGACGATCACGGCAGCGACGAGTTCGTCGAGCTGCGGGACGATATTGAACGGCACGACCATCGTGTCGGCGACTGCGCCCTTGGGGACGCCGGCGGTACCGGCGAGGCCGAGTGTGGCGATACCGCTGCCGCCTGCGGCGAGCAGTGCGTCCGTCGCACCGTGATAGTTGCCGGCGAACTTGACGATGCGATCGCGTCCGGTTGCGCCGCGGGCAAGGCGAACCGCTGTCATCGTCGCCTCGGTCCCGGAGTTCATCAGCCTCACGAGGTCGCAGCTGGGGACACGTTCGCGGATCGCCTCGGCGAGCTTCATCTCCCGCGGGGTCGGGGCACCGTACGACGTGCCGTCGCCAGCCGCTAAGCAGATCGCTTCGACGACCCGAGGGTGGGCATGACCGAGGATGATCGCTCCGTAACTCTGTACGAGGTCGAGGTATTCGCGTCCCTCGACATCCCAGATCGAAGCGCCCTTGGCGCGGGCCACGACGTACGGTGTGCCACCGACGGACTTGAAGGCGCGGATCGAGGAGTTCACGCCGCCGGGAATCGCCGCAAGCGAACGTTGGAACATGATGTCGTTGTCGGCAACACCCTTACCGGTGCAGACCACTGGATCGCAGGCGGCAGCGAGACAGGAGACCTCGTCGCAGAAGCGGATCATCCGCTGACCGTCTCGGCGAACCAGCGGGCGAGGTACGTGAGGATGACCTGCGCGCCGGCTCGTTTGATGGCCGTGAGATGCTCGAAGGCAACGGCATCGTGATCGATCCAGCCGTTCGCCGCCGCCGCTTTGATCATCGCGTATTCGCCGCTGACGTGGTACGCAGCGACCGGGACGTCGACTCTGGCGCGGACCGCAGCGATGACGTCGAGGTACGCCAATGCTGGCTTGACCATCACCATGTCGGCACCCTGGGCGATGTCCGCTTCGACCTCGATCAGCGCCTCTCGGGCATTACGCCAGTCCTGCTGATAGCCCTTGCGATGACCATTGTCGGCGATCTGCACGTCGACAGCGTCGCGGAACGGCCCGTACAGCGCAGACGCGTATTTCACAGAGTAGGCGAGGATCGAGGTGTCGATGTGACCCGCCCCGTCGAGGCCCGCACGTATCGCGCCGACCTGACCGTCCATCATCCCGCTCGGGGCGACGACGTCGGCGCCGGCGGCCGCCTGCGCGAGCGCTGCCTTCACGTAGATGTCCAGCGTGGCGTCGTTGTCGACATGGCCAGCGGCATCGACGATGCCGCAGTGGCCATGATCGGTGTATTCGTCGACGCACAGATCGGCCATCAGCACGACGTCGCCGCCGACCTCGTCACGGAGATCCCGGAGCGCCAACTGCACGATGCCGTCCGGATCGTGGGCCCCCGAACCGACAGCGTCCTTGTGCTTCGGGATGCCGAACAGAATGACCCCGGTAATACCGAGTTCACGCAGTTCGCGGACCTCTTTACGCAGGCTCTCACGAGTGTGCTGCATCACGCCGGGCATTGAATGGATCGGCTGCGGCTCGTCGATGCCCTCCCGAACAAAGAGCGGAGCAATCAAATCGGTTGCACCGACGCGCGTTTCCGCAAGCAGTTCACGCATCGCCGAGGAGGTACGGAGCCGGCGTGGGCGCTGAGCCGGAAAGGAGGCAGCCATGAACGTCAGCCTACGCCGAGGTCAGGGAGTGCACGCTTCCCAGCACCATCGGCGACTACCCTCATACCGTGACAATTCGTGTGGAACTGACTCCTGACGAAGTCATTGTCGCCCCCGGCGACGAGGAAACGCTGACGCTCACGGTCGAGAGTTCTGACGAGGCGGCCGACACTTACGGCTTCGTCGCCACCGGACTGTCCCGTGGCTGGACGACGATCGAACCGCCGAGCCTGCGGCTGCTTCCCGGTGCCAGCGGCACGGCAACTGTGACGGTCAGGCCGCCGCGGCTGCCTTCTGTCGGAGCAGGATCGTCGTCGTTCGAAATCAAGGTCTTCCCGCTCCGCGATCCTGATTCGGAGACCACCATCGACGGCACGTTGACGATCCTCGGCTTCGATGATCGCCTGATCCACATCGCCCAGCCGGTCCTCGCCGCCCGCCGCACAGCGCGTTACGACATCGTCTTCGACAACGTCGGCAACGTCAGGGCATCCACACGCCTGACGCTGATCGACAACACCCGGCGGCTCAAGGGGACCTTCGATCCACCGTCGCTCGGCGTCGAACCCGGCATGACCGCCACGGCGCGCCTGTCAGTCAGGACGAAGGGAGTCCGCTGGCGTAGGACCCGAACGCTGCCGTTCTCGGTGCAGGCCACGCAGGACAACCACCGGTCGACGGAGACGACAGCCAACCTCGTGCAGCACCCGGTGATCTCCACGAGGCAGACCGGGTGGTTCTTCGGCCTGCTGGCGCTCGGCGGTCTCGTCGTCGGCGGCTGGTACGGCGCAGTCAGACCGGCGATCAACCGAGCTGTCGACCGAGCAGTGGCAAAGACGGCTGTCAGTACACCCGTCACGGCGTCCAGTACGCCGCTCGGCCCGGTCTCCACCGGCCCGATCGACCCGAGCGCAACCGCAGCACCACCAACGGTCGCCACGGCGATCGATGACAGCATCGGCAGCATGTCCGTCGCCATCCAATTGACGGCGACGCCAGGTGCCAGTTTCGTCAAGCAGATCACCGACGTCGTCCCCGCCGGCAAGGTGCTGCAGATCCGCGATGTCGTGTTCTTCAATCCGAATCACGACAGTGGCGTTTTCAACGTGCAACGCGACAACGAGGTCGTCGAGATCATCCCGACGGAAAACGTGTCCGTATCGTCATCGCTGCAGCTGCTGCTGCCGATCACCTTTGTAGCCGGTCAAAAGGCAAGCGTGTCGCTGGCCTGCAAGTCCGCCGGCCCCACCTCGGTCGCCGCAACCGGATCGACCGCATCGTGCAACTCACTGGTGCTCGTCACCGCGAAACTCGTCGACGCCCCGTAGAAAGTCAGCGCCGGGCATCCAGCCGCCGAATAGTTCAGCCGCGCAGACCCATCATCGTGACCGGGAGGTTGCTCGCGTCGGCTTCTACGACGAAGGCAGTGGAGACGACGGGAGCGAAGGCGGCGCCCGTGTCGACGACCGTGAGATGACCCTGACCTGGCAGATCATTGATCGTGAAGGGGAAATTCGCCAGGAAATTACCGCTCGGATCTGTCGTGACCGACAGCGTCGAGCTGCTGGTATCGACGCCGAGGGTGACCGTGTGATTCCCCGGGAATCCGGTGCCACCAACACCGATCATGCCGCCGATGTCCACCGATGTGGCCGGAACGAACAGCGACGGGGCGTACCTGCCATTGGCGCTGAGGACGATGCTGGTGGTCGCCGTGTCGGTCGCGGTGACCAGCACGAGCGCGCTTCGCTCACCGTTGCTGGTCGGCTTGAAGGTGACGTTCAGGGTGCAGGTCGCGCCGATGCCGAGCACCTTGTTGATGCATGTCTTGGTGTCGACGGCGAAGTCGCCCGGGTTGTTGCCACGAACGTCAATCTTGGCGATTTTCGAGCCGAGCGTGCCGAGGTTGCCGATCGTGACCGTCGTACTGTCGCCCTGTTGGCCGACGACGGCGGAACCGAGTTGGTTGGTGGTCGGCGAGGCGTTGATCGACGGAATACCGCCGGACCCGGAGATGACCGTCGAGACTGCGGTCGCTGCAAAGCCGGTCTCCTTGAGGTCGAGCGAGGCCTTCGCGGCACCAGCCGCTGACGGGTTGAAGACCAGTTGCACGGTGCAGGACGCTGTCGGCGGCAGCGGCACCGTCGGTGTGCACGTTCCTCCGGTCTGCTGGAACGACGGTTTCGACAGCGTGATCGTCGACGGGACGAAGGACGAGGTACCGGTGTTCGTCACCGTCGTCACCCATGCCTTCGTCGGAGTGCCGACCAGGTTGGTACCGAGGTCGAGCGGCGTGATCGTCAACACCGGGTTGGAAACCAGGGCGGTGACCTGTCGGCCGGGAGCGGCGGTGGACGGGTCGGCGACGAGTTCTCCGGCAGCGGTCGTGTCGATGACGGCGACGCGGCCGGTGTGCGACAAGTGGACGCTCGACGCCGCTGACGAAGCCGCAGAACCGTCTGGATGCACCGTCATCCGGCGTACTGCACCGGTCGACAGATCAGCCTCGAGAACATCGGATCCGGTCGAGGCGAGGAACGGTGCGTTGACATCGGTGAGGTTTGTCGCCGTGGAGAGGAAAGCAACGAGTTGCCCACTCGAATCGATCGACGGCGCGGCGCTCGCCGACGTGCCGACGGCGTCACCCTTGCGGCTGACGATGGTGGTGTCGAATGAATTCGGCACGTCCCGTTGCGTCGGATCGGCGGGCTTCGGCCTGAGGTCGGTGCGGTACACCTGTGCGGGCGTGTTGGGTGCCAAGGTGATCGCCGCGCCGCCATTGACCGGCGTGGCGATATCGACCGCCGCTGATATGTAGGCAACGAACCGCCCATTGGCGGACACGGTCGGGGCCCAACTCGATGCAGAGCCACCGGCGCCGCTCGGGTTCGCCGACACCAGCCGCAACGGGAAGTCGGCGTCACTGTCGCTGTTCGGGTTCCGGTTCCAGCTGAGGATCTGTGTCGTCGCTGGACCGGTCGTGGCCGGACCGGTTCCCCATGCTGGAACGATCGAGTCGCCGATGGACGCTGCTGTAGCTGCGTTGGGGGCAACGGTGAAGGTCGTGTCGGACGTGTATGCCAGGAAACCGCCGTCGTTGGACAGCGCCGGTTCTCGCTGACCGACGTAGGTGAGCGCAGACGTCGGATCGGTCGTCGGCAGACCGGGTGCTGACGTGACCCTGCCAGGTTGACCGAGGGCGACCGTCGTGTCGACGACGTCGATCGCCGTGCGTCCGTTGGCCTTGCCATCGGCACCGACAGTCAGCCGAGCGTAGGCGATGATGCTGCCGGTCTGGTCGACCGTCGGCTGCTGCGCTGGGTCGACGGCGTCGACCGCCGACGGATCACCGGTCGGGGCGCTGGAGATCAGTTCCCATTCGTCGGGCTTGAACGCTCCGGGACAACCGGGCAGGATCTTGCGATAGACGTCCCAACGCGACCCGGTGTCGTCGTCGTGGAACAGGTCGAATCCGAGCTCGGTCTCGACGACGATCGCGCACCCGTCTCCGCTGAGCACGGGATGGTGGCTGTTGCCTGCACGGATGCCGGCTGCCGACACGGTCAGTTCACTCAGCGTTCCGTTCGCCTGATCGCCGAGCCAGACGCTTTCCGTCACGCCGCTGGTCGGTGTCGTCGGTGCGGCAACAAAGGCGACGAGGCGGCCATCGCCCGACACTGACGAGTCGCTCCCTCCGGATCGCGAGATCACTGCGTTCGTTGGCGCAGCGATCGGAACCGGGTCACCGTTGACACCGGCGGGCAGGGCGACGAACGCGGCAGACCCAGCAAGGGTCAGCCCGAGAACGCCGAGAAGGCGGCCCCGAGTTCGGCCCCTGGAAGGAACCATTCGCCAGCGCTGTTGTGTCATGTGCTATCAGAGATCACTGTAGTGCAGCGGATACCTGTTCGACGAGAGAAACCAGCGATGCTGACGCGGACTGTCGTATTTTCGTTACTCCGAGCTCACGCAGCGTCGCACTCGTCGATGCACCGATGCTCACCACGACGGGCGGCAGGCGCTGGAGGCCGACGATCTCGGCGAATGCTCTGACCGCCGACCCGGACAGGAACGTGATCGCATCAGCTGCTGCTGCGCGGTCGATCGTCGCGGCATCCGGACGGGCCGCAACAGTCGAATAGGCGACGATGTTGGTGACCCGCCACCGGTGTGCCGCAAGGTGATCGGCAATCAGCGGCGGCGCACGATCTCCCTGGACGAGTAGCACCCGTCCGGGTACGTACAATCCGGGTACGTACAATCCGGGTTCGTGCAATCCGGGTTCGTGCAATCCGGGTTCGTGCAATCCGGGTTCGTGCAATCCGGGTTCGTGCAATCCGGGTTCGTGCAAT
>JAYTOR010000148.1:0-3057 GCA_043747685.1 Actinomycetota bacterium
GTGGCGGTGTCGCTCGCCGTCATCGTCCTCACGTGTAATGCCGATCGTGGCGTCCTCGCCCCGATTACGGGTGTCCCGTGGGTCGTGCTCATCGTCCTCGGAGTGATGCTCGCCTGGGCAGGGCTGCTCGGCAGAACGAAGTACGGTCGGTACGTCTATGCGATCGGTGGGAACGCCGAGGCTGCAAGGCGTGCCGGTGTCAATCTGGCGTTGATCCGCACGATTGCCTTCAGCCTGGCATCGATGACGGCCGGCATCGCCGGCATCATCTACGCCTCCCGGCTGCGTTCGGTGTCGACCAACCTCGAGGGCGGCACGCTCGTGCTGTACGCCGTCGCCGCTGCGGTCATCGGCGGCACCAGCCTGCTCGGCGGGCGCGGCCGTATAGCCCATGCCGCGCTCGGTGGTCTCGTCATCGCCGCTATCGACAACGGCATGAGTCTGCAGGGATTCAGCGCAGCATCGAAATACGTCGTCACCGGCCTCGTACTGCTCATCGCCGTCGTCATCGATGCGCTCGCCAGGCGTGGCCGCGCCAGTCGGTGACACGCAGTCACCTCGATTACGCCGGTCGTCGAGCGTCTGCGTGCAATCATCGTCATCGGCTGATCTCGGGACCTTCGGCACTGTTGCGCCCAGTGCCATCGGCGTTCGATGAAGACAGCGGACCTTCCCCGTCGGTTCTCGGCACTGTCGCCGCGAAGACGAGGCCGCGAGCACAAGGAGTCCGTCATGAGCTATGTCCGGTGGTTCGACGAAATCGGGGCGAACGATGTGTCGACGGTCGGCGGCAAAGGCGCTAACCTCGGCGAACTCACGCGCGCCGGTCTACCGGTACCTTCCGGTTTCGTCGTCACTGCCGACGGTTATCTCGACTCGATGTCCGCCGCTGGTGTCCGCCAATTGCTTGCTCCTGCGCCGACCATCGGCAGCGGCGCAGACGCAACGCTCTATGCGGCGGCCGATGCGTCGAAGCGCCGTTCGATCATCGAAGGAACGACGCCGAGTGACGCCGTCCGAACGGCGGTCGTCGAAGCGTATGCAAAACTGTGTGCCGCCGCCGGCGAAACCGACGTCTCGGTCGCAGTGCGGTCGTCAGCCACGGCGGAGGATGGGGCGACGACATCCTTCGCCGGCATGCACGATTCGTACACCAACGTGTCGGGCGCCGATGCAGTCTGCGACCGGCTGCTGGCGTGCTGGGCATCGACATTCGACGAGCGCGCCTATACGTACCGGGCAGTGCAGGGGATCACTGCCGAACCGGCCATCGCCGTAGTCGTGCAGCGGATGGTGGCGTCGGAACGTTCCGGTGTGATGTTCACCGTCGATCCGGCCACGTCAGATCGTTCGCATCTGGTCATCGAAGGGGCCTTCGGGCTCGGAGAAGTAGTCGTCGGCGGTGCCGTCGAGCCAGACACCTACACCGTCCAACGCGAGCCACTGGCGGTCATCGGCGCGCGAATCGGCATCAAGAGTCACGAGATCGTTCGCGGGCCTGACGGAGCCGACATGCGCGTCGACTTCGAAAGCGAAGCAAGTCACCGACGGGTGCTCGACGACGCCGAAGTGCTCGCCGTCGCCACGCTCGGTCTGCTCGCCGAAGCGCACTACGGATGCCCGCAGGATCTCGAGTGGTGCTTCAACGCCGCGAACGAGCTGTATCTCGTCCAATCCCGGCCGATCACGACGCTTGCCGACCCGTCACGCGTGCCCCAGCGAGCGGCTTCATCGGCGGACACCGGTGCGGAACTGGTCAGCGGGCTCGGTGCAGCGCCCGGTCGAGCGAGTGGACGTGCCCGCGTGCTGTCCGACCCGTCGGAGGGAGCACAACTGCGCGCTGGTGAGATCCTCGTTGCGCCGATGACCAACCCGGACTGGCTGCCGACGCTGCGACGCGCAGCCGCTGTCGTGACCGACGAAGGCGGCATCACCTGTCACGCGGCGATCGTCAGCCGTGAGTTGCGGATCCCGTGCGTCGTTGCCACCCGGCGAGCGACCACGACCATTCACGACGGTGACCTGATCACCGTCGACGGCACCAGCGGCATGGTGACTGCAGGTGGCTCGACTTCCCCGACGGCTGCCGTACAGATGCGCGTGAATCAGCCAGACCTCGCACCGGCGATACCCGAAGCGATTGCCACCAAGCTCCTCGTCAACATGGCGATGGCCGACCACGCCGAAGAAGTCGCGGCACTCGCTGTCGACGGCGTCGGACTGCTCCGCGCCGAATTCTTGGTGACCGAAGCGCTCGGTGGCCGTCATCCTCGAGCGGTCATGGCCGACGGCGGGAGCGAGGAGTTCGTCTCCAAAATGGCTGACTCCCTGCTGCGTATCACCAGACCATTCGGAACTCGTCCGGTCGTGTACCGCACGATCGATTTCCGCTCGAACGAATTCAGCCACCTTGCCGGTGGCGAGCAGTTCGAGCCGCACGAGCACAACCCGATGATCGGCTACCGCGGGTGCTATCGCTACGTCCGTGAGCCGGAACTGTTCGCGCTCGAGCTGCAGATGCTGGCACGGGTACGCGAGGAGACGCCGAACGTGGCCATCATGATTCCCTTCGTCCGTACGTTGTGGGAACTCGAGGCATGCCTCGAACTGATCGACGCCAGCCCACTCGGACACCAGCGCGGATTGAAGCGGTGGGTGATGGCGGAAGTGCCGTCGGTCGTCTATCGGATTCCCGAGTACGCCTCCCTCGGCATCGATGGCATGTCCATCGGCTCGAACGACTTGACGCAGTTGATCCTTGGCGTCGACCGTGACAGCGAGGTGTGCCAGGAATTGTTCGACGAAGAGGATGCGGCCGTACTCGACGCCATCCGGGCGATCATCGAGGGCTGCCATGCCAACGGTTTGACAGCCTCGCTCTGCGGGCAGGCGCCGTCCAACAAGTCCGGCTATGCCGAGCACCTCGTTCGGTTCGGCATCGATTCCATCTCCGTGAGCCCCGACTCCGTGTCGGCGACGCGAGCAGTGCTGGCGGCAGCAGAGCGCAGAGTGCTGATGCAATTCGCCCGCCGAGGGACGAGTCTCACAACGTTCTGA
>JAYTOR010000149.1:0-19961 GCA_043747685.1 Actinomycetota bacterium
CGAAGACAATCAGGGCGCAGGCTGGGAGGCAGTGCACCATCCCGAATACGTCGTGGCCGTGGTGGAGAAGTTTGAACGCCACATCAGCGAGGGCAAGGACTGGGAAGATACTTTCCCGCTACGCGGCAAGGATGGTCAGTATCGTTGGTTTCTCTCGCGCATGAAAGTGATCCGTGATGAAACGGGGAATGTGGTGCGCTTCTTCGGAACGAACACGGATGTGACGGAGCGCAAACGAGACGAGCAGCAACTGCGCGAACTCAATGACACTTTGGAGCAACGTGTACTCGAGCGCACGCAGGCGCTGAGCGAGAGCGAAAAGCGGCAAAAGCTGGCCACGGATATCGCCGTGACGGCCAATCAGGCCAAGAGCGACTTCCTTTCCACCATAAGCCACGAGATTCGTACCCCGCTTAACGGCATGCTGGGCATGACCGACCTGTTGCTGACAGGACACTTGACGCTGCAGCAGCGGAAATATGCGGAGCTGGCTAAGGCCAGCGGGGAGACTCTGCTGGCGCTGGTTAATGATTTGCTGGAAATTGGCAAGATTGAAGCGGGTCAGCTCGAAGTCGAGAACATTCCCTTCAGCCTGACGGAGCTGCTTTCGGAATTAACGAGTCTCTACACTCTGCGCGCCCACGAAAAGAGCTTGGTGTTTGTCGGCAAAACTGCGCCCAATGTGCCCAACGTACTGCTGGGCGACGCCAGCCACTTGCGACAAATTCTGAACAACCTGCTGGTCAACGCGCTCAAATTCACCCAGCAGGGCGAGATCGGCTTGATTGTGGAGCGCCTGAACGACAACGGACATGCCTGCCTGTTGCGATTTACCGTGCATGACAGCGGCATCGGCATTGCAGCCGAAATGCAGCCACGCCTGTTCACACGTTTCACCCAGGTCAACGTATCAAGCACGAGCGAATACCGTGGCAGCGGCCTGGGTCTAGCCATCGTCAAGCAGTTGTCCCAGCACATGGGCGGGGAGGTGACGCTGGCCAGCACGCTAGGCCAGGGTAGCGTTTTCAGTTGCGACCTTCCCTTCGCTGAAGTAGCGCAAACAGTGCCAGTGCCAGTGCCAGTGCCAGTGCCAGTGCCAGTGCCAGTGCCAGTGTCCACAGCCGTTGGACCGTCGGCACGGTTGTCGGATGATGCAAGCGAAACGCCGTCGACTGTGGTCGTGAGGATGAAGCCGCCGCTGGGTTCAGCGGTGCGAATGACCAGGTTCCGCTCGAAACCGTCCGGTTTGGCTGCGAAGCGGGCGATCATCGGCAGCAGGTCGAGAATGACACCCGCTGCATCGGCGGACAGCGTCGCCGCAGCGTCGACGGTCACCTCGACATCCCAGGTGTGCAGCGCATGCTCGGCCAGTCGCATCGCCAGGTAGCTCGAGAAGTCCAGCGACATCGGTCCGATCGAGAACTGCATCGACGCCTGTTGGTCGTCGCTCAACTCGGCGATGCGGTCGAGCAGCGCTTGGTCGGAGACAAGAGTGTCGGCAGCCTGATCGGCCGGTGACTTGGCGTTCCATTCGTCCCACACCGACTGGTTGAAGCCGTCGACGACAGGCGTTCCGGATGCAGCCGCCTCAATCGCGCTGCGGGTGATCACTGCGCCGGATCCGATGTGCGACAGCGTGTCGGCGATCGTCCACTCGGTTGGGTACGCCGGCGACGAGAGCTGGCTGGGTTGGAGTGAATCGACGATGGAACGAAGTCGCGATACTGACTGTTGCAGCGCGTGGAGTTGGTTGTTCACGGTTCTCCTTCGAGGGTGCTGTCGACGAGCGGGCGAAGCGCCGGCGTCCCCAGTGAATCAAGCCAGCAGCCGATTGTTCGCTGCCGCCGGTTCAGCCGTTCACGGGCTGGTGCTGGTAGACGGCCGGCCACTGCAGGAGGCGGCGCTGGCGTGGGGTCAGCAAGGGGGCGAGCGAACGGAGATCCTCGTAGTCAGAACCCCATGCGAGGTGCCCTGGCGCGTATTTGTAGAACAACGAGAGCCGATCGGCTGCGCCGCGCCAGGGGATCGTGCAGTGAGTCAGAGCTTCGGTGAACACGACGACGTCGCCTGCGGCCATCGGCACCTCGGTGACGAGTGCAGAATCCGGAGTGCCTGGCAGGCCGAACGACGCTTTGTGGCTGCCGGGAATGCACCCGAACCCGCCATCACCGGGCCGATGGTCGACGAGCGCCCATTGCACAGCGACGAGACCGTTGAACATCCGTCCGTTCTCGACCCGGTAGTACTGAGCAGGATCGTGCGGCGTGCCGCCGCCGTGCACGCCGAGTCCAGCGCTGTTCGGCCGCATCGTGATCCCGTAGGTGTGATCCAGGCGGACGTTCGGGCCGCACATCTCGATCAGTGGTTCGAGCATCGCCGGATGGTCGATCAGTTCCCTGAAGGAGAGGTCGCGTGCAAGGTGGCCATTGAACCGTTGGCTCTGGACCGATTCACCGCCTCGGCCGTGGCCGAGTTCGACGACCGCCAGGCGGAGCATTCGCACCTCGTCGCGGCTGAGTGCACCGCGCCGGACGAGGTAACCGCGGAGGTCGAACTCGTACCGCTCACCCGGAGTCAGCGGTCCGAGAGAAGCACCCCAACTCATGCCATGACCCTACCGAGAACGCAGACGCGGCCGCTGGCGGCCGCCTACGAGCGGGCGTTCGCTTCGAGTTCCCAGAGGCCGAGCCAGGAATCGATCTGCTGCCGGGACATCGGCTGTGCGAGGAAGAAACCTTGCACCCGTCCGCAGTTGCGGGCTTCGAGAAAGGCGAGTTGCTCAGCGGTCTCGACTCCCTCGGCGACGACATCGAGATCGAGCGCAGCCGCCAGTTGCAGCAGCACCTCGACGATCGTTCGGTCGTAGCCGACGTTTTGGATGCGGTCGACGAATACGCGGTCGATCTTGATGGTGTCGATCTGCAGTTGGCGGAGGTAACTCATCGACGAATAGCCCGTGCCGAAGTCGTCGACCGACACCTTGATGCCCCATTCCCGCAAACAACGCAGCACGGAGTTCGCCCGTTCGAAGTCGGCGAGCAGGTGAGTCTCGGTCAGCTCGACTTCCAACTTCGTTGGATCGGCACCCGTCGCCAACAGCGCAAGTTGCAGGTCCTCGACGAGGTCACCCTCTGTCAGGTGTCTGCCCGAAATGTTGACCGCCAGGTTGAGGTGTTGGCGTTCAGGGTCGTGTTGCCACTCGGCGAGTGTCTGCAGGCCGTTGGTGATGACCCACCGCCCGAGATCGATGATCAGGCTGCTGCGCTCCGCAACGGGAATAAATCGGTCAGGGAGGATCTGGCCGTGACCAGGTCGATTCCATCGCACCAACGCCTCGGCACCCCACGCCCGCCGTGTCCGCAGGTCGACGATCGGCTGGAAATACAATTCGAGTTCGTTGCCGCCGAGCGCTGCATGCAGCGCCTGCTCGGTCTCGGCGTTGGCCTCGATGGCCTTCTGGAGCGCTTCATCGAAAGTAACCACCCTGCCGCGCCCTCTGCTCTTGGCCTGATAGACAGCGGCGTCTGCTTGGCGGATGAGTTCGAGTCCGTCTATTTCGACGTCGGTCGACGACGCACCGACGCAGGCCGACACGACATAGACGTCATCGTCCGTCACGATAGGTTCGCTCAACGCCTCCATGAGACGGCCGCCGAGCGCCTCCAACTGATCGAGATCGAGCCCTTCGGCGACGATTAGGAATTCGTCGCCGCCGAGGCGGCCGACGAATTCGGAATCGCGAAGCCCGTCGCGCAGCCTCGTGCCGACCTCTCGGAGCAATTCGTCACCCTTGGCGTGACCCCGACTGTCGTTGATCGCTTTGAATCCGTCGAGATCGATGAACAGCACGCCGACAGAACGGCGCAGACGTTTCGTTCGCTCGAGGGCTCGATCGAGATGTTCGATTGCCGCCAGCCGATTGGGCAGACCTGTGAGCATGTCGTGCCGCGCCTGGAAGGCGAGACGGGCCTCGAAACGCTTGCGCTCGGAGACATCTTTGGCGAAGACGACGTGGATCAGGCGGCCTTCGACCCAACCCTCGCTCTGCGAAATCAGCGCATGGCCCGCCGAGCCGTCCGCTCTGCGAAAATCGAGTTCGCCGGACAATTGAACGACCTCCGCCCGACCCCCGAACAGGTCGGGGAGGCTCCTTCCGATCTGTCCTTGTGCACTGAATCCGAGCAGGCGTTCGCCGGCAGCATTCGCAGACAGGACCGTTCCCGACTCGTCGACGGTCCAGATCGCGTCAGTGGCTGTGTCGATGATCGCTGTGGCGAGGGCTTCACTTTCGCGCAGGCGTGTGGTCACCTCGGACAGATGCTGAACCGACTTCCGCAGTAATTCATCCAGGGAACCCGGTACTTCCACGGACCCGCTGCTCGGTGGCGCCTCGCCAGAAGCCAAACCTCTGAGTTGCGCCTCGAAGGACCTGAAGGTGGCGACCATCGAGTTGAACGTGACCGTCACCGCCCGTACGTCGGACGGACCGCTGACGCGCAACGGATGCGTCAGATTTTCCACTCGTCCGACGTCGGGGGCGCAGGGTCGCAATCGTCTCAGCCGGCGCACCGTGGTCCACAGCATCAAAGCGAGCAGAGCGATGCTGAGGGTCGTGACGAGGATCAACAGCAACATCCAATTGCCGACAACGCTATCGGCCTGCCTGCCGATGGCGGTTGCGTCCGCCGTCAGACCGGCAAAACGCATCGCTCCGAAATGCTCGATTGCACGGAGACGTTCGAACGACGCTTGCAACATGTCAGCGAGGTCATGGACGAAGGCGGGATCGGTGACGAGCGGAGTCGTGCCAGTTGCCGCCGAAGCGAGATCACTTTGGGCTCGTAGGGCAAAGGCGGCAGCGATCTTCGGGCGGAGGCGGTTGTAAGCGATGATCGCCTCGCTCGCCATCAACTGCTTCCATTGAGCTGCAACGGCAGGTTCTGCTATCGCCAGTCGGCCGTATCGGGAAACGGTGAAGTCAGCCACGCCGACGGTCGCCGGTGCGTCCGTTGGCCGAAGACTCGCGTTGGGCGGCCCAATGGCGGCGGACGTCGTGCGAGTCCATGTCGTCACCGCCTGAGCGATCGACAGCAGTTGGAACGCTTGCTCCTGGACAAGGTCGACACTGGCGTCGGCCGTGGCGATGCGACGAACGTCGGCGGTCGCGGCCAGTTCGTCGGCCACCGAGAGGATCGCCGCCATCACGGCGGAGATCTGTGCACCGTCGCCACGGTGCTCGTCGAGTGCGGTGCGCTCGCCGGTGAGTCGTGTACGGACGTCGGCGAGTCGTTCGGTGACGGTTCGTCCGTTTTGCAGGACCGTCCGCCCATAGCCCACCTCGAGCGAGGCGAGCGCATGCTCGAGCTCGACTCTGGTCGGCGACAGAATCGGCTCGTAGTCGATTCCGGTCGTGGCCTTGATGATCGAGCGATCGGCACCGAGCCTGTCGACGTACGCCAAGCCGAGCGAGGTCATCTCCTCGAAGGCCGCAGGCGCATAGACAGCGCCAACCATGCTCATCAGACCGATTCGACTTGCCAGGGCAGCAGCGTCCTTGGCGCCTGCTCGCGATCGGCCCAGATCACGGAAGACGAGAAACTGCGCGAGAACCAGTGGCAGCAACATCAGCAGCAACATCCGGCCGGAAAGCGACCGTACTGCGAAATGGCGCGCCACTCCGAACTGGGGTCCAGCTCGATCGGGTCTGGCTGATGCCACCGTCAGGTTTCCTCCCCTGAAGATCGTCCGTCCACCGGAACTGAGGTGTTGCGTTGCGGAGCCGACGCTGCCGCAATCGGCAGCGAACGAGATGTGAACTCGCCAAAGCTCGCCCAAAATCTATCTGAATTCGGGCCGCTAGCGGCTCATTTCGGGTCTCATCGTCAGGTTCCGCAGAACGTTCGGTAGTCGTCGAAGCCCGACGGCGCCGGGGTAGCGAAGTCCTCGAGGCCGAGACGCTCGCTGAACGGTTGAGCGAGCACATCGAGTAGGCGTTCGAAGGGCTGCATGTCGCCAGTGGTGGCAGCAGCCAACGCCGCCTCGACATGGTGGTTGCGGGGAATGTAGATCGGGTTGACGCGGTTCATCGATTCGGCGATCTGCTCCGGGTCCCGAGATCGGCTGGCCAGCTGACGGTGCCAGCGCGCTGACCATGCGTCGAAGACGAGGGGTTCTGAGAAAAGTGACCGTGCTGTGGCATCGTCACCCGACACCGCCGAGGACAACGCCCTGAAGCACGAGGTGTAGTCGACGTGCTGGGCGAGCATCAACGCCAGCAGCTCGGCGATCAGGTCGACGCCGCTGTCTGCGGCCTCGGCCGACGCCGCATCGCGATACGTCGGAGGGTGCAAACCGAGCTTGGCATGCATCCCTGCGCTCCAGTAGTGCTGGTAGCGGACCCCGAACGACTGCAGCACCGCGGTCGCTGCAGCAACGGATGTGTCTGGATCGGCGCCGAGCAGTGGCAACATCGTCTCTGCGAGTCGTGCAAGGTTCCATTGGGCGATTTTCGGCTGGTTGCCATAGGCATAGCGTGCACCGTGATCGATGGAACTGAAGACCGTGCCAGGGTCGAACGCGTCCATGAATGCGCAAGGCCCGTAGTCGATGGTCTCGCCCGAGATCGTCATGTTGTCGGTGTTCATCACCCCGTGGATGAACCCCACCAGCATCCAGCGGGCGACGAGAGCAGCTTGGGCTTCTACCACGTCCTCGAAGAAGGTCAGATACCGGTTGTCGCCGCGCGCTGCAGTGGGGTAGTGGCGGGCAATCGCATAGTCGGCGAGCCGGCGGACCAGCATCGGATCACCCTGGGTTGCTGCGTACTGGAACGTGCCGACGCGGAGATGACTGGCAGCGATCCGGGTGAGCACTGCGCCCGGCAGCATCGTGTCTCTGGCAATGTCGTCGCCGGTCGCGAGCACTGCGAGCGCTCGGGTGGTGGGGATGCCGAGTGCGTGCATCGCCTCACCGATGACGTATTCGCGCAGCATCGGCCCGACCGCCGCCTTTCCGTCACCTCCTCTTGCGAACGGCGTGCGGCCCGAACCTTTGAGGTGGAGGTCACGGCGTTGCCCGCCGGAGTCCAGCAGTTCCCCGAGGAGCAGCGCCCTGCCATCGCCGAGACGGGGCGAGAAGTTTCCGAACTGATGTCCCGAGTAGGCCATCGCCACTGGCTCGGCGCCGTCAGGCACGACATTGCCGACAAGGACATCGACACCTGCCGGCGTGCTCAGTGCCCCCGGAGCGAGGCCGAGTTCGGCTGCGAGCTGCTTGTTGAGGACCAGGAGGCGCGGAGACGGAGCGGTCGCAGCCTGCCACGGCTCGTACAAACCGTGTAGCTCACGGACATAAGAATTGTCGAAGGTGAACGGCGAGAGGGCAACGGCGCTCATCATCCGAGGATATCCGTGGCAACATGGGGAGATGGTTGGAGAACGCAAGGCGAATCTGCACTTCGAGGGTTCGATTCCAGCGTTGTACGACCGCTTCCTCGTGCCGATGATCTTCGAACGGTACGCGACTGATCTGGCCACCAGACTCTCCCTGCTGCCGGCCGGAAACGTGCTGGAGATCGCCGCAGGCACGGGCGTCGTCACACGCGAATTGGCCGATCGTTTGCCACCAGCGGTGCAGATCACGGCGACCGACCTGCAGCAGGCGATGCTCGATCAGGCCGCTGATGTCGGGACCAGTCGTCCCGTCGTCTGGCGGCAGGCCGACGCCATGCAGTTGCCGTTCGAGGATGGTTCCTTCGACGCCATCGTCTGCCAGTTCGGGGTGATGTTCTTTCCCGACAGGCATTGCGCCTTTTGCGAAATGCGACGTGTCCTGCGCACGGGCGGATGGCTGCTGTTCAACGTGTGGAACCGGATCGAGGAGAACGAGTTCGCACACGTCGTCACCGGCGCCGTTGGCGAACTGTTTCCCGACAATCCCTCGACCTTCATGGCGGACGTGCCCCACGGCTACTACGACATCGACGTCATCCAGGCCGATCTGACGTCGTCAGGTTTCTCGATCCCGGCACTGTTCGAGACGGTGGACGACCGCAGCGTGGCGGCCACGCCAGGCGTCGCCGCCATCGCCTTCTGCCAGGGCACGCCGATGCGCAACGAGATACACGCTCGCGACGAAGACGGTCTCGAGGCGGCGACGGCGCATGCCGCTGCGGCGATCGAGCGTCGATTCGGTTCAGTCGACATCGACGGCAAGATCAGCGCTCTCGTCGTCACCGTCCAAGCGCCATAAAGCCGGAGTCGCTCACCGACTGCGGTCCGAGTCCGTCGACCGCTTCGTGACGTCTCCGTTTATCGGCAACTGGCCGTGGGTAGGGGAGGCGGAGCGTCGGTCCACCCCTGCTGGCGCGCAGCTCGTCGATCGATGCCGGCAACGGCGAAGGAGTTGATGGTCACATGGTGGGAGCTCTGCGACCGGCGGCAGCGATCTTCGTGCTCTACGGTGCCACCGGTGACCTCGCCAAGCGCATGGTGCTGCCGGCGTTCTACAACCTCGCCGAACTCGGACTGCTGCCGCACAACTGGCGACTGATCGGCAGCGGCAGAGGAAACTGGGCCCACGAGGACTTCGTCGGCCACGTTCGACAGAGCCTCAGGGCATTCGGCACGGAGCCACACGGTGCAGCGTGGGCGGACTTTCAACGGTGCCTGCGATTCGCCGGCGGCGATTTCGCCCACGACGGCCACGACGCGCTCGTCGAGGCGATCGGCGAGGCCCGTGGGGAACTCGCAGGTTCGCCGCAACTGATCCACTACCTGGCGGTACCGCCGCAGGCGTTCGAGGGCTTGACCGTCAGTATCGGTAAACATGGTCTGGCGGAGTTCTCGCGGGTCGTCTACGAAAAGCCGTTCGGCACGTCGCAGGACACGTTCCGCCGCCTCGACCGCGTCGCCCATCGGGTGTTCGACGAATCGCAGATCTACCGGATCGATCACTTCCTCGGCAAGGAGGCGACGCAGGATCTGCACGTACTGCGCTTCGCCAACGGGTTGTTCGCCGGCATGTGGAACCGCCAGAGTGTCAGAGCAGTGCAGATCGACTGCCCTGAGACACTCGGTGTCGCCGATCGAGCCGACTTCTACGACCACACCGGTGCCGTCCTGGACATGGTCGTCACGCACCTCTTCCAGATCGCTGCGGAGGTGGCGATGGAACCCCCGGCGAGTCTCGCGCCGCAGGATCTGCAAGCGGCGCGGGAGTCGATCATCGCCAAGTTCCGTCCGATCGATCCCGCAGATGTCGTGCTCGGTCAGTTCGACGGGTACCGCCGGCTTGCCGGCATCGCCCCGAGATCGAGGACGGAGACGTTCGTCGCCGCCAAGCTGTGGGTCGACACGCCTCGTTGGCGTGGGGTGCCGTTCCTGTTGCGCACCGGGAAACGGATGCATCAGACGCATCAATCGGTCAGCCTGCTGTTGAACCAGCCGAGCGGGCCGTTCGCTGCACTGCCGGCGGACGGCAACGTCTTGACGTTCGCACTCGACGGGGCCGGTGAGATCAAGCTGCAGATGCTGGCGAAGCAGCCCGGAGTCGGTCTGACGCTCGGGAAGGCAACCGCGACGGTCCCTGTCGCTTCGATCTCGGATCGGACCCCGCTGCCGCCGTACGCCCGCATGATCCACGACGTGCTCAGCGGAGACCGCTCGCTCGTCACCAGACCGGACGGACTGGCACACGTCTGGAAGGTTGCCCAGCCGCTCCTCGACATCGGCCGCACCCCGCTGCGGTATGCCCCTGGCTCATGGGGCCCGACAGCAGCGAGGCGTGTCGCCGGTCCTGACGGATGGCTGCTCGGTCAGTAGCGTATACGGGTCGTCCGTGTCACCGAATCTCGCACACCGTGCGGTATTCCGTGACACGGCCCGAGCATGCCTACGCAGAGACGGTTGCTTCGAAGAAACCTCGTAGCGCGGCACCCATCTCGGCGCGCACGCTCGCTCCGGAGGGCAGCATGTCGACGGCGGTCACCGACGTATGGATCTGGCCGTGGGCGTTGACGTGGCGGACCGGGACACCAGCGTCGGACATCGCCATGGCATAGGCGGCGCCTTCGTCGCGCAGCGGGTCGAACTGGCAGGTGACCACGAGCGCAGGTGGCAGATCTGCAAGGCTCGCAGCCCGTATCGGCGAGGCCTTCGGATCTGTCCGATCAGCCGGGTCGGCGTAGTGGTCCCAGAACCAACGCATCAGGTCGGCGGTCAGCATGTAGCCCGCGGCGTTCTCGACGTACGAGCCGGTCGTCGGATCACAGTCGGTGACAGGCGTCAACAGCATCTGGCCGGAAATCCGCGGCCCGCCGGCGTCGCGCGCCAACTGGCAGACGACGGCTGCGATGTTGCCGCCGGCGCTCCAACCGGCGACGGCGAGTTCGCCAGGTCGGCCTCCGAGCGATTCGGCATTCTCGGCGATCCACTGCACGGCCGCGAAGCCGTCGTCGGCCGCAGCGGGGAACCGTGCCTCTGGGGCGTGGCGGTAGTTGACGGAGATGATGATCGCCTCGGACCGGTCGCAGAGATCGCGACAAAAGGGGTCATCCGATTCATGGCTGCCGAGTACCCAGCCGCCACCATGGAAATAGGCCACGATCGGATGCGGCCCAGGACTCGACGGACGATAGAGGCGGTAGTCGAGATCGCCGTCAGCGCCAGGCAGTACGCCGTCGACGATCTGGCCGACTTCCGGGCCCGTCGGGCGTTCTGCCGACGTGGCGACGGAGAAGGCACGGGCCTCTTCCGGCGACATCGAGTCGAGTGCCGGCAGTTCGAGCGCGGCGATCATGTCGAGCAGGATGGCGACGTCGGGCTGCAGCGCACGGACGATGCCGTCGTTACTGCGCCGGCCGGCAGGCCCCTGCATGTCGAAGCCGAGATAGTCGCGGCTGACGACCTCCTCACATACCGAGCGGTACGTGTCGACGCCACCGATGTACGGCAGGAAGACTCGGGGCTTGCCTGGCACGTTCGCGCCCATGTACCACGAGTTCGCCTGCGGGAACAGCGTCAGGTCGGCGAAGTCGTTGACGTGCTGTACCCAGCCGGTCTCCGCCGTCTCGGTCGGCTCGATGACGTCGAAGCCACGCGTGCGTAGCTCGACGAGACAGTCACTGATCCAATCGACGTGCTGCTCGATCGACACCATCATGTTCGACAGCACCGAAGGACTACCGGGGCCGGTGACCGTGAACAGGTTGGGGAAGCCGGCAATCATCAGGCCGAGATAGGTCTTGGGTCCGTGTGACCATTTCTCCTTGAGCGACACGCCGTCTCGGCCGGTGATGTCGACTGCGACGATCGCCCCGGTCATCGCATCGAAACCGGTCGCGAAGACAATGGCGTCGAACTCGAATGACTCGTCACTCGTCTCGATCCCCGTCTCGGTGATCGTTGTGATCGGCGTCTTCTGCAGATCGATCAGCCGCACATGGGGGAGGTTGAACGTTTCGTAGTAGTTCGTGTCGAGGCACGGCCGCTTGGTGCCGTACGGATAGGTCTTCGGTGCCAACATCTCGGCGGTCTCAGGGTCGCGGACGACGGAGCGGATCTTGTTGCGCAAGAATTCTGAGAGCGTGTCGTTCGCCAACTTGTTGCTGAGGGTGTCGTTGAACACTCCTGACATCGCCAGGTCGCCGAGTCGCCACGCTGCCTCGTAGATCGCCTCGCGTTCCTCGTCGGAAACGAGGAGCGCACTAATCTCACTCGGTGTTGCCGGCCAGCCGGCACCTGACCACTTTGCGGCATGGCGATAGGCAGCGCGATCAGCCGTGATCGCCGCGAGCTTGGCCTCTGGCACGGCACCGTTGAGCGCCGGGATCGAGAAGTTCGGGGTGCGCTGGAAAGCGACGAGTTCGGTGGCCTGTCTGGCCATGATCGGGATGGACTGCACGCCGGACGATCCGGTGCCGATGACGCCGACGCGCTTGCCGGTGAAATCGACACCGTCGTGAGGCCAGCGACTCGTGTAGTAGACCTCGCCGGCAAAGCGCTCGGTGCCGGCGATCTCGGCAGCCTTCGGCAGCGAGAGGCAGCCGGTTGCCATCACGTAGAAGCGGCAGCTGACCTCGGCGCCGTCGTCCGTCCTGACCCGCCACAGCGATGCGGACTCGTCCCAGGTGGCTTGGTCGACGCGCGTCGAGAACTGGATGTCACGGCGCAGGTCGTACTTCTCCGTCACGAACTGGACGTATCGAAGGATCTCCGGCTGCGCCGCGTACTTCTCCGACCACTGCCACTCGTGTTCCAGTTCGGGATCGAAGCTGTACGAGTAGTCGATGCTCTGGACGTCGCAACGCGCCCCCGGATAGCGATTCCAAAACCACGTTCCGCCGACGTCGTCCCCGGTTTCGAACACCTTGGCCGAAAGGCCCAGCCCACGCAGGCGATGCAGCAGGTAGAGCCCGGCAAAGCCGGCGCCGACCACGACGACGTCGAAGTCTCCCTGTGCCGACTGAGTCGATTCGGACAGCGTCGATTCGGACTGATGATCTTCAGATTCGAGTTGAGCGGTCATGCAGTTCCCCTTCTCGGTGTGGCGCCTGTGAAGGCCACGATCCCCACGATGATTGTCACACGGAACGCCGTATCGATGCGAGTCGGCTGGCTGCTACTGGGGTGGTGCGAGGAAGGGTCGAAGATCGGGATAGGTGGTCTGCTCCCAGCCTCCGTCGACGAAAAGATTGACGCCGGTGATGTATGACGCATCGTCACTCGCGAGGTACAGCGCAGCACTGGAGATGTCCTCTGGGGTCGCCGCGCGCTGCAGCGGGATGCGCTCCATGAACGCCGCCTTGATCGCCGGTACCGCCAGCATCGGACCGACGAGCGGCGTGTCGGTCAGGCCGGGCGAGACAGCGCAGACGCGAATACCGAACGGCCCGAGTTCGAGTGCGCCGGACTGGCTGAGCATCACCACGCCGGCCTTGGCGGACGAGTAAGCGGCATTGAAGAACATCGGGACCCTCGAGTTCAACGAGGCGACGTTGACGATCGCCCCACCACTGCCCTGGGCGATCATCTGCCGCCCGGCATGTTTGACCCCGAAGAAGACACCCTTGAGGCACAGGTCGATCGTGAAGTCCCAATCGGCCTCGCTCATGTCGGTGATCAGGCTGACCCGCGTCGCGCCGGCGACGAAGAACGCCGCGTGCAGACCGCCGAACGACTCCACTGCGGTCGCGATCAACGCCTCGACGTCTGCTTCGACGGTGACATCGCACCGCTGCTGGACGAACCGCTCGCCCAATTCCTCGGCGAGCGCCACCAGGCCACCCTCGTCGACGTCGCCACCGACGACAGAGGCTCCTTCTGCGACCAGCCGTCGGGCCGTGCTCTGGCCGATGCCCGAGGCGGCGCCGGTGACGACGGCGACCTTCGATGCGTAGCGTTCCTTCGAGATCATCATCGGTGGGGCTCCTCGTGGATTGTCGAACTTCCGAGCGATGGATCGGTGAACGGACGACGTACGGCTAGTTCAGGCGGTGGCTGTCGGGACGGCGATCGACCCTTTGTAGCGCAGGTGCATGGCGATGGCGACGCTGGCGAGTGCAGCCCATCCGCACCACAGTGAGGCGAAGCCGTTCTTCTGGAACCAGGCGAGCAGAACCACGACGCACAGGTTGACGATGCCGAAAATGACGATCTCCTGGTGTGACGACATCAGCAGTGAACCGCATGTCGCCACGACGTAGAGGCCGACGATCAACCATCCGTATCTGAGACCGATTCCGTAGGCGATGTGCAGGCCTGACAGCTTCGCCGTGACCGGCCCGCCGGCCATCGCCATCGCCAATATCACCGAGACGACAGCACCAAGGACGGCGAATGGGATCATCAGCCGTTTTCGCCCTCGGTCCTGCTCGATCGAGATGACGGCCACGGGGACAAGGATCGGTAACAACACGAAGGCGACAGCGAGATAGACCCACTTGGCCGTGTCACCGAGCAGGTGCGAGACGTGGCCCTCGAGCCCCAACCACACGAACGTCTCCACCAGTTGGTGAACTCCGAGGATCAACGGCAGCGAGGCCATCGGGATGTCTTGCCTGAACTGAACGTGGCGTAGAGCATCGATACCGAGTACTGCGACGACGGTGCCACCGATCAGATCAGCCTGAGGAGAAAAACACATGGTGGCCTTTCAACCTCTGTCCCGCTTGCAACTTACGCCCCCTGGGTCGGGATGCGGCACATCACGTGTGGTGGAGCGTCGTCGTGCAACCACGACAGCGATCACTGTCGGAATATATTGACAGTAATCGCTGTCAATGTTAGGGTGGAGAGTATGGCTGTAAAAGCGATCACGATCCACGGCCGCGCCGTCGCCGTCAGGCAACTCGGTAGCGGTCGGGTGATCCTGCTCGTGCACGGAATCGCCGGCACGATGCACACCTGGGACGCCGTCGCCGACGATCTGGCGGAGCACTACACGGTGGTGATCCCGGACCTGCCCGGTCACGGTGCGTCGGAATCGTCGAACGGCGACTATTCACTCGGGGCCTATGCGAGCGGACTTCGAGACCTGTTGGACGCCCTCGGGCACACCTCGGCGACGGTGGTCGGACATTCGTTCGGCGGCGGCGTCGCGATGCAGTTCGCCTATCAGTTTCCGAAGCACTGTGATCGCCTTGTCCTGGTGTCGAGCGGTGGCCTCGGGAGCGAGGTCAACGTAGCGTTGCGTGCTGCCACGCTGCCGGGTGCCGAACTCGTGCTCGGGATCATCGCCCACCAGCGGGTCATCGATGCCGCCGGTGCAGTCGGTCGTCTGGCATCGCGCATCGGCGTCACTCCGCCGCGTGACATCGTCGAATCCGCCCGCAGCTACGCTTCGCTCGCGAAGTCGGAACCCCGCAAGGCATTCGTGCAGACCGTCCGAGCGGTGATGGACCGCCACGGCCAGCGGGTCAGTGCGAGTGATCGCCTGACGATCATCGACCACATTCCGAGCCTGATCGTCTGGGGAACCGACGACCGGATCATCCCGGTCTGGCATGCAATTCGCGCCCACGAAGCGCTGCCGGGCAGTCGGTTGGAACTGTTCGAACACGCAGGCCATTTCCCGCACGTCAGTGACCCCGCCCGTTTCGTCGACGTCATGGAATCGTTTCTCGCCGGTGCGGGGCCGAGGGCGAAGGGTCTGCAGTAGCGCCTGCCATCGGCGATTCCGAGCGAATAGTGACGTCGCTGCGCTGCTCAGCTGAAGCCAGCCTGTTGATGTGCCGGATGTTCACCGGAAACGGGGCGCAACGTGGTCCAGTATCAATCCGCCGTTCACTTCCGTCCGCCATACTGCGTGCTGCATGTTGTACAACGACACACGCACCGAGGCCCCGATCGACATGCGTACCGACACGCGCGACTGTCTGCGTTCCGACACGCGCATCGAAGCGCAGGCAGCAACGGATGCCGGCGCAGTCATTGCCCAGACGATTGCCTCGTCGACCCGATCGACACCGTGGACACTCGTCGATGAAGTGCCGCTGAAATTCGACGCCCACCATCCGCAGGGCATGGTGAGGATCGGCTCCACGTGGTGGATTTCGACCGTCGACATCGCTGCCCGCAAAGGGTACGTGATGGCCGTCGACGGTGATGGTGCGCTCCTGCAGCAGGTCCCGATCGGCGACGAGCAGTGCTATCACCCCGGCGGCATGGACTTCGACGGCTCTGCGATGTGGGTGCCGTCCGCAGAGTATCGACCTGATTCGACGACGCACGTCTATCGGATGAAGCCGGGTTCGACGCCAGAGAAGATCTTCGCCGTCGACGATCACGTCGGTGCCATCGCCCGTTGCGGCGTCGGCGGAGACCTGGTCGGGTGGTCGTGGGGATCGCGGCGTTTCTATCGGTGGTCTGTCGACGGACGTCTGCTTGCCGCGCAGACGAATCCGGCGTTCTTCGTCGATCACCAGGATTGCCAATGGCTTGGCGGTGGTCGCATGTTGTGCGGCGGCGTCGCCGAGGTACAGCTGGCGAATGGGCCGGGCTGGCTCGGCGGCCTCGGCTTGTTGAACGTCGACGATCTCGTGATCGAGCGCGAAGTCCCGTTCCCGTACTACTCCCCGCTGTCCGGCCGAGCGGCAACGCAGAACCCGCTGTGGTCGGAAGTCGTCGGTGACCAGTTGATGTTGCACCTGCTCCCGGACGACGGTGCCGGCGTCATCCAGTCGTTCTCGACGCCGCTGATCGGCCGTCCGAGAAAGGTGTGAGCGGTTCGGGACCGTACGATGAGCCACGCCCACGGATGAGGTCGGCTCGCTCGTCGACGACCTCGGCGTACAGCGATTCGAAGGCGTCAGCTGACAGTGCCCACGAATACTGGCTTCGAACGAATGTCGCAGCGCGTCGCCCCCGTGTAGTCCGCTCCGCCGGATGGGACACGGCTTCGGCGAGGGCCTTCGTCGTTGCCGTCAGATCGTCTGGTGGAACGAGCCACCCCGTCGGATGCCGGCAGTCGACGTTGATGAATGTCGGAGGACCGCCGGTTGTCGTGGCGATCGGCGGCAGTCCCGATGCCATTGCTTCGAGGTAGACGAGACCGAACGGTTCGTCGACGGACGGTGCCGCGAAGACGTCGCTACAGGTGAGGATGTCGGAGAGTTCGTCGTGGTTTCGCCATCCGGCGAAGAACACGTTGAGGGCTCCAAGGCGCCCGACGGTCTCGAAGGGATGCTCGCCCTCCCATTCGCCGGGGAAGCCGCCGACGATGACCAGTACGGAGGAAGGGCCTCCCGACGACTGGAGCGCGTGGTGGGCTTCGATCAACAACTGCACCCGTTTGAAACGGAGGAATCGACCGGCGAACAATACGATCGGCACCGCTGCGCCGTCGGTGTCGACAAATCCGGACAGCTCGTCCGAACGGTAGGAGATCGATCCCTCCGCCTGCCCGGGACGCCAGCCACGGGGATCGTCGACGAGCCAGTGCTGCCACTTCGCCATGCGTTCGGCGAGCGTGCGTTGTTTCGGTGAGAAGACCTCCGTGTCGACGCCGTTGGCGATCGTGACGACCTCTGTGGCGTCGACGGGCAGGAGTGACTGCACGAGTTTCTCGTCCTGTGCGGAGACGACCACCAGCCGCGCCGAGTCGTTTGCCCATCGGCGCATCCTGTCGACCCATTCCGCTGTCCAACCGACGGACAGCTCGGCGTCCGTGCGGTCATGTACGGACGCCAGCATTTTCAGCTCGGGACCGTGCAGGTGGGTGATGATCGGGACGTCTGGCCACAATCGTCGGACGGCATCATGCATCGGCGTCAGGTGATGGAGGTGCACCACGGTCGGTCGGAACGTGCCGTCAGCGCCATCCGCTGCCAGAAAACGAGTCCAACTGGCGACCTGCTGATCGAAGGCCGAGTCGTCGAGAGCGAAGAAGATTCGATCGGGGACGCCGTCTTTGGCTTCGTAGGACGCATGCATCGGCACGGGGGCATCCATCGGGTCTCCACCGCCTGCCCACAGCGTTCGGGCCGGAGAATAGTCGAGTGATTCGCAGCGGATCCCGGTGAAGAACCGCTGGGCGTTCGAGTTCTCGGTGGCCGCGCCGATCGAGCCGGCGAACAGCGTCAAACGGAGTGGGCCGGCAGAGAACGCACGGCACAGGTAGCGCGTGACCTGGGCGCTCCCACCTCTCGGAAAGAAGTAGAAACCCATCAGTACGTGGGGGCTCACGAGCGATTGTGTCGCGTGGTATTCGGGAGTGCGTTCGGGGGGGCCATCCGCCAACCGTAGGGGGAGAGGGTCGCCGAAATGCACCATTCGTGTCATTCGCGCCACGGTGCGGCCAATCGATCGGCGTCAAGGAACTGGCCGAGATCGCGGAGATTCTGCCAAGGAGCGCAGCGACGCGCAGATGCCGCCGGACACCCGGCCGTGTGAGCGATCAACAACCGTGGCGGCCAGCCGATGACATTTGCATCGATCTGGTCGCTACTCCTACTCATCGGTGTGCTGCTCTGTATCTGTCCGGCGCTCGGACGGTACTTTGCGGCGGTTTCGGCGGGGGCCCGGCACCAGGTGATCGCTTCTTCTGTCGCATCGAATCCCGGATCTACCGCCTACTGCGGGCCGGGCCGGGCCGGACCAGGGCCAGCGGTGGGGTGCGTATGCATCGAGCGTGTTGGCGCTGTCGATGCTGTCGATGCTGTCGATGCTGTGTCTGTACCTGTTGCTGCGCACTCGGGGGAGTTTGCCGTTCAACCCGATCGCTGCGCCGAACATGAGTCCGATGCTCGCCTTCGACACGGCTGCAAGCTTCATCACCGGAACGAACTGGCAGGCCTATGCCGGCGAAACCGGAGCAAGCACCTCGCGCAGATGGCCGGACTGGTGGTGATGGAGTTCTTCGCCGCAGCAGTCGGGTTGGCAGTCGCCATTGCTCTCGTGCGGTCACTGACGACGAAGGCGAGGACGATCGGGAACTTCTCGGTCGATGTCGCCCGTTCGATCCTGCGCGTGCTGGTGCCGATCGCCGTGCCGGTGGCGATTCTGCTCGTCGGATTGGGAACAGTGCAGAATCTCCACGGCTATCGGGCAGCCACGACGTTGGAGGGCGCCACGCAGTTGCTGCCTGGAGGACCCGTCGCCACGCAGGTGGTGATGAAGCCGCTCGGCACCAACGGAGGCGGCTTCTACAACGCCAACTCGGCGCACCCATTCGACAATCCGAACGTCGTCACCATTCTCGTGCAGATCTTCCTCTGTCTCGTGATTCCCCTCGCCCTGCCGTTCATGTTCGGCGCACTGGTCAAGAATCGGCGTCAGGGTAGGACGCTGTTGGTGGTGATGAAGGTGCTGTGGATCATCCCGCTGGGGTTCGGGATGATCGCCGAAGGTTGCGGGAACACAGCATTGCCGGCGTCCGTGAACCAGTCGATCGGTGCTGGACAATCGGGTGGCATGGAGGGCATGGACGTCCGTTTCGGTGCCGGCGGGTCGGCACTGCTGGCGCCTTTATCGATGGGCACGACCAAAGGAATTTCCAGCTCCGGTGTCGACAGCTACGCATTGACCGGGCAGGCCGGCGCCTTCGTCCCGATCTTGCTTGGCGAGGTGTCATCGGGTGGCGTCGGCAACGGCCTCGTCGGGATGCTGCTCTACGTCCTGTTCTCGACGTTCATCGGCGGGCTGATGGTCGGGCGCACCCCCATCTATCTCGGCAGGCGCCTGGGCCTGACGGGGATGAAGTTGGTGATGATCGCCACGCTCGCAATTCCGATTGCAGAGCTCGGCGTCGTTGCGATCTCGACCCTCGTGGCGGGCGACACCGTGAGCCGGGCCGGCGCCCACGGGCTGACCGAAAACGTCTACGCCGCCGGTCCGGCGACCAATGCCAACGGCTCTGCAACGGGCGGACTGACCGTCACCAGTTCGTGGTGGCTGATCTCGTTGGGTGTGGCGATGATGATCGGACGATTCCTCGTGATCATCCCGATACTGGCGCTCGCCGGTTCGCTCGGCCGGCAGCCGTTCCTCGCCACCACCGAGGCGTCACTCGACACTACCGGCCGCACCTTCACCCGGCTTCTGCTGTTCACCGTGGTCGTCGTCGGCCTGACCTACCTGCCGACGATCGTGCTGACCGTCGTGCACTTAGCCCTCGGCTGAGGGGAGTCCTTCGGCTGATCGCGTGTTTCAGGCGGCGAAGGCGAGGTGGTTGGTGTTGCTTGCGAGCCGGATGGCCACGTAGCCGTAGGCCCGTTCACGGACAGCTGCGGGCGCGTGACTGTCGGCGAGCACCGCGATGACGGAGGGGCGAAGTCCTTGCTGTTGGGCGATGGAGACGACTTCGGCGATTTCTGCATTGTGAGCGGCGACGCCGTCAGCCTCGATCAGCCAGGCGAGCCGTTCAATGTCGATGAGTTGCTGCGTGTTCATGCACCCAATGTACGGAGTCCGGTGCATAAAGAAAAGCGGTTATCTCTTGCCCTAATGATCACTCTGGCTTATAGT
>JAYTOR010000150.1:0-12613 GCA_043747685.1 Actinomycetota bacterium
GAGACCTTGAACTGCGCAAAGATCACGGCACGCTTCACCGAATCGATGCCGACGATCGAATCCGCGCGATGCCGCACGAGGCTGTCGCGCTCGCGCTGCCCGGCCGCGGTCGGCGCGCTGCCGTTGGGACCGGATGGCAACGGGACCGGCGGCAGGGGCGTCCGCACGCGCTCGTCGTGAATCCGCTGCAATTCAGCCATCGCGGCCACGTACGTCGAGTCGCCGAGCACGGCGCCGGAGGTCGCGCCGCTCCGTTGGCACGCGGCCGCGATGACCGCGAGCGACAACAGGAGGGACGTCGTGCGGCAGGCGTTCATCATGGTTGGCGCACGCTACCGGGGGCGCATGGGGCAGTCAAGCGGCGCGCGCCGGCGATAACTTACGGGACCATGATCAATGCCGACCGTTTTACCGTAAAGGCGGGCGAGGCGCTCAACGACGCGGTCACGCGCGCGCGGCGGAACGGCAACCCGCAAGTCTACGACGCCCATCTCCTCGCGGCGCTGCTGGCGCAGGACGAATCGATCGTCGTGCCCGTTCTCCAGAAGCTCGGCGTCGCCGTGCCGGCGCTGCGCGCGAGCGTGGAGCGCGAGACGGCGCGCTATCCCACGCAGTCCGACGCGCAGCCGCAGACATCGCGCGAGCTGAACAACGTCGTCGACAAAGCCGAGAAAGAGGCCAAGGCACTGGGCGACGAATACATCTCCACCGAGCACTTTCTCCTCGCGCTCGCCGACGTGAAGGGGACGGAGAGCAAGACGCTGCTCTCCGGCGTCGGCGCGACGCACAAGGCGCTGCTCGAGGCACTGGACGGAGTCCGCGGCTCGCACCGGGTCACCAGCGAAAGCCCGGAAAATCAGTACCAGGCGCTGCAGCGGTACACGCGAGACCTCACGCAGGCCGCGAAGGATGGCAAGCTCGATCCGGTCATCGGCCGCGACGAGGAGATCCGCCGCGTCATGCAGGTCCTCTCGCGCCGCACCAAGAACAATCCCGTGCTCATCGGCGAGCCCGGCGTCGGCAAGACGGCGATCGTCGAAGGCCTCGCCCAGAAAATCGTCTCCGGCGACGTTCCCGAGACCCTCGCCGGCAAGCAGCTCTACACCCTCGACCTCGGCGCACTCGTCGCCGGCAGCCGGTATCGCGGCGATTTCGAGGAGCGACTCAAGAAGGTCCTCAAGGAGATCCGTACCCGCGGCGACATCATCCTGTTCATCGACGAGATTCACACGCTCGTCGGCGCCGGTGCTGCCGAAGGTGCTATCGACGCAGCGAGCATCCTCAAGCCGATGCTCGCCCGAGGCGAACTGCAGACCGTCGGCGCCACCACGCTGGACGAGTACCGCAAGCACCTCGAAAAAGACGCAGCCCTCGAGCGCCGCTTCCAGCCCGTCAGGGTCGAGGAGCCGACGCTGCCGCACACGATCGAGATCCTCAAGGGCCTCCGCGATCGCTACGAGCAGCATCACCGTGTGACGATCACCGATCAGGCGCTCGTCGCCGCGGCGAACCTCGCCGATCGCTACATCTCCGACCGTCACCTGCCGGACAAGGCCATCGACCTCATCGACGAGGCCGGCTCACGACTGCGCATCAAGCGCATGCAGACTCCGCCCGACCTCAAAGAACTCGAAGGCAAGATCGCCACTGTTCAGGAACAGAAGAAGCGTTCCGTCGAAGAACAGCGCTTCGAAGAGGCCGGCCGCCTGCGCGACCAGGAGAAGGCTTTGCTCGAAGAGAAGGCGACGAAAGAGGCCGAGATCAAGGCCTCCGGCGTCGATCTTTTCGACGAGGTCAACGAGGAGTCGATTGCCGAAGTGCTCAGCGTGTGGACCGGTATCCCGGTGTACAAGCTGACCGAAGAAGAGACGCAGAAGCTCATCAACATGGAAGCTGAACTGCACAAGCGTGTCATCGGCCAGGAAGACGCCATCCGCGCCGTCAGCCAGGCGATCCGCCGCACCCGTGCGGGCCTCAAGGACCCGAAGCGACCGAGCGGCTCGTTCATCTTCCTCGGCCCGACCGGCGTCGGCAAGACCGAACTCGCCAAGACACTTGCAGAGTTCCTGTTCGGTGACGAGAAGTCGCTGATCGCCCTCGACATGTCGGAATACATGGAGAAGCACACGGTCTCGCGCCTCGTCGGCTCGCCTCCCGGCTACGTCGGCTACGAAGAGGGTGGCCAGTTGACCGAGGCTGTGCGGCGCAAGCCGTTCAGCGTGGTGCTCTTCGACGAAGTCGAAAAGGCCCACCCCGACGTGTTCAACACGCTGCTGCAAATTCTCGAAGAAGGGCGCCTGACCGACAGTCAGGGCCGCACCGTCGACTTCCGCAACACCGTGTTGATCATGACCTCTAACCTCGGAACCCAGGAACTGCGCAAGGGCAACGTCGGCTTCACGAAGAACGACGAGGCCGTCAGCTACGAGCGGATGAAGGAAAAGGTCAACGAGGCGCTGAAGAACCACTTCCGCCCCGAGTTCCTCAACCGTGTCGACGAGACGATCGTGTTCCACGAACTGTCCCGTGTCGAAGTTACGCAGATGGTCGACAACATGACCCGCCGCCTGTCGAACCAGCTCGAAGGCCAGGGTCTCGGCCTCGAACTGACAACGGCTGCCAAGGAACTGTTGGCGATACGTGGCTACGACCCGACATTCGGCGCACGTCCGCTGCGCCGAGCGATCCAGCGATTGATCGAGGATCCGATCTCCGAACGCATCCTCTACAAGGACTTCCGCGCCGGCGAGATCATCATCGTCGACGCCGAGGACGACCCGGACAAGATCGGCGAGCAGCGCATTTCATTCCGCACCGTCGAGGGATTCAGAGTCCCCGAGACGCCAGAGCTTGCCGGCACCGCCAGCCCGCTCGGCGGCAATTCGGATCCGATCATCTCCTCGATCGACCCTGACAGCCTCCCGCCGCTCGACTAGTCCAGCAATCGAAAATTCCGACGCTGGCACCAAGGCTCGCACCTGCTGCGATCATTGGTGCCAGCGTCGCGCCGGGCGTCGGCTGGATCTGGGGCGGAACATGGGATCCGCCACCTGTCGATCTGCAGCACGTCTCCCCCAGCGGTCGCTGACCTCGGCACCCGCCCCGCGAAGCCGGGCTACGGTTTGTACGGGCCCCAGCCGTCTCCAATCTGTGTGAAGTGTTCCGGCGCACCCGTCCCCCGCCCGAACACTCCGCGCCGCCAGATCATGCGGATATCGAAGCGTGGCGAGCCTGATAGTGGATCTCGAGTTCGTCGATCAGGTCGCCGAATGCAGCGAAGTCGTATGGCGTGACGCGTTCGACCTGCCAGCCGATCTGGTGACACTGGCGATCACGCTGCTTGTCCTTCGCGGTTCCTTCCAGCAGCAGATGATCTGCATGGACATCGATCTCGATCGCCCATCGCAGCGACGGAATCGACAGGTCGATGCGGATGTCCGTGCCGTTGGGCAGGCGCAGAAGCCAATGCTGCGCCTCGACCGCGATGCCTCGCTCACGCAGCGCCATTGCGATACGGAACTCGGAGCGGCGATCCCGTGCAGGGATTTACGGCTTGATGCTGCCTAGGGCTGGGACAGCGTGGCGGGCGATGGTCGTCAGCCAGCTCGGCTGGATGCCGACGGCGAGCGTGAATCCGGCGGCGAGGGTGATGACGATGCCGCTGGCCCATGGCACGACGATGGTGTCGCCGGTGGCGTCACTGTCGGACATGTACATACTGACGATGATCCGCAGATAGAGGAAGGCACCGATCACCGAGGCGACCATGGCGATGATCGCCAGCGCGTAGCTGTGGCGATCGACGGCTGCGCCGATGACTCCGAACTTGGCGAAGAACCCCGACGTCAACGGCACACCGGCCTGGGCGAGCAGGAACACCGTCATTGCCAACCCGAGCACCGGTCTCGTGCGTCCGAGACCCTTGTAGTCGTCGAGGCTGTGGTTGGCGTCACCCTTGCGACCGACGAGACCGACGATGCCGAACGTCCCGAGCACGAGAACGGAGTAGGCAAGCACGTAGAACAGCGCCGCGCTGACGCCGTCGTTGCCACCCTGGTGGCCGGCCGCTTCGATGCCGACGAGGATGTAGCCGGCGTGACTGATCGAGGAGTACGCCAGCATGCGCTTGACGTTTGTCTGCACGACGGCGAGGATCGATCCGACGATCAGCGTGGCGACGGCGATGGCCCAGATGACCGGCCGCCAGTCTGCACTGCGGTTGGCAAGTGCATAGATCAGCACGCGGATGATCGCAGCGAATCCTGCAGCCTTGGCGACGGACGCCATGAATGCCGTGGTGGGTGTCGGTGAGCCCTGATAGACGTCCGGCGTCCACATGTGGAACGGCACAGCGGCGACCTTGAACGCCAGGCCGACGATCAGCAGGGCGATGCCGGCAAGCATCAGCGCCTTGTTCCTGCCGAGGAAGATAATGCCGACGGTGTCGCTGTTGAGCTTCTCGAAGATGCCGGGAGCGGCATCGGATCCGCTGAGGCGGGTGGTACCGAACGCACCGTAGAGCAGGGCGATTCCGTACAGCAGGAAGGCAGAGGAAAAGCCGCCGAGGACGAAATACTTGATGCCGGCTTCCTGAGATTCCTCACGCCGACGATTCGACGCCGCAAGGATGTAGAGGGCGATCGACATCGTTTCGAGGCCGAGGAACAGCACGATCAGATCGTTGGAGGCAGCCATGACGATCGCACCGATGGCACTCATCAGGTACAGGCTGTAGATCTCCGCACCCTCGAAGCCCTCACGGTCCATGAAGTCACCGGTCAGCATCGAGGCGAGCACGACAGAGGCCGAGATGGTGATCGTGAAGAACATCGTGAAGTGGTCGAAGTGCAGAGCATCCCCGACGAGGCCGATCGAACCGTCGACCGAAATGCGATGCCACAGCACGATCGCCAGCACCAGCGAGGCCATACCGATGGCAGCGGTGAAGAAGGCGTACAGATTGCGTGGCCACTTCGGTGTGAGCGCAGCGGCGATCATCAACACGAGCCCGCCGACGAGCAGCACGATCAACGGCGAGAGCGCCGTCCAGTTGATCGCCGGACCGTGGAAGACGTCAGCAGTTGCCTGGGCGAACATCACTGGCCGCCCTCGGCAGCGGCGATCGGCGACTGCGGCTGCGGGTAGTCGACGTGCTGCACCAGTTTGTTCACCGCGGGTTGGATGCGGTCGAGCATCGGCTTCGGGTACACCCCGGTGAAGACGATGATGCCGAGCAGCGGGGCGAGGACGAGCGCTTCTTTGAGCTTCAGTTCACTGAACGTCTTGTTCGCTTCGTCAGGTTGACCGTGGAACACGCGCTGATAGGCCCACAGCAGGTACAGCGCAGCGAGGATAACGCCGGCAGCAGCGACGACGGTCCACCAGCGAGCCGTCAGGAAGGTGCCGATGAGGATCATGAACTCGCCGACGAAACCGTTGAGACCTGGGACACCGATCGACGACAGCATCACCAGCGTGAACACGCCGGCGAAGATCGGGGCGACGGATTGCAGGCCTTTGAGTTGGCTGATCTCACGGGTGTGGCGACGTTCGGAGATCATGCCGACGAGCAGGAAGAGCGCACCGGTCGAGACACCGTGGTTGATCATTTGCAGCACACTGCCGCTGACGGCCTGGCCGGTGAAGGCGAATGCACCGAGGACGATGAAACCCATATGGGCGACGGAACTGTAGGCGACGACGCGTTTGAGGTCTTTCTGCATCGTGGCGACGATCGCCCCATAGAGGATGCCGATGACCCCCAATGTGAGGAACAGCGGGCGGAAGTAGCGCGTCGCTTCGGGGAACAGACCGAACGAGAAGCGCAGCAGACCGTAGGTCCCGAGTTTCAACATCACACCGGCGAGCAGGACGGACCCGGCCGTCGGAGCCTGGGTATGGGCGTCCGGGAGCCAGGAGTGGAACGGGAAGATCGGCACCTTGACGGCGAAGGCGATGGCGAAGGCGAGGAACAACCAGCGCCCGGTCGAGACGGCGAAGCTCGCCTTCTGCAGTTCGACGAGGTCGAAGGTGATGTGGCCCAACTGCGCCTTCGCCAAGAACGCGGTCGTCAGGATCCCGACGAGCATGAACGCCGAACCGAGCATCGTGTAGATGAAGAATTTCAGCGCAGCATAGACGCGTTTGTCGTAGCCCCAGCCGCCGATCAGGAAGTACATCGGGACGAGCACGATCTCGAAGAAGACGAAAAAGAGGAACAAATCGAGGCTGAGGAACGATCCCATCACGCCGGCTTCGAGGAGCAGGATCCAGGCGGTGTACGGCTTGATGTCGTGGTGCGAGTCCGAGCCGAGCAGGGCGATCGGGAAGAGTATGCCGGTCAGCAGGACGAGGAAAAGGGAGATGCCGTCGATGCCGAGATGCCAGCCGATCCCCCATTGCTTGATCCACGAGTGTTGACTGACGAGTTGGAACGATCCGTCACCGCCGGTGTGGAACTTGCCGAGCACCCAGATCGACAGCGCGCCGGTGACGACGGAGAAGCCGACGCCTGCGAGTTTGACGATGTCTGGGTGACGTTTTGACATCAGCGCAACGACGAGCGCGCCGGCAGCGGGTACGAGCACCAGCGCCGTGAGAATCGGGAAATTGTTCATCTACATCAATCCCCGGACGAGGAACCAGCCAAGGAGTACAACGACACCGATGCCGATGCCGAGCGCGTAGGTGCGCACTCGTCCCGATTCGGTCTTGCGGACTTCGCCACCGGTGGCGCGCACTAAGGTGGCGACGCCGTTGACAGCACCGTCGATGACGTTGGCATCGAACCAGGCGGTGGCTTCGAACGACTCACGGCCGGGCCCGCCCATGAAACGGGTGACCGCCCAGTCGTAGTACCAGCCGCGTGCGAGGATCTCCGGCTCGACGGCCGGCGCCTTGTGGCGGTTGTAGACGAGCACGCCGCCGGCGATACCGATGAGGCCGATGACAATGGCGACGACTGCCAGCACGATCTTCGGGCCAGTCGACTCGAACGGCTTGCCGATCACCGGTTCGAGCCAGCTCGTCAGCTTCTCGGTGTTGTGGCTGAACGGCAGGTTGATCGCACCGCCGACAATTGCCAGGCCGCCGAGTGCGACGAGCGGCAGCAGCATGATCTTCGGGCTCTCGTGCGGTACGAAGTCGCCGTGCGCGCCGTGTTCCTCGTGGGCGTCGTGCCAGCGCGACTTGCCGAAGAAGACCATCATCACCTGTCTGGTCATGTAGTAGGCGGTGAGCAGCGCCGTGAAGAGGCCGACGGCCCAGAGGAATTTGTTCGTCTGCCAGGCGGCGAGGAGGATGTCGTCCTTGCTCCAGAAGCCGGCGAACGGGGGGACGCCGGCGATCGCCAGCCAGCCGATGATGAAGGTGATCGCCGTGACCGGCATCAGCTTGCGGAGCGCGCCCATCTTGCGCATGTCCTGTTCGTGGTGCATGCCTTCGATCACCGAGCCGGAGCCGAGGAACAGCAGCGCCTTGAAGAAGGCGTGGGTCACCATGTGGAAGATCGCGGCGGTGTAGGCACCCGAACCGATCGCCAGGAACATGTAGCCCAGCTGGCTGACCGTCGAATACGCCAGTACCTTCTTGATGTCGTTCTGGGCAACGGCGATCGTCGCAGCGAAGAGGGCGGTGGCGGCACCGATATAGGCGATGAGTGTCGGACCCCAGCGCGAGGCGATGTCGAGCACCGGGCTCATGCGCACCAGCAGGAAGACACCGGCGGTGACCATCGTCGCCGCGTGGATCAGCGCCGACACCGGAGTCGGGCCCTCCATTGCGTCCGGGAGCCAGATGTACAGCGGCAACTGAGCGCTCTTACCGCAGGCACCGACGAAAAGGAACATGGCGATCGCCGTGGCGGTCGACTGGCTCATCTTGCCGCTGGTCGCAGCGCCGATGATCTCGTGATAGTTCAGCGAACCGGTCGCCTGGAAGGCGAAGAACATCGCCGTCATGAAGCCCCAGTCACCGACGCGGTTGGTGACAAAGGCCTTCTTACCGGCCGTCGCCGCACTCTCGCGCTCGTGCCAGAACGAGATCAGCAGATAGCTGCAGGTTCCGACGCCTTCCCATCCGAGGAAGGTGACGAGCAGGTTGGAGCCCAGCACCAGCACGATCATCGACAACGCGAAGAGGTTGAGGTAGAGGAAAAATTTGGAGAAGCGCGAATCACCATGCATGTAGCCGATGGAATACAGGTGGATCAGCGAGCCGATGCCGGTGACGAACAGGCACATCGTGATGCTCAGCGGATCGACGAGAAACGCCAGGTCGACGTGGAGGTTGTAGCCGAGTCCGTTGACCGGGATCCACGACCACACCTTGACGATGTGTTCGCGCTGTTCCGCCGTTTTCGAGAGCAGGTCGAAGAACACCCCGACGGTGACGACGAAGGCGGCACCGATCATCGTCGAGGCGAGATAGCCGGCTTTGGGGTCGCCGAGCCTGCGCCCGAAGACAAGGATCAAAAGGAATCCAGCGAGCGGAAACGCAGGAATCAACCAAGCAAAAGAAATCATGACAACGCACCAGTCGGCTCAATCGTGCGGGGGACCGAGATAGGTGACAACCGGTCGCACGATGCGGTCAATGCGGACTCCGTCGGAGGGTTCGTGGGGCGATAGCCCCCTGATCGGCGGCCATGGCGAGCTTGCTCGCCGCCGCCGAAGGACAGCGAGACGCTCATCGACAACTCGACCGAACGGAGAGAGCGAGGGAGCGCAGCGACCGATGCGAACGAGTGAGGTCGAAACACGCTCATCCCTTCATGAGGGAGATGTCGTCGGCGGTAGCGCCTGGCTTGCGACGAAGGATGGACACGATGATGCCGAGGCCGACGACGACTTCGGCGGCGGCGACGACGAGCACGAAGAAGACGGTGCTCTGTCCGCCGATGTCACCCCAGATGCGGCTGAAGGCGACGAAGGAGAGGTTGACGGCGTTGAGCATCAGTTCGATGCACATGAACATGATCAGCGGGTTGCGGCGCACGAGCACACCGAAGGCGCCGATGCTGAACAGCAACGCCGACAGCATCAGATACCAGATCGGTTGCGGCTTGATGACGGCGATCATGACGGCGTTCATGATTTCACGGCGGGCTCTGGCTTTGGCAATTTGCGCGCCAGCAGGACGGTGCCGACGACGGCGATCACCAGCAATACGGACGTCAACTCGAAGGCGAAGACGTAGTCGGAGAAAATCGAGCGGGCGAGATCGCGGAGGTTGTTCGCTGCCTTGACGGCTTTGCCCGCGGCCGTGACCTTGAGGATGCCGCGGCTGACGATGATCGACGTTCCGACGATCGCCAGTATGCCGACGGCGACGATCGCCCCGAGCGGCCGCTGGGCGGCGATCGGGTCGGTGCGCAGATCCTCGGAGGCATCGACGCCGAGCAGCATGATGACGAACAGGAACAGCACGACGATGGCACCGGCGTAGACGATGACCTGCACAGCGGCGAGGAAGTTGGCCTCGAGGGCGACGAAATGCACGGCGATACCGAACAGCGTGAGGATCAGCGAGAGCGCAGCGTGCACGGGATGTTTGCGGACGATGACCCCCACGGCTCCGACGAGCACCATCAGCGTGGCGACGATGAAGACAATCAGTTGCATCAGTGCGCGCCACCATGCGGCTGGATGTTCGGTCGGGTGTGCGGTTTGGCGGTCGCATGGCTGCCGGCAGCAGTCGGTGTATCGGCCTGCGAGGCGTCGCGGTCGAACTGCGAGCCCTGGGCGGCACGAACGCCGTAGCCGAGTTCGCCGCTCCAGCCGACGAGACCATCGAAGGTCTCGTCACCTGATGACGCCGTGGCGCGCATCCAGCCGGAGGTCAGGACGTCGTCGCCCTCGCGCCAGTCCTCCCAGGGCATCTTCTGCGGCTTGCCGTCGTCACCGACGACCAGTTCCGTCTTCGTATAAATCGCGTCGTCGCGGTTGGTGAAGGAGAATTCGAACAGCTTCGTCTCGGTGATCGCCTCCGTCGGGCAGGCCTCGACACACAGATCGCAGTGGATGCAACGGAGGTAGTTGATCTCGTAGATGAAACCGAAGCGCTCGCCAGGGCTGACGGGCTCGTCGATCGGGTTGTCGGCACCGCGCACGTAGATGCATTTCGCTGGGCAGACACCGGCGCACAGTTCGCAGCCGATGCACTTCTCCATGCCATCCTCGTACTTGTTGAGGACATGGCGGCCATGCATGCGCTCCGGCTTGTCGCTCTTGACGTCGTGCGAATCGTCGCCCTTGGCGTACTCGCGACCGCCGGAGTATTCGCCGGTGACGCGCTTGCCGCCGAAAATTCGATGTTGGCGGAGTGTGACTGCAAAACCATCGAGGAAGCCCATCAGAACATGGCTCCTTCTTTTTCGCGGTTCTTGGAACTCGTGCGCACCGCAGCCGTCAGCAAGAGGTAGGAGAACGCCAGCACGGCAGCACAGACGACACCGACGACAACCCGGTTCCAGCCTTCGTCACGGGCGACGCGTAAGGCGGCCAGGAGCATGAACCAGCCAAGGGCAATCGGGATCAGTACCTTCCAGCCGAGGTTCATCAACTGGTCGTAGCGCAGGCGGGGCAGCGTGGCCCGCAGCCAGACATACATGTAGAGGAAGATGAACAGCTTGAGGAGGAACCATACCGTCCCGCTGAACGGTCCGAGGTGCAGGTTGAGAGTCGTGTCGCCAACGGTGATCGGCTGCGGGCCGCCGAGGAACAGCGTGACGATGATCGCACTCATCGTCACCGTGTTCATGAACTCGGCGAGATAGAACAGCGCGAATCGCAGCGACGAATATTCGGTGTTGAAGCCGCTGACGAGTTCCGATTCGGCTTCGACGAGGTCGAACGGCGGACGGTTGAGTTCCGCTGTTCCGGCGATCACGAAAATCACGAACGGCACGACGCCGGTGGCGATGATGTGCCAACGGCTGATGGTGTTCTGGGCAACGACGATGCCATTCGTCGACAGCGTTCCGGCGACGAGTAACACCGCACCGATCGACAAGCCGAGCGCCGCTTCGTAGCTGACCATCTGTGCCGAGGCACGGACGGAGCCGAGCAGTGGGTACTTCGAGCCACTGGACCAGCCGGCGAGCATGATGCCGTAGACGGCGATCGAGCTGAGCATCAGCACCAGCAGGATGCCGATCGGCGGGTCGGCCAATTGCACGAGCGTCCGGTGACCGGCGATGGTGACGAGGCCGCCCCTGCCGTTGCTGAAATCGCCGCCGAGCGGGATCACGCACCACACGAGAAACGCAGGCACAAACGCCAGGAACGGAGCGAGCTTGAAGACGAAACTGTCGGCTCGCTCCGGGACGAGGTCCTCTTTGAAGAACAGCTTGATGCCGTCGGCCAGTGTCTGTAGCAAGCCCCACGGACCTGCCTTGTTCGGCCCGACGCGGTTCTGCATGCCGGAGATGATCTTGCGCTCGAACCACACCATGAACATCGTGGCGACGAGGCCGACGACGAAGATGATGAGCACCTTGACGATGACGATGAGGACGACAGCGAGGCTGAGCCCCCGGAAGAAGAGCGGATCGGCAGCGAGCATCAGGACACCGTCTCGACGCGCACGTCAGTCGCCGGGGATGCCGCGTCGAGCAGCGCCGCAATGTTGATGTTCGACTGGTTGAACTCGACCCAGGCAGCGCCTCGCGGCACACCGTCGTCGGCAACCGAGGTCAGTACGACGCTGGCGGTCTTGCTTGTCACCTTCAGGGGAGCACCGGGACCGCCGAGACGGTCGAGGTCGAGCGAATGCAGGTGCAGTTTGGCGCCCGGCATCAAACCGGCGAGAGAATGCGACAGTTGCGTACTGATCGCCCGGTCGTACAGCTTGCGGCCGACGACGAGTTTGAAGTTGTAGCCGCTGCTCATCGGTACTTCCGCTCCGGAGGTCTCGAGTGCACTGCTGGATTCTGGCACGGCGAGCACCCCGTCCGTTGCTTCGGCGAGCGCCTCACGGGTTGCGCCGGCATAGGCAGGGACATTGGTGGCGATGGCATCAGTGATGGCGTCGACCGAATCGAGCGACCACTCTGCTCCGAGGGCACGTGCGAGGTCGCCGGCGATCATCCAGTCGGGACGCGACGTGCCGTGGGCAGTGACCTTCTGCGCGAGCGGGACGACGCGTCCTTCGATGTTCGTCGTATAGCCACGCTTTTCGGCGTAGCCGGCAGCGGCGAGGACGACATCGGCATGCTGCGAACTGTGGTTGACGAAGGTGTCGACGGCGATGATGCTGCGGGCACCGGCGAACGCTCGCGTGGCGAGCGTCGTGTCGGGGAAGTCGCTGAGCGGGTCGGCGCCGAGCAGGATCAGGAGCGCCAAACGGCCCTCGGCGGCAGCGGTCAAGATGTCATCCGTGTGCATCCCGTCGGTCGCCGGCGTCAATCCGAGTTGCAGTGCGCCGACGACATTGCCCCGCCGAAATGCCGGCAGAACGGTCGCCGTCGGAGCGGCATCGAGGAGGGCGGCAAGTGCATCGATCTGGAACTGATCGGACTCTGCAAGGTTGGCCGTGCCGGCAACGATGACGACTGGGCCCTTGGCGAGTTGCTCGGCGACGTCGGCCTGAGCGATCGTTTCGCGCACGATCCGCG
>JAYTOR010000151.1:0-3188 GCA_043747685.1 Actinomycetota bacterium
AGCCAGCAGGCCATCGTCGAAGACCGCCCTGGCGTCACACGTGACCGCAAGGAGATGGAGGCGACGTGGCTCAGCGTGCCGTTCAATGTCGTCGACACCGGCGGCTGGCTGCCGCAGGGGAGTGAACTCGAAGACAAGGTCAGTCGCCAGGTCGAGTCCGCTGTCCGCACCGCTGACCTGGTGATCTTCGTCGTCGATGCCGTCGCCGGCTTGACGGAGGACGATTCGTCCATCGCCGCCTGGTTGCGACGCACCGACCGCCAGATCCTGCTGGTGACGAACAAAGCCGACAACGATCGCCGCGAACTCGAACGGTGGGAATTCCTGCAACTCGGCCTCGGCGATCCCTATGCCGTCAGCGCCTTGCACGGGCGCCGGTCAGGAGATCTGCTCGACGAGGTCATCGCCCGATTGCCGAACACTGCTGCGATCCACGCTGCAGAGGATCACGTCGAGCTCGACGACGAGGGCGAGGAAGTCGTCACCATCACCGCCCCGAAGGCGCCACGCGTCGCCATCGTCGGCCGTCCGAACGTCGGCAAGAGCACGTTGTTCAACCGCCTCGTCGGTGCCAACCGGTCCGTCGTCCATGACATGCCGGGGACCACTCGCGATGCCGTCGACACGCTTGTCGAGACCGATGAGGGCCCGATCGTGTTCGTCGACACTGCGGGTATGCGCCGTAAGGCGAAGATCGACGATGCTGCCGAGTACTACTCGCTCGTACGGGCACTGCGCGCCGTCGACGAGTCCGACATCGCCATGCTCGTCATCGACGCCACCGAAGGTGTGACCGCCCAGGATCAGCGTCTCGCAGAGCGCATCGACATCGCCGGCTGCCCGATCGTCGTCGTGCTCAACAAGTGGGAACTGCTCGACGACGCCGAAAACCGCCTCAACGTTACGAACCGCATGCAGGAGATGCTTGGCTTCGTCGGCGATGCTCCGGTGCTGAAGATTTCGGCGCTGACCGGCAAAGGCGTCAACAAACTGCTGCCGATCCTCCACGAGACGATCGGCCGCTATCACAAGCGGGTGCCGACGAAGGACGTCAACAAGGTCATCCTTGCGGCCCAGGCAAAGCAGCCCGCACCGCACGGCGCACGTGTGATGTACTCGCTGCAGGGCGCATCAGATCCGCCGACGTTCACGCTGTTCGCCAACAAGGAGATTCCGCCGACGTACCTGCGATTCCTCGAACGGTCGTTGCGTGAGGCCTTCGACTTCGGTTCGGTGCCGATCAAACTGCGCGTCCGCAAGCGTTCGAAGTAGGCGACGGTGCCATGGTGTGAGGATTGCGCCAGATACCACGCGCCATCGGCGATGAAGGAAGGCGGCACCTGCCCGACGTGCGGCAGAGTGCTCGACGTGCCGGAACCGATCACGGCGAAGAACATGGACATCCATGAACTCGCAGGTGAGGGCGGAAAGACCCCGTGGCACTTCAAACTGTTGATGGTCCTGCTGGTGATCTATCTGACGTATCGGGTCATCGACCTCATCTTCCTGTAAGGCGCGGTCTCCTGAATTCCGTGATGACGGAATCGGCGTGACCGCGACGGGGCGGGGCGAGGTGGGGGAGGTGGGGGAAGTCCCGGTCATCTGAATTCCGTGACTACGGAATCGGCGTGACCGCGAGGCCATTAGTTGTGCGGCAGCCCGTCGCAATTGTGAGGCGCGAACAGCCGAGGTGCGGCTAGATTGTGCGGGCACAGAATTTCGGGCTGTGGCGCAGCTTGGTAGCGCGCTTGTCTGGGGGACAAGAGGCCGTGGGTTCAAGTCCCGCCAGCCCGACCAGGTCAGGGCCACTTTTCGGAGTGGCCCTGCCGTATTTTTCGCTTTCATTCTGCGCGATGTAGAAAGTATGCGCAAAACGACCCGCCGCAGCGGGGCCCTCGAGCCTGTTTTTCGGGGGTCGTCAAGCATTCAGCTGATGCCGAGCGCCGCCGATATCTTGCTCGACGCCGACCTTTGCATGCCCGGGATCACATGCTGGTAGACGTCGACGGTGAACGTCGTCAATGCCGATTGTACGTCGTTCCACGGGGCCGGTGGCCCCGATCAAGTTCGCCGATGAAGCGATGCAACACCGCCGGTTCGACTGGTCATTCAAAGAAGGGTCAGATTTCTTCCTCCATCTGGCGGAATCCGTGTCCGCTTGTTTTCAGGCGAGCGTCACGAGACGATTCAGCCGCCCGGGTTTGTCTGGACGCTGGTTGCGCTCTGATTCTGATCGACATTGCCGTTCTGGTCGCTCCCATCACCTCGGTCGAGATTGAGTGTTTTGGTGTGCTCGATCTCAACGGCTCGCAAGGAGTTCGGGTTCAGGCCGAGCAAGTTCAAGATGGTGGGGGCGATTTGGGTTGTCTCGACCTTGTCCGACGAGGTCCCGTGGTGTCGGATGGGGTTACCGGACACGACGAGAGGGACGTTGCGGTCCTGTGGATCGGCGCCTCCGTGTTCAGCGATTTTTCCTTTGCCGCCGGTGTAGACGACACCATGTTGGGCGATACCGACGAGGTCGGGTACTCGGACGTCACCGCGCTGCACGTGGTAGTAGTCGGCGGCTGCTTGGCCACCGAAGACGGTTGTGAGGCCCGAGGCGGAGAACGCTTTCGGGTTGGCGTTGATGTCGTTGCCGGTGCCGTTGTAGGTGAGCAGGAAGTTCCGGGCGAACGCAACTGCCTCGTCGGAATGATCTTTCAGCCATATCTGCATACCGTCATCATCGGCAGACAAAGCGACAAGGCCGCTGGTCACGTGTTTGGCAGTGTTCCACGCGGAATCCAACGCCGACAGGATCGGACCGTCGGGGATACGCGTCAGCGCGGAGGGCTCCGTCGGTGACTGCCCATGCTTGGCTGACAGAACGATCACGGTGCTGTCGTCCAGGCCGCCGGCATGGATTGCGGCCTGCATCGCGCCGACTTCGCCGTTGACGAAGTCGAGGGCGGCGCTCAGCACCGGGCCAGGGGTGACACCGTCAGCGAGGTAACCTCCAGGCTGACCGCCCGATTTCTGCAGCTTCTCCGCCGTTGACACCGACTGAAAATTCATCCCGAACAATGCTGGCGTTCCCACGCTCACAGAGCCTCTGTGATCGAAACCGCGGATCTCGTTGATGACGGCCTGCACCTTGTAACCGTCGTACTGCTGGGTGAGGGCGTTGTCTTTGGTCCAATCGATGC
>JAYTOR010000152.1:0-8276 GCA_043747685.1 Actinomycetota bacterium
TGACGATCGCCGATGTCGAAGCGGCGCTCGGCACCAGCGCCCTGCGCTACGGACGCGACGACCACTATGACGTCATCAGCGCATTCATCAAGAGCATCCGCGGCAGCGATCCCGATGCCGGCCTCTACTGGCTGGCACGGATGCTCGAAGCAGGGGAGGACGCCCGTTTCATCGCCAGGCGGCTGATTATCCTGGCGAGTGAGGATGTCGGAATGGCTGATCCACAGGCGCTCGTCGTCGCCGTCGCCGCAGCGCAGGCGCTGGAGCATGTCGGGCTCCCCGAGGCGCAGTTGAACCTCGCTCAGGCAGTCGTCCACCTGGCGACGGCACCGAAGAGCAACCGCAGCGCGCTTGGCATCTGGCACGCCAGGGAGGACATCAAGAATGGACTGCTCGGGGAGGTCCCTGCGCACCTTCGTGACAGTCACTATCAGGGAGCAGCCGTTCTCGGCCACGGCGACGGGTACCGGTATCCACACGACGATCCGAGTGGCTGGCTGCCGCAGCAATACGCCCCGAGCGGTGTGTCGCCGCGGCAGTATTACGATCCTTCCGAAAACGGTTTCGAGCGGAGGGTCCGCGAGGTATTGGAGCAGCGGCTTGGTTCGACGTCGAACGGCGAACCAGCCACACCGTACGAACCGAACGAACCAGCCAGCACAACCGTATCCAACGACAGCACGAGGTAGCGAACGATGAAGCACGAATCGACGAATCGACCGAACTGCTCATGACCGCCGGCGACCTGGCGGTCATTCTCGCAGCTGTGCTGTGTTCGATCGGCTTCGCTGCGCTGATCGTCGTGTTGCTGCGCGTGCTCGACATGTTGCGGGCGCTCCGCAGCGAAGTCGCCGAACTACGTCATGAGACCAGGCCGCTACTCGCCGACCTGCGGGCGTCTGTCGACGACGCCCGCAATGATCTCGACCGCTTCGACCGTGTCCTCGGCTCAGCCGAAGCGATCAGCGGGGCGGTGTCCGGAACGACGCGGGTCGCCAAGGCGGCGTTCAGTACGCCGGTGATCAAGACGATCGCGCTGGCGACGGGCACGCGTCGCGCAGCCCGGCGGATGCGCAACGCCCAGCAACAACATCCGACCATCGACAGCGGACGCAAGCCGAAGGAGTTGAAGCGGGCATGATGAAACGAGTCACGTGGTTCGTCGGAGGAGTCGCCGCCGGAGCGGCCGGCGCCGGCTACGCCAAGAAGAAGATCAGGACCCAGGCCGCCAAGCTGGCGCCTGGCAACGTCGCCAAGGGTGCCGTTGCCAAAGTCAGGCAGACCGGCCAGCACGTCGTGTCAGCACTACGCGACGGACGCGAGGCGATGCACGACAAGGAGGACGAATTGCGGGCGATCCTCGACGCCGACGAGCAGCCTGTTGTCGAGCGACGCGAATCGATCGTGCTCGAGAACGTCCGTGAGATCCGTCACCCGCGCGAGCCCCGTCCATCGCATCGAGACCGTCCGGCGCGCCAGCCCCGCATGGACACCTGAGGCCCGGCCGACCGACGGCAACCGGCAAATCACCCCAGGGTGACCACACCCGCTCGACGTAGACTCGTCGGTGCATGTCGACGCCTCCGAGAACCTCTCACGAATTGCGCCGGGCTTTCACCGGCTACTTCTCGTCGCTCGGACACACGCCGGTTGCATCAGCGAGCCTGATTCCCCACGATCCGACCGTGCTGTTCACCGTCGCCGGCATGGTTCCGTTCAAGTCGTACTTCACCGGAGACGAGGCCTCGCCGTACAAACGTGCCGTCACGGTCCAGAAGTGCGCCAGGGCCGGCGGCAAGCACAACGACCTCGACGAGGTCGGACGCACGAAACGCCACCTGGTGTTCTTCGAGATGCTCGGCAACTTCAGTTTCGGCGACTATTTCAAGGCGGATGCCATCCCGTGGTCGTGGGAACTGGTGACGGAGGTCTTCGGGCTCGACGGTGATCGCCTGTGGATCACGGTGCACGAGAGCGACGACGAGGCGGAAGCCATCTGGCACGAGCAGGTCGGCGTGCCGATGGAGCGTATCCAGCGCCTCGGTGACAAGGACAACTTCTGGCAGATGGGCGAGACCGGTCCGTGCGGTCCGTGCTCGGAGATCCACATCGATCGCGGCCCGTCGTTCGGGCCCGCCGGCGGGCCGTTGCACGACCCGGGCGGCGATCGTTTCATGGAGTTCTGGAACCTCGTGTTCATGCAGTACAACCAGGCGCCTGATGGATCGCGGACACCGCTGCCGAAGCCGTCGATCGACACCGGCGCTGGACTGGAGCGCATCGTAGCGTTGCTGCAGGGTGTCGACTCCGTGTGGGAGACCGATCTGATGGCGCCGCTGATCGAACAGGCGTGTTCGATCACCGGAGCGAAGTACGCCGCGGGCGACTATGACGACCGCTCGAGCTTCAGCCTCCGCGTGCTCGCCGAGCACGCCCGATCGGGGGCGATGCTCGTCAGCGACGGCGTGTTCCCCTCGAACGAGGGTCGCGGCTACGTACTGCGGCGGATCCTGCGCCGTGCCGTACGCCATGCCTATCTGCTCGGTGCCGACAAACTGGTGATGCCGTCACTCGTCGACACGGCGATCACGGTGATGGGTGAGGCCTATCCCGACGTCGTCAAGAATCGCGACTTCATCACCAGTGTCATCGCCCGCGAGGAGGAACGTTTCCGTCAGACACTGAAGACCGGATTGGGGATCCTCGACCGGGAACTGTCGACAGGCGGGAAGACACTCAGCGGCTCAGCGGCGTTCCAACTCCACGACACGTTCGGTTTTCCGCTCGAGTTGACGACGGAGATCAGTGGCGAGCGGGGCGTCGACGTCGACATCGAAGGCTTCGATGTCGAGATGACCCAGCAACGGGTCAGGGCGAAGGCGGCGCGCAAGGGCGCTGGTCCGGACGACGATCGTGTCCACGCCTATCGCGAGTTGATGGAGCAGTTCGGCACGACCGAATTCACCGGCTATGTCGACAACGAAGGCAAAGGTCGTGTGCTGGCAGTTCTGCCTGGTGCCGATGGACTCGTCGAGATCTTCGTCGATCGCACCCCGTTCTATGCCGAGAGCGGTGGTCAGGTCGGCGACACGGGAACAATCACGTCAGAGACCGGCAGCGCCGAGGTCGTCGACACGACCAACGCGATTCCTGGTCTGCGGCGTCACACCGTGCGCCTGGTCGATGGTGACATCTCGCCTGGCCAGATTGCCCATCTGGCGTTCGACAACGTTGCCAGAGCGGCGACGCGGCGTAACCACACGGCCACCCACATCCTCCACTGGGCGCTGCGGCAGGTGCTCGGCGAACACGTCAAACAGGCAGGCTCGCTCGTCGGCCCCGATCGCCTTCGCTTCGATTTCAGTCACTATGCCGCCTTGACCGACGACGAGATCGAACAGATCGAGGCGCTTGCCAATCGCGAGGTGCTATCGAACGATTCCGTCCGCAACTACGAGACGACAAAGGACGAAGCGACGTCGCTGGGGGCGATCGCCTTCTTCGGCGACAAGTACGGCGAGATCGTTCGTGTGCTCGAGGCCGGCCGCAACAGCATCGAACTGTGCGGTGGTACGCACGTCAAGGCGACCGGCGACATCGGTGCCATCAAGATCATCAGCGAAGGGTCGATCGGCTCGAACCTCCGTCGCATCGAGGCGGTCACTGGCACGAACTCGGTCGCCCTACTGCAGCGCGACGAACGCGTACTGACCGATGCCGCACGACTCGTCGGTGCCAAGCCGCAGGATCTCGTCGACGGTATCCAACGCAAACTCGACGAGATCAAGAGTCTCAACGATCAACTGAAGGTGTTCAGGGCCAAAGCTGCGCAAGGTCAGGCGGGTGAGTTGGCCGCTGGCAGTGTCGACGGTGTGGTCGTTGCACGTATCGATGGCCTTTCATCCGGTGATCTCCGTGACCTTGCGGTGGCAATTCGCCAGCATGGGATCGACACCGTCGTGCTCGGTGGCGAGACCGACACTGGTGGCGCTGCGCTCGTCGCTGTCGTCCTCAAGACCTCGACCACTGCCGCCAGTGACTTGATCAAGGACGCCGCCAAGGCAATCAGGGGCGGCGGCGGCGGCAAGGGAGACATCGCCGTTGCCGGTGGTAAGGATCCGTCCGGGATCGATGAGGCGCTGGCGATCGCCCGCAAGGCAATCGGGGATCTTCCCCCTTCGGCCGGCTGATCGGTTCGTGCGCGCCATCGGCATCGATCTCGGTTCGAAACGCATCGGTATCGCCGTCTCCGACCGGTCTGGCACCATCGCTTCGCCGTTGACCGTGCTGCAGCGTTCCGGGCGCCGCAACCTCGACCATCAACGGATTCTGGCGCTCGTGATCGAGGAGCAAGCCGAGCTCGTGGTGGTGGGTCTCCCGCTGCAGATGGACGGCAGGGTGGGTATCGCTGCCAGGGGTGCACTTGCCGAGGTGGCCGAGATGACTACCGTATTGGGAGTGCCAGTTGAAACCTTCGACGAGCGGTTGACCACGGTCACCGCCGACCGCGCTCTGATGGAGGCCGGCATCCGGGCTTCGGCGCGTCGCCAGTACGTCGACAAGGTCGCAGCTGCGGTCATGTTGCAGAACTGGCTCGATCGGCGACACCCGTGAGTTCGACGCTCGACGATCGGCTTTCCGGCGATACCGGTGCCAGGGCGCAGCCGCACGAGCACACGACTGCGCAGGTCAAGCGGCGAAGGTTGGTGCAGTCGGACGAGACCGGAAATCTCGACCGCACGGCGATCGAGGACATGGAGTGGGACGGTCCGTTGCGCGACAGCCCTCGCTGGCGGGCAGACGTCTGGGACAACCCCAGGGTGTTGCACAAGTACCACAGCGAAGTCCTCCGCCGTGATCGTCGTTGGATCGGCTACATCCTGTGGTTCGTATCGTTCCTCGTGGTTGCCGCCGTGATCGTCGGCGGTCTCGTCGGCTTCTGGGTGATCCGACAGGTGAATCCGCCTGGCACCGCTGCTGCGCCGGTGTCGTTCACGGTGACAGACACCGACACGCTCGTCACGGTTTCGCATCGCCTCAAGGACCAGAACATCATCACCCATGCAGGAGTTTTCGAGTGGTATGTCGGCCGCAAAGGCGGCCTCAAACTGACGCCCGGCTACTACCAGATCAAGCCGCACGACACGATGGGCAATGTACTGGGGCGACTCCGAACGCCCCCGGAACAGACCTACACGAAGGTGACCTTCCCCGAAGGCTTCACACTCGCGGACATGAGCAAACGCCTGAACACCAAGGTGCCGAAGCTGTCAGCCGACAGTTTCCTGTCGGTCACGACGAACGGCACCGTGACCTCCGAGCTGCTGCCGCCCGGTGTCACCAACCTCGAAGGCCTGCTGTTCCCTGACACCTACCAGATCTCCAACAGCGAGACCGAAGCCGCCGTGGCCAAGCGCATGGCGGCGCAAATGGAGCGGGTCGGTCGCCAGGTCAACATCCAAGACGCCCAGCCGAAGTTCGGCCTGACGCCGTACCAACTGCTCATCGTCGCCTCGATCATCGAGAAAGAGGCCAAGTCGGCGGCCGACCGTCCGCTCATCGCCCGGGTCATCTACAACCGTTTGGCCGCCGGCGTGCCGCTGCAGATCGACGCCACACTGCTGTACAACGAGCCGACCGGTTCGAAGATCGGTCCACTTCGTGACGTCGACACTCCCTACAACACGTACATGCATGTCGGCCTGCCACCGACGCCGATCGCCAACCCCGGTAAGGCATCGATTGTCGCAGCGATGACTCCTGCCGACAACCCCAAGGCCACCGCCGAGATCTGCAAGGGCCTGCGGAAGAATACGACGTGTCAGTACATGTTCTACGTCCTGCACGACAAGACGAACCACATCTTTGCCGTGACCCAGGCCCAACAGGATGCCAACGTCGCCTACGCCCAGGCCAACGGCTTGCTGACCAACTGATCGCCGTGCGACGATCACCCGTGATAATGACCCCGTGATGATGACCCGTGTCGATGACTCGCCCTGATCACGCCGTGCTGATGACCGCATGTTGACCTCGTGTTGAACCCGTGCTGATCACCGCGCAGACCCGCCTCGGCGCTGTGATCGGTTCTCCGATCCACCACAGCCTGTCACCTGCGCTGTACAACGCGGCGTTCGCAGCGGCCGGTCTCGATTGGGTCTTCGTTGCCTTCGACGTCGCAAGTGGGCTGGCGACCGATGCACTGGCAGCGATGCGCGTCTGCGGGCTCGGCGGGCTGTCGGTGACGATGCCGCACAAGGAAGTCGTGTTCGCCAACGTCGACGTCGTCGAGCAGGCAGCGGCTGCGCTGCGATCGGTGAATTGTGTCGTGCCCCTCGCCGACGGGCGCCTGCTCGGCTGTTCGACGGACGGCGACGGATACGTCGATTCACTGCGCGCCGATGCAGGTGTCGACCCCGCTGGCCGACGGATCGTCGTCGTGGGGGCTGGCGGCGCTGCACGCTCGATCGTCGATGCGCTGGCCAGGGCCGGAGCGGCGGAGATCGTCGTCGTCAATCGAACAGCCGATAAGGCGCATGACACGGCCATGCTCGCCGGGCACGTCGGTCGGGTCGGGCAGTTCGGCGATATCGAGCATGCCGACATCGTCGTCAACGCGACCTCCATCGGCATGAATTCGTCGGAAATCCCGTTCGATGCGTCGTTGTTACACGCCGGGCAAACCGTGTCCGACATCGTCTATCAGCCACTGCGAACAGCGCTGCTCGGCACCGCAGCAGAACGTGGGGCGGCTGTCCACGACGGTTTGGGGATGCTCGTCCATCAAGCCGTGCATCAATTCCGCCGTTTCACCGGCGGCGTCGAAGCCGATCCGTTGGTGATGCGGGCGGCGGCGATGGCGGAGCTCGCAAACCGCGCCACCCCCGCAAACTGAGTCCACTGGTGCACCGCCGGCGGTGCAAAACGGTCCACAGAACCTCGTCACGCTGCCGGCTGACGTAGCCTGTGGGCGATGTTGCGTTACCTGACAGCCGGAGAATCCCACGGTCAAGCCCTCGTTGTGATCATCGAGGGCCTACCGGCTGGTCTGGAGATCACCAGCGAGGAGATCGGCGACGAAATGGCCAGGCGGCGCCTCGGCTACGGACGGGGCCCCCGCCAGCGTTTCGAGCGCGACGAACTGACGCTGATCGGCGGTATCCGCCACGGCCGGACACTCGGTTCACCCGTCGCCATCGAGATCAAGAACAGCGAATGGTTCCGGTCCGACAAGTGGCACGAGGAAATGTCGCCGGCGCCAGGCTTCACCAAGGATCCGCTGACAAAGGTACGTCCAGGGCATGCCGACCTCGTCGGCATGCAGAAATATGGGTTCACCGATGCCCGTGACGTCCTCGAACGGGCAAGCGCCCGTGAGACTGCCGCCCGCGTCGCTGCAGGGGCGATTGCCAAGAAACTGCTGCGGCATCTCGGGGTCGACGTGCTGTCCCATGTCATCCAGATGGGGCCGGCCCGTTCCAAGTCGGTCGCCAGGCCGACGCCTGCTGATCTGGCGACCGTCGACGAGTCGCCTGTTCGCTGCTTCGACAAGGCTGCAGAAGAAGCGATGATCGAAGAGATCGAACAGTGCGCAAAGGAGGGCGATTCGCTCGGCGGGATCGTCGAAGTCCTTGCTTATGGCGTCCCGATCGGCCTCGGTAGTCATGTCCACTGGGACCGCAAATTGGATGCACTGCTTGCGCAATCCGTGATGAGTATCCAGGCGGTGAAAGGTGTCGAGATCGGCGACGGGTTCGAGGTCGCTTGTCGCCGCGGATCCCGGGCACACGACGCCATTGCCTGGGATGCAGTGGCCAACGACTATCGACGCGAGTCGACACTGGCCGGAGGTACGGAGGGCGGAATGTCGACGGGCGAACTGCTCGTCGTGCGCGCAGCGATGAAGCCGCTGGCGACGCTCAACCGACCGACGTTGAAGACCGTCGACGTCGTCACCAAACAGGAGACAGTCAGCTTCAAGGAGCGCACCGACGTGACGGCGGTCCCGGCGATGGGTGTCGTGGCCGAGACGATGGTCGCGCTCACGCTTGCCGCCGAAGCGCAACGCAAGTTCGGCGGCGATTCCGTCACCGAGATGGTCCGCAACGCAGAAGCGTTCCGCGCCAGCCTGTCCCAGTGACGCGACCGGATCCGACGCATCGCCATCTGGTGCTGATCGGATTGATGGGGACCGGCAAGACGACGGTCGGCAGGTTGCTCGCCGAGCGGTTGCGCAGGCGATTCGTCGACACGGACGCCGAGATCGAACGCCGTTC
>JAYTOR010000153.1:0-3223 GCA_043747685.1 Actinomycetota bacterium
GCCGGGTCCTCGTCGCCGGAGCCGTGATCGGCGTCGTCGAAACGGGGGCCGATGACGGCGCAGAGTCGGCGCACGCAGCGGTCAACACCCAGAGAACAACCAGCGCAGCCCAGCGTCGACGGGTACAGGTTGCGCCATGCATGGTCGGCAGTGTATGACGGGGCCAGAATCAACACATGACGACCGCCACCGAATTGCTGTATCTCGACGACGCCTATCTGACGGAGTTCGAGGCGACGGTCATCGCCAGCCGCGACGACGCAGTGGTGCTGGACCGGACGGCGTTCTATCCGACAGGCGGAGGACAGCCGCACGACCTCGGGATGCTCGGCGGGTACGCAGTGATCTCGGTTCGCAAGGAGGACGACGGAGTGTGGCACAGCGTGCAGGGTCCCCATCGCCTTGCCGTTGGAACCACCGTTTCCGGGTCGATCGATTTCAACCGTCGCTATGCGCTGATGCGCACCCACACTGCCTTGCACGTACTGTGCGGAGTGATCTGGAACGAGTGGCATGTTCCCGTGACTGGAGGCAACATGGAGCCGTTGTCGGCCCGGATGGACTTCGCCTTCGATCCGTTGCCGGAGGGATTCGGACCGAGGGTCGAGCAACTCGTCAATGCCGAACTCGTTGCTGACCGCCCAGTCGTCGTGAGTTACCTCGAGCCGTCGGAAGCCGTCGATGACGCGCTGATCCGCACGCAAGAGAATCGAGTGCCAGACTCTGTTCGGACCGTCCGTCTCGTCGACATCGTCGGCTTGGATCAGCAGGCTGACGGTGGCACCCATGTCCGTTCGACCGGGGAAGTCGGCCGGATCAGGGTGATCAAGACGGAGAACAAGGGCAAAGGCAACAAGCGCATCCGCCTCGAGATCGTGGACGGATGAACGAGTACGCCGAAGCTCTCCTCTCGGCGACGACACTCGCCATGCCGAAATGGGTGCGTCGTAGTGTCGAGACCGTCGCCAAGACCGCAGGAGTTTCGCTCACTGACTCGGCCGATGTGATCGACGTGGCAGCTGCCGACGCAACAACCTTGGTGAGCGGGCGATTGCGCGCACTCTTCGATACTGATGTCGATCGGCAACGGACCAATCCGCTGGAAATCCTCCGGGGGGCGGTGCCGTACCCGACATCGGTCCTCGTCGGACTTGGCGTTCAACCTTTGTCACGACATCAATTCGAGACCGAACGATTTCCCGACGACATCTACGGTCTGACTCCGGCGACGTGGGCTGATATCGACGAGTCGTTGTACGAGCCGGGGATCATCTGGGGCGCATGGAAGGCCAAGACCGTCCTCGACCGCAGAAGAGCGCAGGGCATGCGCTGAGGTGCGGTCGATCTCCTGGGTTGGTAGCTGTCGAGGCTGAGGTGTCAGCCAGTGAGTTCGCTCAGGAAGGCATCGATCGACGATCGGTCCGATGCCAGCGTCTCGATCCAGGCCCGAACGGCTCCGGGCCGTGAACCCACCGAGCGCGCTGCTTTCGCAGCGACGTTGCGCGCCATGTTGGCGACGTCGTCCCCGTGCTCGGTGAGCACGACGACTCGACCGTTCGGGCATTCGGCGACGGTGTGACCGAAGCGGAACGCCTGTCGAGCTGCTGCGGCGATGACTGCACTCGGTACCGGCTCGTCGGAGAAAACGGGCTCGAGGACCACGAGTGAGATCTGCCGGGTGACGTCCAGCCCGAATGCGTCGTGGCGATCGTATTCCTGGATGAGTCGCACCTTCAGCGCCGAGACGTCGAAGGGGTCCACCGTTGTGGCAGCGACCAGCTGGTCGTGTCCCATCATCCAACCTCCGGCAAGTTGAATCGCTGCATGCCGGGCGAGCAGCCCGATTCGGATCCGGCGTTCGGCCGTCGCCGCGAAGATCGAAATCCATACAGCGGTGTCGTCGAGCGAATGGCCTGCTGCGCCGCACCGGCGGCCGAATTCCTTGAGATATGGTGCGAGGTCTGCCTGTTCTGTCTGCATCATGTCCAACAGCGGTGCGAGACTGTCGAGCGTGGTCTCATGCTGTCCGACGCCGAACTGCTCACGCACGGCATCGCGCCAACGTGGCGAATTGAGATGCGTCCTGCTCATGGTTGAACGACGTTTGCACACACGTTCTATGACGCTGAACGCCACATCGACAGTATGTAGCCGAGCCGTGTCACTGCCCGCTGCGCCTCCCATCAACGGGATTTGCGGTCATACTTGTGGTCCCCGGCAGTCTTGTGCGGCGACGACACCATGACAGATCTTTTTTCCATAGCGCAACCGACGAGCGACGCCGAACTGATCACAGCGGTGCGCGACGGCGACGACGCTGCGTTTGCCGAGTTGTACCGCCGTCATCTCGAATCTGCCAAGGCTGCAGCGCGCAGCCTCACCCGCTCGCGGGCCGACGCCGACGACGTCGTCGCCGAGGGCTTCACGCGGGTGCTCCAAGCGATCCGCAATGGCGGCGGTCCACAGCTGGCGTTCCGTCCCTACCTGGTGACAGCGGTCCGCAATGCGTATTACGACAGGATGCGCAAAGATCGCCGGCTCGATGCACGCGAGGAGGTACCGGAGGTCCTCGATCTCTCGGTACTGCGTCAGTCGGACTCGCACGACGACCGGGCACTCGCCGCACGCGCCTTCGCCTCGTTGCCGGAACGTTGGCAGCTGGTGTTGTGGCATACGGAGGTCGAGGGTCGTACACCGGCGGAGGTCGGGCCGCTCCTCGGGCTCGCTCCGAATGCCGTTGCTGCCTTGGCGTACCGTGCCCGTGAAGGTCTGCGCCAGGCGTATCTCCAGGCTCACCTGCAGCAACCGATTCCCGCAGAATGTCAGGAGATCCGTCCGCAGCTCGGTGCCTATGTGCGCGATGGCTTGTCGATGCGCGACCGCCGCAAAGTCGATGCCCACCTCGAAACGTGTAAGCACTGCAACGAGCTCGTCGGCGACCTGCAGGAAGCGAACACAACGCTGCGGGCCGCGCTGATCCCACTGCTACTCGGCGTTCCTGCGGCAAAGTACCTCGCTCAACTGCACGGCGGGACCGGTGTCGCGGCGTTCGCCATGCGGCAGTCGAAGAGCGTGCAGGCAACGGCCGCCGCCGCCGCAGCTGTGGTCGTCGTCGCCGCAGGCGCCTTCGGCGTCAACCGCCTCAGCAAGCCGATCGCGCCTGCCGGCGCGGCCACGCCGACTGCTGTGGTGACGACCGTCCGGCCGGCAAAATCCACTCGCC
>JAYTOR010000154.1:0-6466 GCA_043747685.1 Actinomycetota bacterium
CGAGCTTCGATGACAACCCGCAGTCGCGATTGTCGAAGCGGATGACGTACCGGCCGCCGGCGGCGAGACCCTCACACAGTTCGATCTGCCACAGCGTCATCTGTGCGGTGAAGCCCATGATCAGCAGCAACGCCGGGTCGTCCGGCGAGCCGAATGTTTCGTACTCGAGGGTCATTCCAGTATCAACGGTTGCGTTCGGCATCCGCAGATAGTACGCGCCGTGCCACTATTCGACGGTGCCGTAGGCCCCTTGGTCCCCGGTCTTCGCAGATTGCAGTACCTCGTCCACCGCCGAACGGAGTATGGCGAGGAACTCGTCGATCTTGTCCTCGTGGACGGCGTTGACCGTGAGGTGCAGAGACGGCGGTGGGCCTTGACGATCGACATACCAGCCGCGCCGCCACAGTGCGTCGGCGACGGCGAAGACGTCGAGTTGCGCCGGATCGACCGCACCGACCGAGAAGATCGTTGCTTCCGGCTGGGCGCGGACCAGCAGTTCGGGAATGGTTCCGACACCGGCGACGAGACGTTCTGTTGCAGTGCGGGCCGCCGCAGTGAGCCGCCGATAGCCGTCGTCGCCGAGATGGTTCATCACCGCCCAGGCAGCCGCCATCGGGCCGCCGGACTTGGTGCCCATGATGCCGGACGAGCCATACATGCCACCGAGCCAGTTCGTCGTCACGTATGTCTGATATTGGCGGAGCCGCTTGTTGCGGTGCACGAGAACCGACGCCCCTTTGGCGGTGTAGCCGTACTTGTGGAGGTCGACGGAAATCGATGTCACGCCCGGCACGCTGAAGTTCCACGGGGGGATCGGATAGCCGAGCGTGGCGAGATAGGTCAGTGTGACGCCGCCCATACACGCATCGACATGGACGTTGATGTCGTGTGCTGCGCCCAATCCGGCGATCGCCTCGATCGGGTCGATCACACCCTGCGGATATTGGGGTGCAGAGCCGACGATCAGCACCGTGTCGGCGTCGATCGCTGCTTGCATGGCGACGACGTCGGCTCGCCAGTCTGCAGCGACCGGAATCCGTCGGCTCTGCAGTCCGAAGTAGTAGCAGGCCTTTTCGAAGGCGGCATGCGCCGAATCCGGCAGAACGACGTTCGGGTGTTCGATGGAACGCTCCGTGCGACCGCGCTCTCTGGCGGCCTTGACGGCCAGCAGGATCGATTCTGTACCGCCGCTTGTCATGAACCCAGCAGCATCCTCGCCGCCGTTCAGCCAACCGGAGACGATGCCGACGACGTCGTTCTGGATCGTCTTGAGGCTCGGGAAGGCATCGGTGTTCAGCCCGTTGTCCGACGAGAACCGCCGGTACGCCTCGTCGGCGAGTGCGCCGACTTCGGCTCCGGCATAGTAGGCGAGGGTGAATGCTCGACCGTCACGCCAGCGCACATCGTGCTCCTTGAGCGCCGACAACTGAGCGAGCACCTGCTCCGCCGGGACGCCGTGAGCCGGGATACCGCCGTTTGTGAGCGCCATCAGGCAGCCCACTTCCAGGTGATCCAGCGTTCGACGAGCATCAGCGCGAAGACCGAACTCACGGCGCTGAGCCCGTAGATGATGACTTTACGGTTGCGGGCGAGATCGGCGATGGCGACGTAGATCGGTAGGACGAGCATCAGATAGCGGGTGCTCGACAGCCACGAGAAGCCGGGCACGGGTGAGCCTGAGGATGCAATCGTGAACCACTGCACGAGGCCCCACGCGAACAGTACCCAGCGGGTGCGTTCGAATCGCTCGCGGCAGAAAAAGGCCCAAGCGATCAGCAACAGTGGAGTCGCCAGTACGAGGTACTGGTCGGCGATCTCCGGCCAGCCGAACCTCCAGGTGGGATGCTGCAGGTAGCGAACGGCTTCGGGGATCGACCGAGTCAGCGAGACGACCTTCTTGTGCCAGTGGACTTCGAGTTCGTGGCTGAAGGCGAACCAGTCGTGGTAGACCACTCTGTTGATGATCAGGAAGATCGCGTAGCCGGACGCAGCCACTGCGCCCCATCCGAGACGCATGATCCGTTGACGCCATGGCCGGGCGGTGTCCATCACGATCCACAGCCCGAGCGGCGCAAGGCAGAGAAATCCAGGTTGACGTGTCAGCGCGGCGAACGCCGCAGCCACGGCTGCCCAGCTGAGGCGATCCTGGAGGAGAAAATACAGAAAAAGCGCAGTGAGCATCAGGTACAGGCTCTCGGTGTAGAGCAGCGAGAAGTAGATCGCCGTCGGCCACGCGGCCAGCAGAATCAGCGAGTTCGCAGCACTGTCCGCCAATTCCGGCCGGCTCTTCAGCGCCCGGTAGAAGGCGACGTGTCCGATCACCGAAGTCACGGCGCTGACGATGAAGGCAGCGATCACGTCCTTGTGCACAACGACCATCACGAGGCGGACGAGCGCCGGGTACAGCGGGAAGAAGGCGATCGCTGCGCGACGCGCGCCACTGGTTTGGTACCCGTGGTGGACAATCGACAGGTACCACGACGGGTCCCATTGACGGAACTGGAACGACAGGCGGCTGAGGCTGGTGTCGTAGAAGTGGTAGCTGAAGATGGCGATGACGAGCAGCAAGGCGAACTGGTAACCGATGAAAATCTTCGTGTCGCGCTGTGGCCTCCATCCCGTCGCCAGAATCGACGCGTCGTCCAGACGGCGCTCGGTTTGCTGCATGGCCCCTGATCGTAATGCGTGGCCGACCAGGCCCAACCTCAGGCACGGTCCGGCGGGAGGTTCTCTGCCCTGGCGACCGGGAAGTAGCGGTGGTGGTGTGCGCCGGTGAGTTCGTAGATCGCCGTCCCTGCGATGCCGTCGTCGGTGCGGACGGTGACCTCGTTGAGCCCGCCGCCGAGATCGCCGTAGCGCTGTGCCCAGCGTCCGGATGCTTCGACACCGATCACCCTGCCTCCTTCGAGCGTGATCTCGACACGCCCGGCGACGCCGATCACCGTTTCGCCGTGGCGCCCGTACGACACCTCGTTGCCGCCGGCGTCGATCCAGTGGAGTTCGTGGCGGAAGTCGACGACGGGGATCGGATCGCTGCCGTCGGCCGGCCCATAGCAGCCATCCGTATAGACCTGTGCGCCGTTGGGATATTCCCAGTGCCATACGGCGATCATCGCCTCCGGCAGCTGGATCGCCAGCCACATCCACAGCGGACAGCGTGCATGATTGCGAATTCCCCACGAATGGTCGCGCTGACCCCACCACTCGTCAACCTGATGCGTCGTGCCCTGGTGCGTGAACGTCCCCGAGAACGAGCCGGACTGCACCATATGGCTCTGGTCCCAGATCAGTTCGTGACCGGCGCGCATCGTGCCGCGCCGCAATCCGTACGGCGCAGTGCGTGCGGTGAAGGTCAGATCGAGGGCGACCGGCGCAGCGGGGACGTCGTCGACGTGCAGGTGCACGGTCTTGAAGGGCTCGGCAATGTCGATTTGCACGGGGCCGACATTCATCGTGTGCGGGTCACCATCGAAATGGCGCACGTGCTGCATCATCGTCGCGGTGTCGCCGATCCTGCCGAGTTGCAGGCTGTCCATCTCCTGACGGGCCGGGAAACTGGCGAGCGTCAGGATGACGACGTCGCCCAGGCCGTCCCGCCGGTGCATGATGAAGAACAGGCTCTCTCGCCAGAACTCGTGATACGTGACGACATTCGGCAACGGTTCTGGAATCTGATGGACGAAGAATTCGTCCATGTTCGTCAGTCGGGGCATGAATCAGCCTTTCGGGCAGCCGATGAGCGTGTCGGATTCGAGGTCCAGCAACTGCCGGCCATGGCGGTTGACCATCGCCATGAACATCTCGTCGCCACGATCGGTCTGGCCGACGAACATCGATGCGAGAATGCCCATCAGCAGGCCGTCGAAGCCGAACCGGCGGTATCCGAGCCAGCAGTCGTCCCACGAGATCGATACGCCGGTCGCCGTGAGCGCCTGGTGGTACTGCCGGACGAGATCGTTCTCCGCCGAGCGGCGTTGCTCGGGTTGCAGAGCGGAGCCGATGAAGTAGGCGACGTCGCTGAGGCCGGGCCCGAGCTTGACGGTCTGCCAGTCGAGCACGGCGACGCGAGGGCCACCGAACAGCAGGTTGTCGAGGCGGAAATCGCCATGGGCGACCGTCCACGGTTCCGGGCGGTCGAGGAGGTAGAACTCGATCGATGGGATGAACCGTTCGGTCAATCCCATCACTTCCGGATCGACACGATCGCCGTACCGATCGACGAATCCGGGGAAGAACATCGCCATCAATTGCGCCACGCCCGTCGCCGACTGCTGGTTCGGGCGGTCGAGCCACGACAGGTCGTGCAACGTCGGATCGTTCCAACGTGGTCCGTGCAACGATGCCAGTTCGGGGATGACGCTCGCCGCCTCGTCGACGCTGCATCCGGCGATCTGATCGCCGGCCTGCGCCGGTGCGAGGTCTTCGAGCAGCACGACGTAGTCGTTCGTCTGCTCGTTGTAAAGCGACAGGTAACAGCGCGGTCGATGCACCGTCAGCGAATCGGCGAGTTCGTTGTAGAACGCTGCTTCGAGCAGATACGTGCGCGTCGCTGCGGCCCCGAGTCGGCTCGTTTCCGACGTCGAAGGGACTTTGGCGACGAGCGAGGAGGGTGCCGGTGTCGGCCGATCCCACGCGATCGACAAACGGACGCTGTCGGCGACCATCCCATTACCGATCGGCCGGCGCTGCACATCGGTCACCTGGGCGCCGTCAGCGAACGGAGCCATCGCCGCCGTCAGCCACGCAGCGTCGACATCATCAGCGCCTGTGGGTGCCTGCAGTTCACTCAACGAATCCCCCTCGTCTGTCCCGGCGACCCTAGTCGGAGTGTTTCGGTTACTGAGGACGTAGTGCACCAATTTCGCCTGGCCCGTGAACTCGGCAACCGGAGACGGGCTCGTCGAGCGCTGCGATCTGCGGCCTATTTGTCGGCGGTGTCAGCTAAGGCCGACTCGGACGCAGCACCGAGCAGACCGATATCGCTGCCGGCTGTGAGCGTGCCGGCGGAACGGTAAACAGCGAGCTTGGCGCGGGAGTCGTCGATGTCGAGGTTGCGCATCGTCAGCTGGCCAATGCGGTCGAGCGGGCCGAATGCGGCATCCTCTGCACGCTCCATCGACAGACGTTCCGGTTGGTAGGTGAGGTTCGGACCCGTCGTGTCGAGCAGCGTGTAGTCGTCACCCCGGCGCAGGCGGACGGTGACCTCGCCGGTCACGGCAGAGCCGATCCAGCGCTGCAGTGCCTCGCGGAGCATCAGCGACTGCGGGTCGAACCAGCGGCCCTCGTACAGCAGGCGCCCGAGGCGGCGGCCGAGCGTGCGGTAGTTCTCGATCGAGCCTTCGTTGTGGATTCCTGTCACGAGGCGTTCGTAGGCGATGTGCAGCAGCGCCAATCCGGGGCCTTCGTAGATACCACGGCTCTTGGCCTCGATGATGCGGTTCTCGATCTGATCGCTCATGCCGAGTCCATGGCGTCCGCCGATTGCATTGGCGGCGATGACGAGGGAGACGCGGTCCGGGAACGTCTCGCCGTTCAGCGAAACCGGCCAGCCTTCCTCGAAGCCGATGGTCACTGTCTCAGGATCGACATCGACCGACGCGTCCCAGTACTTGACTCCCATGATCGGCTCGACGATATCCATGCCCGTCGACAGGTATTCGAGCTGCTTGGCTTCGTGCGTCGCGCCCCAGATGTTGGCATCGGTGGAATAGGCCTTTTCCGTCGAGTCACGATACGGCAGATCGTGGGAGAGGAGCCACTCGCTCATCTCCTTACGCCCCCCGAGTTCGTTCACGAACGCTTCGTCGAGCCACGGCTTGTAGATCCGCAGATTCGGGTTGACCATCAACCCGTATCGGTAGAACCGCTCGATGTCGTTGCCCTTGTACGTCGAGCCGTCGCCCCACACATCGACGGCGTCATCGTGCATCGCCTTGACGAGCAGCGTGCCAGTGACTGCACGGCCCAGCGGAGTGGTGTTGAAGTATGTCTTACCGGCTGTCGTGATGTGGAACGCACCGCACTGCAGGGCGACGAGCCCCTCGTTGACGAGTTCCTCCTTGCAGTCGATGATCCGTGCCAGTTCGGCGCCGTATTGCTTGGCGCGTTGCTGTACGTCGTCGAGATCGGGCTCGTCAGGTTGGCCGAGGTCAGCGGTGTAGGCGCAGGGGATCGCGCCGTGGTGGCGCATCCAGGCGACCGCGACCGATGTGTCGAGACCGCCCGAAAAGGCGATGCCGACTCGTTCGTCAACGGGCAGTGAGGTGAGCACTTTCGACATAGCGACGCAACGCTAGTGCGTGAGGTCGCGAACCAGCGGCTGTGGCTGCCTTCAGCTTCTTCGAGTACTCCGAGCGCGCACGCAGTCAACGCTCAGCTTGGCGGCGTTAGATCCGGGTCATGCGAATCAACGTCATGCTGTCCGTAGTGGGAAGCCTGCCTCACCTCGAACGGAGTAACACTCCCG
>JAYTOR010000155.1:0-4319 GCA_043747685.1 Actinomycetota bacterium
GGGTTCAAGACCGGCCGCGGGCTGGTCAGGGCCGTCGATGGTGTCTCGTTGAAACTCGACCGCGGCAAGGCCCTCGGCATCGTCGGCGAGTCCGGGTCTGGAAAGACGATCCTCTCCCGATCGATCATGGGCCTGCTCCCCCGCCGAGGCGTCGTCCGCGCCGGAGAGGTTCGGTTCGAAGGTGCTCGCATCGATCAGCTGACGATCAAGCAGATGCGTCAATACTGGGGCAAAGAAATGGCGATGATCTTCCAGGATCCGATGACGTCGCTCAACCCGCTGATGAAGATCGGGGCACAGATCACCGAACCGCTGAAGACGCATCTCGGCATGGGGCGCGAAACAGCGTCGGACACTGCCGAAAAGCTGCTCGTCGATGTCGGCATTCCCGAAGCCCATCGCCGTTTGAACCAGTATCCGCACGAACTGTCCGGCGGCATGCGCCAACGCGTGATGATCGCCATCGCCATGGCCTGCGGCCCGACGATGCTGTTCGCCGACGAACCCACGACGGCGCTCGACGTGACCGTGCAGGCGCAGATCCTCGATCTCCTCGAGGAACAGCGTCGCGACCGCAACATGAGTCTGATTCTCGTGACTCACGACCTTGGTGTCGTCGCCGGGCACACCGACGAGATCGTCGTCATGTACGCTGGCAAGGTCGTCGAGAAGGCACCAACGGACGTGTTGTTCTCGCAGATGCGGCATCCCTATACAGAGGCGCTATTGGCAAGTATCCCGAAGATCGAGCAGCCATCACACACGCGCCTGCACGCCATCGCCGGTCGACCGCCCGATCTCGTCAACCCGCCGACCGGGTGCCGTTTCGCGCCGCGGTGCCAGTATGCGCAGGACCGCTGCCGCCAGCAGGAACCACCATTGACCGCTGGTGAGCATCCGGAACATGCCTACGCCTGTTGGTTCCCAGTGGTGACCGGTGGATTCGATCGCCCAGCAGCCACTGATGCAACGACCGACTCCAACGTCGCCGTCACCATCGGAGGACTGCGCTGATGGCCGGTACCGGAACCGCACACCTGCACACCGCTGACGAAGCACTGCTGCGTCTCGAGAACCTCGTCGTCGAATTTCCCGTCGGCCGCACCGGCCTCAAGGTCAACGCCGTCTCAGGGATCAGCCTCGACGTGATCCCTGGCGAGACGCTTGGACTGGTCGGTGAGTCGGGTTGCGGCAAGTCGACTACCGGCAGGGCGATCATGCAACTTCCCCGTCCGACCTCTGGCTCGATCATCTTCGACGGCAACGAACTAACGAAGATGAGTGGCGATTCGATGCGTAAGGTGCGCACCAATATCCAGATGATCTTCCAGGACCCGATCTCGTCGCTCAATCCTCGCCGCAAGGTCCGCGACATCGTCATGGAACCGTTGATGATCTGGGAGGTCGGCACGAAAGCCGAACGTGCCGCCAAGGTCGACGCCACCCTCGAAGAAGTCGGAATCGATCCCAAACGTGCCGCAGAGAGCCAGCCTCATCAGTTCTCCGGCGGTCAGTGCCAGCGCATCTCGATCGCCAGGGCGCTGGTGCTCGATCCGAAGATGATCATCTGCGACGAGCCGGTCTCGGCGCTCGACGTCAGCGTCCAGGCGCAGGTCTTGAACCTCTTGGAGGATCTCAAGGCGAAGCGCAATCTGACGCTGATCTTCATCGCCCACGACCTTGCTGTCGTCAAGAACATCAGCGACCGTGTCGCTGTCATGTACCTCGGCAAGGTGTGCGAGGTTGCCAAGTCAGACGATCTCTACGCCCGCCCGACGCATCCGTATACCGATCTGCTGCTGAAGTCGATCCCGGTGCCGGATCCGAGGGTCAAAGTGCTAGCGACGAAGATCCTCGGAGAAATCCCCTCGCCGGTGCTGCCACCATCTGGTTGCCGGTTCCGGACGCGTTGCCCGTTCGCCACGGATATCTGCGCTCAGGAAGAACCGCAACTCCGCGACATCGGTGGCGAGCACTTCATCGCCTGTCATCATCCGATCGAGCACCTCGCCTAGCGTGCCGTTCTTCGACGATTCATCGGTCAGGTGGCCGTTACGACCGCGCAGCGCGGTGTCAGGGCGAGGCGGACTGAAGGTTTCCGCAAAACCGTTTCTCTGTCACACCCATTGACTATCGTCGCAGCCGTGTCTGTACCCATGCAACAGATGGCCCCGTCCATCGACTACCCCAGCGTGCTCAGCGCGCAGCAGCACGGCCGGTTCGACCCGACAACGCAGGCCGAGCCAAACGGCTGGTGGAGAGCAACGCTGACCCCGGATGGTCCGGCGAGCCTGCACATCTGGTGGTCCTCCGCTGGCATCGACGCATCTGCATGGGGTCCTGGGGGCGATCATGCACTGTCAACGGTCGCTGCGCTCACCGGGCAGTTGGACGAGCCGCCTGCGGACATCATCCCGGCGCATCCGGCGGTCGCCACGGCGATGCGTCGCAACCCGATGCCACGCATCGGACACGGCGGCGGCCTTTACCACACCGTGCTCCCATTGATCCTCGAACAGCGCGTCACCACCCGCGAAGCGATGCGTTCGTACGCCTCGTTGTGCAGGGTGTTCGGCGGAATCGCCCCTGGACCCCGGCCGATGTATCTGCCCCCGGCACCCGACGTGCTGGCGACACTGCCGTATTGGCGGTTCCACCGATTCGGGATCGAACGCAAGCGCGCAGACGCGATCAAAGCCTTCGCTTCGCACCAGCGCCTCGTCACCTCGATCGAGGCAGACGCACAGCCACGAGTCGCACTGCAGCGTTTGACGCTCATACCCGGAATCGGCCAGTGGACGATCGGCTGCGCAGGCGGACCGACGTTCGGCGACCCGGACGCCATCGCCGTCGGTGACTTCTGGCTGTGCCATCTCGTGACGCAGGCGCTGACTGGCCGACCACGTGGAAGCGATGCAGAAATGCTCGAACTGCTGGCCCCCTACGCCGGGCAGCGCAGCCGGGTGATCAGGCTGCTGACGGCCGACGGCCACGGTATTCAACGCTTCGGCCCCGGTATCCGGGTTCTCCCGATCGCGGCGATGTGAGCTCGGTTCCATCGCTCCGCCGCGGAGCGCTGTTCGGGTCGCTCGCCGTCCGCAAGCGGCGAGACGACACCGCCATCGCAGACGCTGGTGACGGTGCGACGACGTGGCGCCGCGCCGTCGCTGCCGGCTTTGTCGCCTATGTCGTGTCGCGCATCTTCGTCGCCATCGGCGCGGCGATCGTCACGACGTCCAACTCTGTCGCCACCGCCCCGTACAAGCCTCGGCCTCGAAACGCCTTCCGCGGCATGCTCGACGTCTTCACGTCGTGGGACAGCAAGTGGTACCTCGAAATCGTCAGACGGGGGTACCCGCACTTCGTTCCGCCGAACGTCACTTACGAATACGACACCGACCATCTGCGCGCCGCCCGTGGTGCTTTCTTCCCGCTGTACCCGTTGATCATCCGCGCCGCCGACACCGTACTACCAGGCCGTGACGTTGCAGCCGCACTCGCCGTCAACCTGGTCGTCGGGCTGGCGGCGATCATCGGGGTGGGCTGGCTGGCGAGCCAGTTCTTCGACCACGACGTCGCCAAGCGGGCGATGATCCTGACCGCCTTCTTCCCCGGCAGTTTCGTTCTGTCTCTGGCCTATGCCGAGGGTCTGCTGATCGTCCTCGCCTGTGCCTGTCTCGTCTGGCTCGGCCAGAAGCGATGGTTCCTTGCCGGCGTCGCTGCCGGCCTGGCGACCATGACACGCCCGAACGGCATCGCCCTCGTCGCCGCCTGCGGAGTCGCCGCCATCGTCGCCATCCATAACGAGCGGGCCTGGAGATCACTGGTTGCCCCGGCATTGGCTCCCGCCGGATTCATCGGGTTCCAGTTGTTCATGCGTCGTCAGACCGGCGAACCGGCTGCCTGGTTCCGCATCCAGCGCGAGGCGTGGCACGAGGGATACAGCTGGGGATGGACCGCGTTGCGCGAGGTCGGTAACAGCATCATCCATCCGCTCGCGTCTCCGACGTTCCTGATGTGCACGCTGACGCTGGTCGCCCTCGTTTTCATGCTGGTCGTCAGCCGTCGCCAACGCCTTCCGCTCTACGTCTGGGCATACACGCTGACGATCGTCGTGTTGATGATCATCCCCAAGACCGTGACCGCCAGACCCCGTTTCCTGTTCACCGCGTTCCCGCTGTTCATCGGCGTCGCTGCCTGGTGGCCGAAGAAGTGGAACGACGGTTGGACGTACCTGATGCTGTGCTGCGGCGCCGGCCTCGTTGCCATCACCGTCCTCTACGGCGGATTCACGGCCATTCCGTAAGTGACGGCGATGC
>JAYTOR010000156.1:0-6917 GCA_043747685.1 Actinomycetota bacterium
TCCGCCCGGTGCAGGCCGATGGTTGCGTCCATCGTCTGGTCGCCGCTGATATCGAGCTCGCCGACGAATTCGTCGATGAACAACCGCCGGAGGCTCTTCGACGAACGCGAATAGCGTGCGAACAGCGCTCCCTTCACGACCTCCGGAAGGTTGACCAGCGCGAACACCGGGCCATCCAGATTGGTGAAGTAGCGCCGGAGCACGTCTGACTCTTCATCTGAAAACGTTTCAGGGACGTACACCGTCACGGTCGCCGAGTCTACGAGACTCCCTCTGAGCCTGACGGGGATGCTCAGCGATCGACGCCATAAACGTCGTCATCTGTTGCGGTTGAATGCAGCTGTCACCGATTGGCGCAGCGCCGCGTCGCTCCAGTAGTCGATGGCTGTCATCGCCATTGCCTTGGCTCCGTCGAGCACCGCCTTGTCCCCGTCGGGGCTGGCCGCCCACTTGGTGAATTCCTGGGTATGGATGGCGACGCCGTCCGGGGCGACTTTGATCATCGGGTGGATCGATGGGACGAGGTAGCTGATGTTGCCCATATCGGTTGAACCGACGACGAATTTGCCGAGTTGACGTGGATCGCAGACGCGGCGGCCAATCCGGGCAGCGTTGGCGACGTACGAGTTGGCGAGCGGACCGTTCGTGCGCAGATCAGTGTAGGGACGGGGCGCCCACTGATGTGTGCACGAGCAGCCGGTCGCTGCTGCGCCAGCCTCGAGCGCCGTGAGCACCCGCTGCTTCAGCGGTGCCAGGCTCGCAGCGGTCGGCGAGCGTACGAACCAACGGCTCGCTGCCTCCTGCGGGACGATGTTGGGCACTCCCCCACCGTTGGTGAAGATGCCGTGCACGCGTTCCGTCGGCAGGATGTGCTGGCGCAGCGCAGCGACGCCCACGTAGCCGAGTACTGCGGCATCGAGCGCATTGAGGCCCAACTGCGGAGCCGCAGCAGCGTGCGCCGCCTTACCGAAGTAGGTCATGTCGAGGGTCTCGATGGCGATCGCTTCGATCTCCGTCAGGTCGGCATCGGCGCCGTGGACCATCATCGCCACGTCGACATCATCGAACGCTCCCTGCTGAGCGAGGGCGATCTTGCCACCACCGCCCTCTTCCGCCGGGGTGCCGATGATGCTGACCCGTCCCGCTGCTTCGTTTGCAACGGCTGCGAGTCCGAGCCCGGCCCCGAGCCCGGCTGCGGCGATGACATTGTGTCCGCATGCGTGGCCGATGCCGGGAAGCGCGTCGTATTCGCAGAGCACCGCAACGGTCGGCGAGCCGGGCGCTCCGACGTCAGCCCGGAACGCCGTTTCGAGACCGTACGCCTTTCGCTGAGGCGACAGGCCGGCGTTCGACAACGCTTCGGTCAATACACGGTGGGCGTGGTGCTCTTCGAAGTTCAGTTCCGGATGAGCGTGGATGTCATGGGACACGCCATACAGCGTTTCAGCGAGTCGATCGATCTCGGCGATCGCTCGCTGCTTCAGCTCGTCAGCGTCCATCGTCGCTCCGTTCTCATGCAATCTCCGTTCTCACGCCAGGCTCGGAGAGACCTGCAGGAGGAGCACCGTGCTGCAAGACGATCTTGCCGAGTTGCTCACCCGTTTCGAGTCGGTGGAGCGCTGCCAGGTAGTCCGGGAGTCCGAGGACATCGTCCACCTGCACGGCTACACCGGTGTGCATCAGTCGCAGCAGTTGATCGAATTCCTGATAGCTGCCCATCGATGATCCGATGATCTCGAACTGTTTGAAGAACAGCCTCGGCAGGTTGATCTCGACGGTCGGCCCGGACGTCCCACCGCAGACCACCAGCCGTCCGCCAGGCTTCAACGATCGGACCGACTGCTCCCACGTTGCCGGCCCGACGCTTTCGATGACCACGTCGGCCTGCACGGGCCAGCTTCGGTCGCCAGAGTCGTACGCCGCCTCGGCACCGAGCGCCAACGCCTGGTCCCGCTTCGATTCCGCTCGTGAGGTCACGACGGCTCTGGCACCCATCTTGGTGGCGAGTGCCAGCGCAGCAGTCGAGACGCCAGAGCCGATACCGACGACGAGCACCGTCTGGCCGGCTTCGAGACGCGCCCGACGGAGCATTCGATAGGCGGTCAGGTAGGCAAGCGGGAACGCTGCTGATTCCTGCCAGCTGAGGTTCGTCGGCCGATGTCGTACGTTGCGCGCCGGGGCGACGGCATAGGTGGCATGTCCGCCCCAGGTATGTTCGCCGTAGATCTGGAAGCCCTTGCCCATCGGGCTGTCGTTGCCGAGCGAGATGATGTCGTCGAGTGGCGAGACACCCGGGTTGATCACGACTTCGTCTCCGACCGCGACGTTGGTGACTGCCGATCCGGTTGCGTCGACAATGCCGGCGACGTCGCAGCCGGGAACGTGCGGGACCGGAGGTTTCGGCATACCTCGCGTCACCCACAGATCCATGTGGTTCAGAGCGCTGGCGACCACTCGGATGCGGACATCGTCGACGGCGAGTTCCGGAACGGTGATCTCTCCCCAACGATAGGACCCTGGCGCCTGGTCGAGAATCCACGCATCCATCATCTCGGCGCTCATCTCGATCACCCTACCGAGGCTTCAGATATAGATGTCGAGGGCGTCGGGTTGGACCGTGACGGTCAGTTCGCCGGTGAACGTGTAGGTTTCACCGTCGAGGAGCAGCACCTGGTCACGCTCGACTCGTCCGTGCCACTGCTTCGATCGTGTCTCGCCGAGCGCAGGATGGGGCAGGTGCGTGCCGGTGACGAGGCGCCGCTTCGCCTGCTGGCGTTGCCGTACGTCGAAGCGACCAATGGTGGCGATGATATCGAGGCGACCGTCGTTGGGATGGCTACGCGGGGCAACGTCCCAGTTCCCGATGAATTGAGCATTCATCAGCGCTGTCAGCGGTCCGCGCCACGCTCGCCAACCGGGACGACGGATGATCGCATGACTGCAGAACCACACGGATCGTCCATCGAAATCGGTGCGGGCGCAGTCCATCGGCAGCCGCTGCAGTTCTGGGGCCGCTTCAAGTTCGGCAGGATCCTTGGATGCAGCGACGGTGCGTGCCAGATCGCCGCCACCGTTGACCAGACCGACCGCCAACCGCTCGTCCGAGCGCATGGCGGCATTCAACAGTCGGTGCAACTCGGCATCGGTGGTCGCGATGACGAGTTCCACCGGGCGCGACACGAGCGATCCCCACTCCTCGCCACGCTTGATCGTCATGAGAGCGGAGGAGGGTCGAGCGCCGATCCCTGGCCGTTCTCGTTGTCCTCGTTGTCGACATCCGGGTCGAGCAATGTGTGCTGCACGACCGGCGATAGCTCGTCATCGAAGTCTTCGAGTTCGTCGTCGCCGAGGGCTACCGCCCCGACAGAACTGGACGCAGACACGACCCCGCGGAACAGACGATCGCTCGCCTGTTGCGCAGCGCGCCGAGTCGACGATTTCGGGGCGACGAGACTGAGTTGACGAAGGACGTCGATGAGCTGTTTGATGTTGCGGACGAAGTCCCCACCCGACAGTTGCTCTGCTTCGACGACTTCTGCGAAGCCCTCCCCCGCTGCCCATGCGAAAGCAATTGCTGCGAACGTCGGGTCTGGCGCGCGGTGCGGCGAAAGCCCTGCGCGCTCTTCGTCGATGGCGATGTCGTCCGAGAGCGTCTGGATCCGTAGCCAGCGTTTGCGCACCGCACCAGACGGGAACCATGGGGCTGGTGGGGCGTCAGGGCTGCGGTGTTCGTAGGTGACAACGCTCACCAGCGCCGCCAGTGCAGACGGTTCGAGGTCGTCGAACAACCCGAGATGCAGGACCTCAGCGACGAGCAGGTCGCATTCGTGGAAGGTACGCACCAGCGTACTGCCGCGCTCGGTGAGCAACCAGCCGTTGACGTAGCCCCAACGCCGGAGAATGTCGAGCACGCCGTCGAACTGGCGGCTGATGGTCTTGTTCCGGCCGCTGACGCGCTCGCGCAGATCGTCGACTTCTCGCTGAATGCGCTCTGACTGCACGACCGATCGAAGCCGGGCGTGGAGGTCCGGATCGTCTTCGACGACGAATGATCCGTCTTCGACGCTGGCGGACCGACCCCGGTTGCCGTCGCGCCGCCCAGAGCGTGACCCTGCGTGTCCGGATCTCGGTGCGGTCTTGAGCTTTTCCAAGGCGTGCACGACGGCCCGTTGGAAGTTCTGACCGTTCGGCGAGAACGGCACCGGCATCTGGATGACACCGACCGGCTTCGGCGGTTCGGTGAAGTCGTCCGGAGCGAGGTGCAGCGTGTCGCGGCGCATCGTCAGCGCCGACACGCGCATCCCCTCCTTGCGGTGGGCGGTCGTCAGGACTGCAACCTTGCCGACGTATTTGCCCTTCTCGACGAACAGCACGTCGCCAGGTTTGAGACGGGCCATCCCGACGGAGATCATCTCGATCTCGTCGGGCCTGCCTGCCCTGCGTTCGGACCGAGAGGTTGCAGTGCGATAGGCGTAGATGTCGCCATACGGGCTCTCGGCGGCCTCTCTGGCATTGGTGAGGTCGGTGAGCCGACGGTCGAGGCGTGCCTCGAGACGGACGACGTCGCGGTCGGCCTGGTACTGGGCGAACGAGAGGTCGAGTAGATGATGGGCCTGTTCGCTCGTATAGGAACGAACGAGGTTTGCCGCCATGTTGTAGGTGGGGCGAAACGCAGAGTGCAGATGAAACGTCTTGCTCGAGGCCAGCGTGGCGACCTGCTCGAAGGTGACGAACGGGTTCCACAGCACGATCGCCTGGCCGGACGCGTCGATTCCTCGACGCCCTGCCCGACCAGTGAGTTGTGTGTACTCGCCAGGGGTGAGCGAGGTGTGATGTTCACCTGTGAACTTCGTGAGCTTTTCGATCACGACCGATCGCGCCGGCATGTTGATGCCCACCGCAAGCGTCTCCGTGGCGAAAACGACCTTGATCAGACCTTCGGTGAAGCACGCCTCGACGACCTCCTTGAACGGTGGAACCATGCCGGCATGATGGGTGGCGATGCCGGCTTCGAGGGCGGCAAGGAACGTGTTGTAACCGAGTACGCGTAGGTCGCCGGGATCCAGTCCTTCCAGACGGCGGTCGACGATCTCGCGTATCCGGATGCGCGCTGCGGCGTCGGTCAGTCGCAGTCCAGCGTCGAGGCACGACTTGGCTGCCGCCTCGCACTGGTTACGGCTGAAGATGAAGAAGATCGCAGGCAGCATGCCTTCGCGGTCGAGGCGCTCGACGACATCGGGACGACTCGGGGTGAAGAGCACCCGTCGTGCACCCCCCACCTTGCCGCGCCCGCCGCGCCAGCGTTTGTTGGCATCCTCGTCGAGGCGGCTCGCCTCGGGGTTCGGTCGTCCATCGATGATCGTCGGCATCAGGTGAAGGCGATCCGATGTCTTGTCCCCGACCATGTAGAGGTTGTCGAGCCGCACGGGCCGTTTCGATTCGACGATGGGAATCGTCGGACCGCGAACGGTCGAGATCCAATCGGTCAGTTCGACGGCGTTGGAGACCGTTGCCGAAAGGCACACCAGCCGCACGGATCGCGGCAGGTGGATGATGACTTCCTCCCAGACCGGCCCGCGGTATGTGTCCTGGATGAAGTGGACCTCGTCAAGCACCACGAAGGCGAGGTCGTCGAGCGCCGAAGATCCGGCATAGATCATGTTGCGCAGCACTTCGGTCGTCATCACGACGACCTGGGCGTCACCGTTGATCGAGTTGTCACCGGTCAGCAGACCGACGTTGTCGGTACCGTGGAGGCGCGTCAGGTCGATGAACTTCTGGTTCGACAATGCCTTGATCGGCGCCGTGTAGAACGCCCGCTTGCCGTCGGCGATCGCCTTGGCGATCGCATATTCGGCGACGACCGTCTTGCCGGATCCCGTCGGGGCGGCGACCAGCACGGACTTGCCTTCGTCGAGCGCATCGAGTGCCTCGAGTTGGAAGGTGTCGAGTGGGAACGGATAGTGGGCGATGAGCTCGCTCCGGTGGGCGCTCACCACACCATTGTTACTGATCGGGGTCCCCACGGTCGTCATCTACCGACGACTCTTCGGAGAGGCGTCAGGATCACGCTCGATCACGCTGATGTCAGACGCCTACAGCCTGTTCCTCGGCTTCGTTGCGTTCACGCTTCTTCTGTATCCGCATGCCGACGAGCGCGGCCACGAAGTACAGGATGAGCATCGGGGTTGCAAGCGCGAAGAGGCTGAATGGATCGCCGCTCGGGGTGATGACGGCGGCGATCACGACGATGCCGACGATCGCGTAACGCCAGTTCTTCAGCAGCGTGCGATAGCTGATGACGCCGACGAGCATCAGGAAAACGAGCAACAGCGGGAACTCGAGGCCGATCCCGAAGGCAGCGGTCATCAAGCCGACAAACCCGACGTAGTCGTTCACCGTGAAGGTTGCCGTCGTTCCCTTGCCGGCCCACGAGATGAGGAAGCTGAGCGCCGGCTCGAGCGAGATGTAGGCGATGAAGGCACCGAGGAGAAACAGGAACACCGCCGAGAAGATGAACGGAATCGCGTACTTCTTCTCGTTCGGATGCAGACCGGGGACGATGAACTTCCACAACTGCCAGAGGATGACAGGGATGGCCAGGAAGATACCTGCGTAGCTGGCAATACTGATGCGGGTCGTGAAGCCCGAGAGTGGGCTGAGAAACACCAGATTGGGTTGGCACGTCGCCGCGTGGCTTTTGCAGTAGGCCGTATACGGATGTTTCAAGAAGCCGAGCACCGGTTCGTAGAACGTCAGCACGAGGATGAATCCGAGTCCGACCGCCAGAACGATGCGGATGATGCGCATCCGCAGTTCGGCGAGGTGATCGGTGAGTGTCATCCGATCTTCGGGAGTCTTCAGTTTGGGGCGGGCGATCCGTCCCCTGAACGGCAACTTCATTCGGCGTTGGCCCC
>JAYTOR010000157.1:0-5288 GCA_043747685.1 Actinomycetota bacterium
GGCACCTCCGCCGCGACAGGCTTCGGCAGCCGAGTTGGGACTGCGTTCGGGGTCGAGTCGTCGGGGATCGTCAGCGTCCAACCCGGCAGGATGAGGTTCGGATCCGTGAACGTCCGGTCTCCGAAGTGTCGACCGTTGTTGGCCTGATATAAGGCCGGCCACGCGTCGGGGTCGCCGAACTGCTGCTCGGCGATGCTGCTGAGAGTGTCGCCCCGTTTCACGACGACAGAGCCAACCAGCAGGGAATCCGGCGAAGCGGGCGTCGGCTGGTTCGACGACGCGGACGCAGGAATCAACGGCAGCGAACCGTCCGCAGGTGGTTCCGAGGCGGAGAGTGGAGGAAGTGAGACGATCGTCCCGATCGGAATGGCCGATGGATCCTCGAGATGGTTGACCTCGGCAACACGCCACACGAGGTCTGCGTCGACGTGGCCATAGTGTTCGTCGATGACGTCCCAGAGCGTGTCGCCGAGCACTACTCGATGCTCGCCGGCGGTCGAAACCGGAATCTCAGGGAGCATCGGCACATCAACGGACATCGGTGCAGTGACGCCGGCCGGGGTAGTCGTCAGATTTGCCGCCAACATCTGCGGCTGACGATCTTGGCCCGTCGCTGGAACAGTGAGCAACCAGCCCGAGTCGATGTAGCCCGGATCGTGGAAGACCGATCCGTCGTTCATCTGCCGGCCGAGGTTGGCGTCGAGTATCTGCCTCACCATCGCATGAGTCTGTTCGACATCGCCACCGGCGATGCGGGTCCCGATATCCCAGATCGACTCGCCGGCCTTCACTCGATGCGACCGCCAACCATCTTCGACATCTGCCGCCCGCCGAGGAACTGCTGCGTCAGGCGAACGGGCGAGACCCGGATCTGCGGGTCGATAGCTTTGGGCCGCCACCGGTCTGGCGTCGCGCAACGGAAGCGCTCCGCCCGATGGCAAACCGCTGTGGTGGATCGGGGCAAACGCCAACAGCCCGGCGACGATGCCCGTGGCGATCCGTTGTGACCACCCGAGTCCTCGCACCGTTGGCAGCGCGACACCGTGCCGTAGTTGGCTGACCATCTCGGCGATCGTGGTCAGGATGACGACCGCCAGGCACATCCAAACGATCGCCACGCCGAGTCGGACAAGTACGTCGATCATCGTCGATTCGGTGACGTGGTGAGCGAGTGTCGAACGGATCTGCTTCACCGACCAGCGCCACGGTGGACGGACACCGGCAAGAGGATTGCGCGTTCCGAGCGCTGCACGGCTGACCAACATCATGCCGAGGGGAACACCGCCGATCAACAGGCACAGGCCGATCAGTGCCCCCATCCCTCTGCTGAACGAGCGTGCTCGTGCCATCGTCATGCCTCTCTCGTCGATTGGAGTGCTGGCGGCAGCGGTGTGCAGCGAGCGGGGGTGGTGGTCGAAGGCGAATTCGCTGACGAGCGGCCGATGTTCATGTCTGCTCCGGTCCATTGACGCCGGCACGCGCTCGCGCCGACCCGGTTCCGTGCGCCGTGCGTCCTGCAACGTCGACGACCACGGTGACGGTGACACGATCACCTTCGATGATCACCGCTGCGACGCTGCCGCTCTCACCGAACTTCGCCAGCAGGTTCGAGGTCGTCTGCGAGACGGCAGCCCGAGCCAGATCAGGATCGATCACCGGTGTGCTGTTGTCGAACAATCGGTTCCCCTGTACCTGCTGCGCTCCCGCCCTGGCCGCCTGAAAGGCGATCGAATTGGCGTCGGATCTGGCCTGGTCGGCGCGGTCGACATCACGCGACAACCAGATCAATGCCCCGGCAGTGAAGACGAACATCAGTGTCAGCGCGGCGACGACGCCGGTGCCGCTGTCATCGCTGCGGAATCGCTCCCAGACACGCCGTGACCACGTGTTCGCTGACCCACTCTCCGAAGCGTCGGTATCGGGCCGACTGCACGACGAGCCGACGGTTACCTGGATGCGGGGTTCGTCGGTCACGGTGAACTCGCTCTGAGCGGGTCGACGGTGGCGATCGCTGTTGCCGAGAAGGAGGGCGACGGCGGATCGAGGGGGCCGAGGCCCGCCGTCGAGGGTGTGCAACTGAGCGTCACCGTGACGAAGCCGCCCGGAATGAAGTGCTCCAGATCGAGAGCGATGGACGGGCCTCCCGGGCATGCCAGCGGATCGACGAGTGCCCGGTTCGCGGCGGCCAGTGCAGCCGATTCAGCGAGGCCCGGAGTGCGCTGCAAAGCGGCGGCTTCTGCCGCCGCTGCTGCCGCTGAACGGACCTGGGCGTGGGCGTCGACCTGTCGTCCGAGCGAGAAGATCAGCAGCGCGAAGACCAACATGATCGGAGCCATCAACACCAAGCCGAGTACGTCACCGGAACCACGGTCGTCGGAGATCCCTCGGGGCAGACGACGGGCGAGACTCATAGCTGGGCCCATTGCTCGATCGAGGCGATGGCCTGCACGTCGATGATCGACGACGTGCCGCGCACGACCCCTGGCGCTTCGGCGCGAACGGTCACCGTCACCAGACCGTTTGCGGTGGAGACAGAGACGGAAACGCCATCGAGGTCATCGTCGGATTCCAACGCCGACCGCGCCGATCGTTCTGCCACGCCGGCATCGAGACCGGATCGGGCGACGAGAACCGCAGTGTCCTGGGCGACCACTCGGGCCTGGCTCCTGGCGTGGTTCCACAATGCCGCCTGCCACGCGAGGAACATCAGTACGACCATCACGGGTGCCAGCAGCACCATCGCGATGGACGAACTCGACCCGCGGTCGTCCGCCAATCGGTCCGGCGCGACGCTGCGCGCCAGGCTGGTTGGGCGTTCGGTCGTCGAGTGCATCAGTCGGCCGTCCTTTTCCCCTCAGGGAGCCGATGGGGAGTTGACGGGCTTGTTCGCCTCGGTCTTGATCTTCGCCCAGACGATCGCTGCAATGACGGCAGCACCGACGGCGACAGCAATGAACCACAGCACCTGATCGAGCGATCCCGAGGCACCGTCGTCGTCTCGACGCAATCGCCGCAAGTGTCCGTAGATCGTATGGATCAGTGCTGAAGTAATGATGGAAACGTTGGGCATGTCGTGGTCTTTCTGTCGCCGTTATCGGGAGAAATTGAGGGCTGGATAGATGATCAGGGTCATGATGACGAGGGCCATGCCGACGAGCGGGACGGTGATCTTTCCGGTGCGGATACGAGCGTCTGCCTCCTGCTCCGAGGCGATGGTCGAACGCAACGTCGCACACTGTGCGGCAAGCGAACGTGAGACCGCAGCGCCATCGGCCGAGGCCAGCGAGGCGGCGGCAGCGATCTGCTGCAGTTCGGTGACGTCGAAATCGCGCCCGATCACTGCGAGCGCCGTCATCAACGGTTTCCCAGAGGTTTCGGCATCGATGATCCGACGTCGCAATTCGACGAAGAGCCGACCCTCACCATCGGTCGCCCCCTTCTTCAACGCACCCTCGTTGCCCTCGTTACCTGCGAGTCGCATGGTGACGACGTCGAGATAGGCCGAGAGCTGATGCCGCAGGTCTTGGCGGACCTTCGCTGCCCGCTTGGCAAGATCCGATTGCACGACGAATGGCACCATCACGCTCACGAGCAGGGACACCCATAACGGCGCAAGTGACGGCAGCGAGACAATCCCGAGGACGTCGGCGATCGAGGCGACGAGAAATGGAACGACGAAGCCGCAGAGCGCAGAACCGGCGAGATATCCGGCATGCAGCTCGACGGTACGCTCGATCAGACGGAGATCGATGGCTGTCCGGTTGGCCGGTTGGCGGCCCCATAGTTTGAGGACACGTGTGCCGAGTTGACGCCACGTCGATTGCTCAGCGGGTGCGACGATGGCCTCTGGCTCGCGCCGAAGGTACGACACGGTGCGGGCAAGTGGGGCATGCGGTTGCGCCCACCAACCGGCGATCATCCACACTGCTCCTGCCGTCGCGAATGAACCACCGAGGACGCCGAGGAGTAGTGAGTTGCCGGTCACCGAGATGCCGACCACGGCACTGTGTACCGTGGCGATCACGACGGACGGCCCATCGTCAGAAATCGCGAGGCTCGAGGTGATTGCGTCAGCCGTTGTACCCATCGCAGCATCGCGCCGTACGCAAGCAGTAGTGCAGTGAGGACGATCTGCCCCTCCGCCGATCGGTAGGCCTTGAGGTACTCGCTGCGGCCGAGCAGCAGGACGAGTATCAACAGCACACCCATGACGAGCGAGACAACTGTGACCTCGCGCCGTGCCGGGGCGCGTTCTGCCTCGATCAGCCGCCGCCGTTCGGCTTGGTGGCGCGCCTGGCCGGCCAACGCCGAAAGGACGTCGGCCGCGCGGCCGCCTGATTCGAAGGCGACGAGCAGGCCGGAGGCGATGAGATCGCCGATCGGATCGTCGAGATCATCGGCAAACGCGCGGAAGGCAACGTTCGCCGGCTGCGTCGACAATCGCGCAGCGAGCCGTCTGACTGCAGGGCGGATGGTTTCGTCGGCTGTCTGCACCGTGGTCGTAATGACGCCGGACGTCAGGCGCCCGACGGTCAACACATCGCGAACGTTCTCCGCCCATGCTGCAAGCGCGTCGACCCGTGCAGCATCGTCGACACCGCCTTCGGCGCGGCCGGTGAGCAGTCCGAGCGCCCACCAGGCGAGCGCCGCAATGACGAACGATGGTGCAAACCAGCCGGTGACGACCAAGACGAGTACTCCAGCGCCAGCAGCGCCGCCGAGGCGTCGGGCCCCACCTGCGCGCTCGATGAGATTCGTGGGGGTGACGAGTACAACTTGCAAGCGGAACGCCGACACGACCATCAGCGCTCCGACGACGGCCAGCATGGTCGACGCCACGAGCAGGACTGCCGCGTCGCTCATCGGACCCAGACCTCCGCTCGCGGAGCGAAGAGCTCTGGGCGATAGCCGGCCATCGCCAATTGCTTCAGGTGCCGCGGTGCGAGTGGGATCAGTTGCTGGAACTCGCCGAGATCATCGATCCCCCACACTTCAGACGAAGCGACTCCGCCACGCTCTCCCGGCCCACCGACCTCGATGATCGATGTCACCCGTCGTCTGGCCGGCGCATCGTCGTTGGATGCATTGCGAACGAGGTCGATGTGGATGACAAAATCCACGGTCTGGGAAATCAACGACCAGACGGCAAACTCCGGCAACACCGTTTTCGACTTGGCGACGTAGTAGGCCAGCCGATGGAGGACCACGTCCGATGTATGCGCATGGATCGTCGCCATCGACCCCCGCTTGCACATACTTGCGACGTCCAACATGTCCAGCGCTTCGTC
>JAYTOR010000158.1:0-13039 GCA_043747685.1 Actinomycetota bacterium
ACCTCAGGCGTCGACCGCGACCCTCTCGGTGCGCGTGACGAATCGGGGCATGAGCAGTGTCGACAGCACGACGACCACCGCGACGGCGACGACCAACCACGACATGCTCGATTCGAGTGCCAGCGTCGTACGGAACGACTTCGTCTGTATAGCTCCGACGAAGGCACCGACGCCGAGGATCGTTGCGAAGAAAAGCGTGCCGCTGCGTGACAGTGTTGCACCGCAGATCAGCAGGATGGCGCCGATCCCGATCTCGATCAGGCCGAGTGTCTCGGTGTGGGTGAACCCGAGCACCCGGACAATGGGGGTGTTCATCGGTCCGTCGGTGCCGGCACGTGTCAGCGCGAGCAGGCCGACGACGAGGATCACGAGTCCGCCTATCGCCGTGACCACCGCGTCCGGGGCGAACCGGGCGCGATAGGACTTACGCACTACTGCGGACGGAGCGGCAATGACGGGCACAACCGGCTGCGCTTGCACGACTGGTTGCGGCTGCACGAAGAGACGTCCACTCTGGTCTTGGTAGACGTCGCTCGAGGATTGATATTCGGATCCGGATTGCATGGACATGTGACGCTCCAAAGGGTGATGGGTGCGATCCCCAGCGCTGCCGTCGACAGGCGACGCTGTGTGCATTGCCCAACGCGCCCAGAGTTAAACGCAGGTGTTCCCGGTCGAGCGGCTGTCGCGACGCAGTGTTCCGAGCTGTTGGAGGTCTCGTTCGGCGTGGCATTGGCGGCGATAGAGGTCGACCTCGCTCAGCACGGTGTGCAGTTCTGGCTGGTGCGCGAGAGGTCCCGGTCCGATGGATCGCGTCAGCCGTGTGGTGATGTCCGCAACGGCGGTGTCGACGATGTGGCGCACGCGCAGTGCGCGCTGGAATCCGTTGTCGGAGTCGAACGGGTCGGAGTCGAACGGGTCGGCGTCGATCTCGGCGGCTGCCCGGGCGAGTACGGCGCGCATCGTCCAGATGTCGGCGTCGATCGCCCCGAGGTGAGCGAGGGCGTGGGGATCGTCGCGCCACTGGTCGACGACGCGCTGCACGAGACCGGAGGCACAACCGGCCCAACAGGCTGCGACACCGACGGCACCGTGCCAGAATCCCGGTCGGTGCAGGTACCACCCCTCGGCACCGATGACATCTTGCTTGCCGAGTGTGATGTCGAAGGCGACCGTCCGGGTGTCGATATCGGCGAATGCAGGCGACATCCACGAGCTCGGAAGCAGTTCGATGCCGGCAGCAGACATATCGACCAGCACCAGCGTCGAGCTGTCACCGTCACCGGCGCTCACGAGCGCATGACTGACGAGTGACGCACCTGTGCACCAGGCCTTCTCGCCGTGTAGCCGCCAACGGCCGCATTCCTGCTCCAGCACCAATGGTTTCGGCCCGCCAGCCGCCCAGACACCGAATCGCCAAGCGTCCGGCACGGCGACGCCTGCCTCGGCGAGGATCGCCTTGGCGTCGTGGTGAGCTTCGAGCAATCTGCCGAGCGAAGGGGATCGCTCGGCGGTCGCCCAGAGCCGGCGAAAGCGCTCGATGGTCTGTCCGCCTCCGGGATATGGCAAATCCGGCAGTTCGTCGAACAGCTCAGACGCCGGCCAGGACCCCGGCGATGACAGCGGCGACGTCATCGCATCGCCTTGGCAAGGCCATCGGCGAATCCGCCGATGGCGCGCCCGTTCAGGCGTGCACTCGTCAGTACGCGAACGTCGACGGGCGAGGCGCAGGGACGGCCGAGGCGGAGCAGTTCGTTCCACAGCGCGTGGTCTTCGGAGCAGGCAAGGTCGGGGAACCCGCCAGCTGCAAGGTATGCAGTGGCGCGTACTCCGAGGTTCGCCCCGTGAACATGGGAGTGGGAATTGATCTCATCGAACGCATAGTGGAGCGCGAAGTGGCCGGCGATCGCGGGAGACCGGTCGGCGTCGTCCATCAATTCGACGACGCCGGCGACAGCGTCGAATCCGTTGTCCGCGTAGGACAGTTGACGTTGCAACCAGTCGTCGGTCACGACCGTGTCAGCGTCGGTCGTTGCGATCCACACCTCGTCGAGCCGGCGGGTGTCGGCTGACGTCATGGCTGCAAGGCCACGCGCGATGGCTGCACGTCGTGCACCGCCCGCCGTTCCCCAGCGGCCGGAAGCGATGTGGACCTGCGGGTGGTGCTCGGCGATTGCCGCGATGACATGCTCTGTCCCATCGCTGCACCGGTCAGCGGCGACGGTCAGATGTACCTCGATCCCCGGTCCGAGTGCTTCGACCGCTTCGAGCATCGAAGTCACCGATGCTGCGACGCGCTGGACTTCGTTGTGGGCGGGGACGCCGATCACGACGGCTCGAATCGGGACGACGTTCAGCCCTGCCTTCACCGCCGCCACCTTTCGAGCACGAAGTTCGGCTCTTCGACACGGCTCGCAGCCGGACCGAAGGTGGTGGCGAGCACGTCGTGCACCACCCGCCCCTTCAGGAGGTGATCCGACGAATCGCCGAGCCAGTGCACTGCAACGAGGTCGCCACCCGCTGCCACCGACGAGGCGAGTTTGGCGGCGAGGGTACCGAGGTCGGCGACATCCCAGTAGTAGCCGAGCTCGGCAAAGACGATGAGGTCGAACAGACCTTTCGGCCACGCTTCCGGTATCGCCCCGTGGACGAGCCTGACGTTGTCGAATCTCGCCAGGCGCTTCGATGCCGTCGCCAGCGCGGACGGCGAGGTGTCACTGGCAATGACGATGTCGGCGCGAGCGGCGAGACGTTCGGTGAGGCTGCCGACGGAGCAGCCAGGTTCGAAGCACCGTTCGTAGCGGCGGTCGCCGAGCGACTGCTCGACGATGTCGTAACGATGCTGTTCGTATGGTGAGCTGGCAAAATCCCAGGGGTCCGTCACCGCCCGGTATCGCTCCTCGAACGGGTCGAGCTCGACCCTCATGGCCTGACCAGCAGTTCGTACGACCGGCTGAATCGGATGACCATGTCAGCAGGTACGACAGGGTTCGAACCTGCAGTCTGGGAAGCGAAACAGCGCATCGCCTCATGCTTGGCGTGCATCGCCGCAACAGACAGGGGCACCCGAACGCCGCGATCGGTGAGCGCCGATGTGTCCGGATCATGCCAGTGCCACGCCCAGATCGGATAGAACCACAGCGCGCATCCTGAGCCAGCGGCAGCAGAACGGGCGGCGCGACCGGTCGCGTCGTGGTCGCCGTGGCCATCGTCGTCGAATGGGGCGAGCACGATGTCGTCAGCGCGTAGGAGCGACATGAGACGACCGTGCAGGTCGTCCAGGTGATCGGCAATACCGCTGTCCGGCAAGGACCAGCGCTGCAGTTCGACATGGCGTCCGTTACTGAGGAACCGCAGCGCCTGTTGCAGTTCGAGGGTTCGACGGGCTGCGAGCCGGGGCTCGTCCGACGCCGCCTCACCGTCCGTCAACGAGACCACGACGACCTCGCAGTCGGCGTCGACCATCATCGAGATGGTGCCACCGACACCGAAGGTCTCGTCGTCAGGGTGGGGGCTGAGCACGACCACACGGTGCCCGGTGGGTACCGTCAGTTCGGTGAGACCACCGAGGGCTGACAGCCATCGGGCCTCTGGCGTACCGAGGCGGCCGAGGTCGAGTCCGGGGGCGTCGGCAAAGGCCGTGTGGGGAGCGGGGGTCAAGCAGGGCACCTCCTGTGCGAATGTGGCGCACGACTACCCGAGCATCAGGCCCCCTAAACGAAACATGTGGCGATTCACCCGTCGGGGCGATCGCGGTGCCGAGTGCTAGTTGGCGACCGGTTTCGGGAGCTTCCCGCCGAACTTGTAGTACCGCTGGATCACCTGGAAGATCGTCCACAGCGGTGCGATGATCAGCACGATGCGAATGGCCGTGACGGTGCGCTGAGCGATTGCCAGCCAGATCATCGAACCGAGCCATGCGATCATGAACGCCAATGAAATCGCCCGTTGTTCACGCACGGACACTGGGTGCGCCCACTGGAACGGCATCAGTGTGAGCACACAGAACAGTGCGCAGAGTGCGAGGTTCACCCACGCGCTGGCGCGCAACAGGAACAGTGTCGGAATGATCATGTTCCACTCAGCTGGAAACCCGCTGAACCACCGGTCCTCTGTCTCCTGATTCGTTCTCGCCATCCACAGCGCCCCGGTCACGAGGATCGCCAGGCCGAGTGGACCGACTGACTTGGAAGGTAGCCGCATGAACTTGTCGAGGAACGCAACCGGCACGATGGTGCACGTGAAGTAGTCGACGATGAGGTCGAGCGAGTTGCCGTTGAGCGTCGGGATGCGCTCACGTACGTTGAGCTTTCGAGCGAACGGACCATCGATGCCATCGAGGATCAACGCCGCCACCAGCCACAGGATGGCTGCTCGGGCGTGACCTTCGATGACCGAGTTCAGTCCGAGGAATCCGACGAAGACCCCACTGGCCGTGACCACGTGAACGGACCATGCCGCTTGGATGTGTCGTCGTGAGTACTCGGTCATCGTGAATGGATAGTAGACGGCGGAACGGGACGCCGCCGGAAGTCGACGATGTGATGATCAACTCAGACCTATTCGTCACGTCATCTCGCCGCTTGTCGCGCCGAGGTGCGAGATGTCGTTGAAACAACGGAGACTCGATCCGGTCGGTGCGACGACGATGCTCGAGATCGAAGCATTGTCAGCGCCGAGGAAGGCGAACGGCTTCGATCCGGTGACCTGCCGAAGCAGTTCGGCGATCGTGCCGCCATGGATGACGACGACGACGCGTTGGTCTGGGTGGGCATTCGTGATGCGCTCGATGCCCGCTCGAACGCGGGCGCCGAAATCGTCTGACGATTCAGCCCCCGGGATGACGTCCCAACGCTGCTGCTCGAGGAGCTGCACGGCGATCGGGTCGCTGTCAGCGATCTTCTGTCGCATCAGGCCGCCCTCCCACGTGCCGAGGTGGATCTCTCGGAGATCCGCTTCGACATCCGCACCCAGCCCGAGCCGGTCGACAAGCGGTTGGATCGTCTCGACGGTCCGCCGGAGCGAAGTGACATAGATGGCATCGGTGCGTTCGGTGGCGAGTCGATCGCAGACGAGTTGTGCCTGTCGACGTCCGAGTTCGGACAGCGCGGGGTCACCATGCCCGCCCGCCAGGGGGAAGTCCTGGCCCTCCACTGCGTCGGCGGAAGCTCCGTGGCGAACGAGCACGAGTTCGGTCGCGCCCGGCGGGACTTGGTACGGACGTTGCGGAAAGCTACGGGGTTGTGCCACGGATCGACCGTACCGAACGCCGCTTCGATCACGGCGCTGTCGGCGTGCGCTGCAAGCAATTCGGGCACCGGGTAACCGTCCGCTTCGACGTTCGCGTGCAACCAGGCGGGTCCATCATCGAAAGCGGGCCCGCCCAACTCACTGTTGCACTTCAGCTGATCGCCTACGGCACGCGCAAGGCCGGCCGCGATCAGCCTGCGAGTCGACCGAGTTCGAGTTCGATCACGGCGCGGGCGTCGACGTCGGTGAGGATGCGAACAGGGCGGCGCCGCTGCCACGCTTCCTCGTGATCGCTGATCCGCATCGATGCCAGAGTCTTGCCGCGACTGAAACTGTTTCCGCAATCGACCCTGATCGGGTGTTCGACCCAGGTGTAGTGATCCGGCGCAATCAGATAGCTGATCGCCGTCGAGTCGTGCACATGGATGCCATCGAGGCCGAGACGGGCGCGGTAGAAGGCCGCATAGTGCGGGATGATCGATGCAACGTGCCGGGCGGTCGGGTTGTCGAACGTCGCCAGCCTGGCAATGTCTGCAGTCGTCATCAACGTCTTCTCGGTGACATCGAGCCCGGCCATCACGATCGGGCAGTTGGCACCGAAGACGATGTCGGCAGCCTCCGGGTCGTTGAGGATGTTGGCTTCGCCTGCCGGGGAGGCGTTGCCGCCGACGAATGCCGCCCCGCCCATCATCATGATTTCGGCGACGTGGTCGGTGAGCGACGGTTCGATCAACATCGCCAGCGCGATGTTCGTCAGCGGGCCGAGCGGAACGAGCGTGATCGCCCCGGGATCAGCCATCACCGTCTCGATGATGAAATGCGCTGCGTCACTGCTCGCCACTGCCGTCGTCGGCGAGGCGAGGAAGACGTTGCCCTGGCCGTCGTTACCGTGGACGAACTCGACCGCACCGCGATACGGCATCGTCAGCGGCCTGACGGCACCCTTGGCAACGGGGATGTCGGTCCTGCCGGCGATCTCCAGCAATCTCAGCGCGTTCGCGGTGGTCACATCCGTGGATGCGTTGCCGAAAACCGTCGTCAGTCCGACGACATCGAGTTCCGGTGATTCGAGGGCGTAGAAGATCGCCATGGCATCGTCGATGCCGGGATCCGTGTCGATGATGATCTTGCGGGCGGTACTCACGGAAACGAACGTACCCGACGGCTCGCTCCACCATCGGCATCCGCCCGGCGTCGACCGACGCTGGTGTTACTGCTCCAGACCTTCGACCCTGACGCCGTACTCTGCGCAAGCGTCCAGCAACGGTTTCAAAGCGGTATGGCGTCTGCTCCAAGCGCCCATCGCCGCTGCGATGTTCCAGGAGGTGTCGGCTATCACCCTGATGCGGGTCACCTCGTCGCCCTCGATGCGCCTGCTCTCGATCCGAATCGTCGAGATGTCGACCCACCGAACACGGTGGGTCGAAAACGGATTGAACATGGTCAGTCCGTCAGCCGCGATGACGGCACGGATCCGCAACAATCGATACGAGGCGAACAGGCCGAAGACGAAGATGATCGCAAAGATGATCCGCACATTGTCCGACTGCACTTTGCCCGCCGTTGGCGGGTTGCGCAGGCTGATCTGGATCACGGATAAGAGTGGAACGACCAGCGTGAAGGCAAGCCCCATCACGAGCCCGATCATCCACCGGCTGCACCGCAATCCCTGCAAACCGAACGCCTTCGGTCGTTCGACCTGCGACATCTCAGCCATGTGTGTGCCCGGCTTCTGCGGGCCGTGCATCCCGTTTCAGGGCCTCAGCATTTCTACACGAGCGGCGGGTGCCGTGCGAGACACCTACGTTCAACCGGTTGTCGTCGTCGTCGGCGGTGGCGTGTCGGTCTCACCGCGGAAGTAAGCGAGGATCGGGTCTGCTGCGGTCGTGTCGACATTCAGCACGGCTTTGCCTTGCAGGGTCACGCCGATGACAGGGAGCGAGTAGCGCTGCAGGTCGTTGGCTGCCAACGGTTTAAAACGATTTGCGAGGTCCGTGACGGTGAGTCCGCTGTCGAGCGTCAACGACGCTGCGGCGGCGGTGAGCAGCGACGAGAGCAGCAGCGGATTCTGCCCGAGAGCACCTTGGGCTTGGTTGAGGGCAGACAGGATGAACTCTTGCTGGCGTTGAATGCGGTCGAGGTCTGATCGGGGGTCTTCGACCCAGTGACCGTTCTTCAGTTCCTGATAGTGGCGCGAGCGCGTGTATTGCAGCGAGCCGATGCCGTCGAGTTTCGAACATCCGGAGTTGGCGATGTTCAGCCCGGTGTTCGTGTCTTTGGTCGGGTACGGGAAGCAGACCGTGACCCCGCCGATGGCGTCGACGACCTTCTTGAAGCCGGAGAAGTCGACGGCGATGTAGTGGTTGATGTCGATATGGAAGTTGTTCTGGATGGTCTGCACGAGCGTGCCGGCATTCTTGGTGAATGCTGCGTTGATGCGGTCCTTGCCCGTCGTGCCGGCGATCGTCACCCACAGATCACGCGGCAGCGACAGCAGCACTGCCTGTCCAGTGTTCCTGTTGTCACGAAGCAGCATGATCGTGTCGGACCGTTGACCGCCAGGAGCGCCAGGTCCGAGGATGCCGCCGGCGTCCGGAGCGTTGGAGTCGACACCGGCGCGACTGTCGGAACCGACGAGTAGGAACGTCTCTGTGGGCGCGTTCGGTTTCGCCTTGGTGACGACCTGGGTCGCGGAGGCGTCATGGGTGACGGACCGTTCTGTCTGATGTGCCTCCCACGTCAGGGCCATCGATCCTCCGACGGCCAGATAGACGAAAAGTCCCATGGCGGTCGCCAGTCGCGCCGGTCGATGGCCCCACAGCGGCACTACTGCTGACCTTCGGCGATCGAGATGCCGAGCAATCGAATCGCTGCGTCGTCTGCGGCGATCGTCTGGGCGATGACGAAGCAGACGATCAGGACGATCAAGCTCAGGCTGACCGATCCTGCACCGAGGTCCAGTCCACTGCGGCTGCGTGACACGCCCATCCAGTCGGCGAACGAGGCGCCGAGCGGGCGCGTCACGACGTAGGCGCACCAGAACGCGACGATCGGGTCGAGGTGAAACCGCCAGTAGGCAATCGCCGGAACGAGCATCACGACGGCGAACGTTACCCCTGATTGCCAGTAGCCGAGATGCAGAGTGATGGCGGTGAGATCACCGAGCGCTGTGCCGAGGGCGAACGTCGTCACGATCGCCAACCAGTAGAAGACTTCGCGTCGTTGGGTGGTGATGCTGTGGATCGACAGCGTCCTTTCCACCCTGAACCAGACGATGAAGACCGCTGCGAGACCGAGCACGAAGACGGCAGTCGAGATGGCATAGGGGATCCCGAGCCCGAAGTGCAGCACGTCGGCTGCCATCGTTCCGAACACACCCACCATCGCCACACTCAGCCAATAGATCCACGGCACGTACCGAGGCGCCCTGAACTGCAGCGCGAGGGCTGCGCAGGAGGCGACGAATCCGACAGCGACGGCCGCCGCCGGCGAAAAACGGTGCACCAGATAGTCCGATGCCGATTCGCCCATACCCGTGGTCAATGCCTTGGTGATCCAGAAGACCGTTGTCGCCGCCGGAACTTTCGACGCAGCGCCCAAACGGTGATCCCTGGTGCCGGTGCCGGAGGCGTGGTCGGAGGAAAAATTACCCATTCCAATGATCTTCACGATCGAAGGTGAAAGTCGCGTGAGAGCCAGGACAATTGCGCCCCAAAACTTTGGCCGCGCCAGCGGACACCGAACTTGGGCTGCGGTCATCGATCACCCGGAGGCTCGAGCGTGTGTTTGAGGCCGACGACGAGGAGGACCACGCCGCTCGCTGTCAGCAGCACTCTCGGCGCGAGCGACCTGACCATCTGGCTCACACCGACCGCGAAGTCGAATGCGCCGGCGCAGATAAACACATATCGCAGGTGGTACAGCGCGATGGAAAATCGGCTCCACAGTCCGAGGGATTCGGTGAGCCTGCGCCGGCGATAGGCGCGGACGTCGACCGGGCGACGCGTCGAGAGGACCAGAAACCCCGACATCGCCAGAACGATGGCCGTTGAACTACAGATGATGATCACGGGGCCTCCGTCACTTCGAGCTGAACGTCTCGCCGCAGGTCGACGGGGGAGGGTTCAAGCCATTTTCGCCGGGAGCGTGATGACGTCGCCTGGATTGATCCGATGGCTGGCTCCGTCCGCCCAGCCGTTGGCGGCGATGATCGCTTGGATCGTCGTGCCGCTCTTCCTGGCGATGCCGCTCAGCGTGTCGTTGGCGACGACGGTGTATGTCGCAGCGCCTGCCCCTGAGCGAGCGGTCGTCGGCGTTGTCCCGCCCTTTGCTGTCGTCGTGGTCGAGGCCGCTTTGACGGTCGTTGGCGTCTTGGTACCCTTGGCAATGGTTGTCGAGGCGGAGGGAGCCGTCTGCTTGCAGGTTGCCGGCAGGGAGATCGTCCGCCCGACGGCGGGGAGGAATTTGTTCGGATCCCCGGTGTAGTTGTTCGCTGCGAGGATTTCGGTGTACCTGCAACCGAACCGTTTGGCGATGCGGACGAGGAGATCGTTGCTCTGCACGGTGTACGAAGTCGGTGCCCCGGGAGCGGCTGCAGGACCCGCACCGGCGGCGACGGCGGTCGGTGGCTGCCCCCCGGCGATCGTGCCAGCGGCATCCGCTACCGGAAGCGCCGACCTCGTCGAGGTCGGGGTGGCCGTCGTCGGTACCAGCAATTGGTAGACCGTTGTTTTCGGAAAGGTCGTTCGTGGCGGAGTACCCGTGGTTGACGGGGTCCCGCACCCGGCCAGGCCACCGATCGCCAGCACCCCGCTCGCCAGTGCGGCGCGTGCGTTCCGAGAAACGGTCCGGAATGAGTTCATCGAAGCACTATGCGGTGTCAGACGTCAGCGGATACCCCTCAGTAGGTAAGCGGAGGGCAAAATATGCCGTGTGGCGTCAGCCTGGCCTGGTCGGATCAAGCGCGCTGTTGCCGGTCACGTCGGGAGGGCTCACCAGATACCGCAGGCAGGTTGTCAGTTCCGCTTTCCAGAGACCCCAGTCATGGCCCCTTGAGCCGACGACGACCGTGTTCGTCTGTCCTCGTGCCGTCATCGCCGCATGGTAACGGTTGGCGTCGGCCATCCCCGCTCGGTCCTGGTCGCCGACGATGAGCATCATCGGCGGAAGCAACGGCCCGGTGTGCTGGGTCGGGGTGTCGGCGTCGAGGGTCACAGAGGTCTGGTTGGCGAAAGCGCGTCCCTGTGCTTCGAAGTTGCCGCTCATCGAGCAACCGGCTCGGTAGATGTCAGGGTGCGTCGACGTCAGGTACGCAGCCCGATAGCCGCCGGCGGAGAGTCCTCCGACGGACCATTGTGTGGTTGTTCGAAGCTGTGTCGTCGCCCAGGAGACGAGGTCGACCGAGACGGCGGTGCCAACGTGCTGCAGCGTAGTATCTGCGTAGAAGCTGTCGGCGACGATCGGTCCGATGCCGTCTGGGGCGACCAGGATGAATGGCGGGATCCCTGCAGTGGATGAGGATGTCGGAGCCCAACCCTTCGACACGGCGAAACCGAAGCCGAAACTGGCGAGATGCTCGGCGTCTGCGAGTTGGTGATGCAGTAGCGAGCCGATCACCATCCAGGTGACGAGTGTTCGCCGCAGGGTCGGTCCGGCGATCGCCGCCAGCGCCCCGCCAGCCGAAGGAACTGTCGATGCTCCGTAATCGACCGTCTGCAGTGTTCGCAGTGCGAAGGCATTGCCGGCCAGACCGACCAACTGAGCGACTCCGACGACGGTCAGCGGAGCAACGATGGCTGCACCGAGAGCAACGGTTGCAGCTCTCCGCCATCCGGCGATGGCTTCGTAGATGCCGAGTGTGGCGACTATCGAGGTGGCGAGCGAGATCGCCATGAAGGCAATGCTCGAGAGCAGCGCACTCGTCCAGAGCGACGACCGTCGGTGGATCGACCAGACGATCCTGCCGGAAAATCCGTGGCGAAGACCGGTGAGCAATGGCAGTTCACGGGTGAACACCCCCAACCGAATGGCGACGACGAGCAGCAACGTGTAGATCGAAATGGTGAAACCGGGCAGGAACTGGAACCGTTGCCGCAGGCTCGACGCATCGGAACGCACCGCCCTCCATGCGCTACGAGTCTGCACCGCCCTCCTCGGACTACGAGGCACGGGCGTTCGACCGGATCGCCCGTCGCACACCACCTTCGCAGAAGGCATTGATGACCGCCCGAACGGCGAATGGCACACTCGTCAGCGACGGCGCCACGAGCCACAGCGGTCTCCATCGCGGGTCGAACTTGTCCTTGTATCGATAGAGGGACTCGGTCGGATAGACCCGCTCAGCGGCGCGACCGAGTTACACAGGTACGGCTGACAGCCTCGCCTCGATCACCCCGACTCGGGCGCACTCGCTGAGGCAGTCGACGAGCAACATGTCCATCGCCGGGTTCGGCGCATCCGGTCGGCGGCGCATCACGTCGAGAACTCGACCCCTGTCACCGTCGTAGGCCCGCCACGTGGCGACTGCGCCGGCTCGACCTGCTTTGTCCACTGCCACGCGACCTTCTCCAATGGTTTCCGACCAGTCGCAGACGCGTCCGAGTGTGAATCCCATCTCCCCACCCCGCAGAGCACTGTCGGGTCCGATACACCGGCGAAGACAGGACGGAGGCGCAACAACGCACGACATCGAGCAACTCGAGGGTCGCTTCGACAATGCTCCCTTCGCTCACCACCGGCTCGCAGGGAAACACCGCCCAACGGCCTCTCCTGGCGAAACCGACGAAGCCGCCGCACGCCAGGGTGATGCGTTCGAGACCGGTTGAGTCGTGGAACGGGCTGACGGGTGTCCGGCGATGGACGCAGCAATGGGAAGCACAGGAGGGTCGCACAAGTCGGTCACCCTCGGACCATGCGGTTCGCTACATCAGCGGAAACCCCGAAGGAGGTAAGCGCTCGGCAAAATCTGACGTCATTTCCCCCAGTGGTCGTTGTTGTCTGCGACAATGCCGATGATGCTCGGCTTCGACGTCTCGCTCCTTCACGGCCGTCTGCCCGCCTCGCTGGCAATCCTGGCGATCGGAAGCCTTGCGATGATGATCATTCGACCCGGTCGCCGGTGGTGGCTACAGCGGGTCGTGCCCGCCACGCTCGGTTCGGTAGCGGCCAGTGCGGGTATCAACTGGTGGATCGATCTTCGCGGTCGGTTCGGTGAGGTCATCCCGCTTCGGTTCATCATCTACGCAGCGATGCCGATCGCAACTTGCTCACTGGCTGTGTCGGGTTGGCGGCCGAGTGGTCTCTGGCGACGCGGCATCGCCCTCGCTGCGACGCCGTTGACGCTGCTGTTCGCCGCCAACCTGGTGAATCAGTCCTACGGCTACAAGCCGACCGTCGGCGCTCTTTTCGGAGCACGGTTCGAACATCAGATCCCTGTGTCGCAACTCGAGCTGCGATCCGTGGCCACGACCGCCTCGGTGCCTCCGGCGACGGCGAGACCGCAGGATACCCCTACGCCCGATTTCCGAACGCATGGATTCATCTCCGAAGTCGACATTCCACCGACACTCTCCCAATTTTCGGCTCGACCAGCCTGGGTGTGGGTCCCGCCGGCATTCTTCCGGCGACCTCGCCCGCAGCTGCCGGTGATCGTCTTGCTCGCCGGCACTCCGAGTCAGCCGGACGACATGATTCGTGCTGCACATGCCGATGTCGTCGCCGAGCGCTACGCGGCTGCACACGCTGGGGTCGCTCCGATTCTCGTCTTCGCCGACGGCAACGGTTCGTTCAC
>JAYTOR010000159.1:0-11168 GCA_043747685.1 Actinomycetota bacterium
GCTGCTGGTACGGACATCGTCGTCACGCTGACGTTGCCAAGATCGAGATGTGGGCCGTGCGCTACCTCGACGCCGGGTTCGAGGAGATCCACCAGGGCAAGATCACCATCGACGTCGGCGGCCGTCGGGTCGACGTCTGCCACTTTCCCTATGCCGGCGACAGTCACGACCTCGACCGCTACGTCGACGAGCGACCGATCGACGGTGGCGGCTGGCTGCTGCACGGCCATGTCCACGAACGGTGGCGACAACGTCAGCGGATGATCAACGTCGGTGTCGACGCCTGGGACTACCGACCGGTCGACACACCCACCCTGGTCGCACTGATGGAACAGGGCCCTGCGGATCTCGAACGGCTGCCGGCGACGAGTGGGTCCGCGCAGATCTCGGTCAACTGAACTGTCACCGCACGACCGGGCCGTAGCGCCTGTCACAGCGACGCGACCGGCGATGAACTCGTAACGTCGTGTTGGGGTTACAACGAAACGGGGAAACACATGGCTGCAGGATCAATGACACCAGCGGAGCGCGACGCCTTCCTCACCGACGTTCACGTCGGCATCCTGGCGATCGACGAGCCAGGACGGGGGCCGCTGGCGATGCCGATCTGGTACCTCTACGAGAACGGCGACGTGCTCATCGGCATGGACGGTGACTCGCTGAAAGCTCGGCTGCTCCACGCCGCTGGCCGGGCAACCTTGACGGTGCAGACCGAGACAGCTCCGTACAGGTACGTCAGCGTCGAGGGGCCCGTCATCGTCGAGGCAACCCAGCGGGACGACTTCGAGATGGCCAGCCGCTACCTCGGACCGGAACTCGGTCGGTGGTACGCCGACAACAATCCGAGTACGCCGCAGTCGGTGCTGGCCCGGTTGACGCCAGAACATTGGCGCACGATGGACTTCGCCAAGGTGATGGCCGTCTGACGCGCACCCATCGAACCTCTATCCTGGTGAATCATGGCTTGGATCGTCAGCAATGCCAGGGTGCTCGCCTCGATCGAGGTCGCACGGACGCCGAGGGAACGTGCCAAGGGTTTGATCGGCCGTGACGGATTCGAGGGTGCCTTCGTCATCGACCCCTGCCGATGGATTCACACGATCGGCATGAGGTTCCCGATCGACGTCGCCTACGTGAACGCCGGAGGCGACGTCATCAAGTTGTCGACTGTCGGCCGTTACCGTCTCCCGATGCCGGTGTTCAAGGCGAAGTTCGTGATCGAAGCAATGGCTGGCGCATTCGAACGGTGGGGTCTGCACGCCGGTGACCCCATCGAGATCCGCTCGTGAGCGGGCAACTGGTACTCGTTGCCACCCCGCTCGGCAACCTCGGTGACATCACCGCCAGAGCGCTCGACGTGCTGCGATCCGCCGACATCATCGCCTGCGAAGACACCCGCAGGACCGCCGGGCTGTTGTCGCATTTCGGCATCGAGCGCCGGCGGTTGATGATCGTCAACGATCACACCGAGCCGGGCCAGATCGCACCGATCCTCGACGCGCTGTTGGCAGACCAGACCGTTGCGCTCGTGAGCGATGCCGGTTCCCCAGGCATCAGCGATCCGGGCGAGCGGCTGGTGCAGGCAGCAATTGCCGCCGGCCACCTGGTGACGGCGACACCAGGTCCGTCCGCAGCGATCATGGCCGTCAGCCTCAGCGGCTTGCCGGCGGGCAGATGGGTATTCGAAGGATTCCTGCCGCGCTCAGGCGGCGGCAGAACGGCACGCCTGCAGGAACTCGCCGATGAATCGCGCACCATCGTGCTGTACGAGGCACCCCACCGAATCGCACAGACTTTGCGGCAACTCGCCGAGGTGTGCGGTCCTGATCGAGCAGTCGTCCTGGCCCGTGAGTTGACCAAAATGCACGAGGAGGTGTGGCGTGGAAACCTCGGCCAATCACTGCAACGGGTCGCTGATGTCGAGCCTCGTGGAGAATACGTGCTCGTCCTCGCCGGGGCTCCGCCTGCGGGTCCTTCCACGGACGCCGACATCGTCGACGCCTTGACGGCACGCATCGCCGGCGGCCTCGACAAGAAGACGGCAATCGCCGAAGTCGCCGGGGAACTACGTATCGCCAAGCGCCACGTGTATTCGCTCGCCCTCGCACTGCGACCGTCGTGAGCAGTCCGCTCTACCGCTCAGAGTGCAACCGGTGACCCTGTCCGGCGTGACCGGCCTGCAATGATCTGACGATGGAACTCGACGAGTATCGGCGCATCGCCGCAGCCAGCGAGCGCCACTGGTGGTATCGGGCCACACGTGCACTGCTGCAGCAGACCATCGTTCCACTGCTCGCTCCGGTGACCCCCGACACCGTCTACCTCGACGCCGCCGGCGGAACCGGAGCGACCGGTCAGTGGTTGGCGGAACGGGCGATGACCGTACTCGACGACTACGAGCCGTTCGCCCTCGGCGTTGCCCGCAGCGTGTCCGACGGGTATCGACCGGTGCGCGCCGATATGAACCATCTGCCACATCGCGACGGCTCGTTCGATGCGGTCCTATGCGTCACCGCCCTGTACCACCGCCTCAATCCGGACCCGCAGATCGTCGTCGACGAATTCGCCAGGGTCGTCAAGCCGGGCGGCCTGGTCTGTCTGATGGAACCCGGCGTCAAACGAATCTGGCGCAGCCACGACGAAGTCACCCATGCCGCCAGGCGGTTCAGCCTCGAGGACCTTCGCCGGCTCGTCCGCATCGCCGGCCTGTCGCTCGAACGATCGACGGGTGCGTACTCGTTCCTCGTGCCCCCGGCAGCAGCGTTGTCGGTGCTCTCGCGAAAAGCCGCCACCAGTGATGCATCGTCCAGTGATGTCGGCCGCAGCGGTGGTCGCCTCAGCAGTGTTGCAGGTGCTGTCGCCTCGGTCGAGCGAAAAGTGCTGCAACATGCCAGCCTGCCGTTCGGTCTCTCCGTGCTGGCGATCGGCCGCAAGGAAGTGCCATGAGCACCGCCGAGAACACAGCAACAGACCCTGCGACGAGCAGTTCGACCAACGACGTAACCGCCCGCGTGAGGGACTCGGCGCTCGGCGAATTCGCCGAGTCGCTGCACCAGTTGAACGCATCCAGCGCAGCGTTTTTCGATCTCGACCGCACGCTGATCACGGGTTCGTCGGCGTTCGTCTTCGGGGTCAGCGCGTGGCGGCGCAAACTGATCAGTACCCCGATGTTCGCCAAGGATGCAGCGGGCGCAATCGCCTTCAAGCTGCGCGGCGACCGTGGGGGCGATGTCGCTGCGGAGGTACGACAGCGCATCCTCGGAGCGGTCAAGGGCGTCGCCTACGACGACCTCGTCGGACTCAACGAGTCGATCCTGCCGAAGCTCCTCGAACGTGTTCGACCCGAGTCCAAGAACCTCGTCGAGATGCACCGTCGCAAGGGCCGGGCAACGTACATCGTTTCGGCATCGCCACGTGAACTCGTCGAGCCGCTCGCCAAGGCAATGAACATGACCGACGGCATAGGAACCGCCAGCGAGATCGTCGAAGGCCACTACACGGGAGAACTTGCCGGACCGTTCTGTTACGGCCAGGGAAAGGTCGATGCGATGGTCGAGTTGGCGAGGTGGGAGGGTTTCGATCTCGCCCAGTGCTACGGCTACAGCGACTCGATCAGCGATCTGCCGATGCTCGAAGCGGTCGGCCATCCCGTCGCCGTCAATCCGGACGCCGACCTTCGCAACATCGCCCTCGAACGCGGTTGGCCGGTCGTCACCTTCGCCCGCAGGACGAAAGCAGTCATCCGACGGACGTCCGCAGGCATTGCGGCCGTCGCTGTGGCCGGTGGTTCATTCGCCGCCGGCATCAAGGTCGGAAAGCACGTCGCCTCCGTATAGGACTCCATGCTTCCGTGTCGAAAACGGGCGGCGGCGCGATCGGTGACGCCAGCTACCATTGCGGGGGTGACTCCTGCGCCGAACAACCGCCGAATGCAACGGCCCCATCATGGGCTGGCCGGAGCGCGCTGATCCGCCCGACGCCATCTCCGAACTCACACACCGTTCGCAGCACTTCCGGGAGAATCCAATGACCACTGTCGACAACAACCACTTCTATCTGACGACGCCCATCTACTACGTCACCGCCAAGCCGCATCTCGGGCACGCCTATACGACGATCGTCGGTGACGCCGTGACTCGCTGGCAACGTCTGCTCGGCAAGGAGGTCAAATTCCTCACCGGTACGGACGAGCACGGGTTGAAGGTCCAGCAGGCCGCCGAGGCCGCCGGCCAATCGCCGCAAGCCTTCGCCGATTCCATCGCCCCGCTGTATGCCGAGGCGTGGAAGAAGTTGAACATCGCCAACGACGATTTCATCCGCACCACTGAACCGCGACACAAGGTTGCGGTGGCCAAACTGTTGCAGGCGTGCTACGACGCCGGCGACATCGAGCTCGGCGTCTACTCCGGGCTCTACTGCGTGTCGTGCGAGGAGTACTACACCCAGGACGAGTTGCTCGACGACGGACCGGGCAATGAGAAGCTGTGCCCGATCCACAAGCGTCCCGTCGACCATGTGGAAGAGGAGAACTACTTTTTCAAGCTCTCCCGTTTCGAGCAGCGCCTGCTCGATTGGTACGACGCTCATCCCGAGGCGATCGTGCCTGCCCACCGTCGCAACGAAGTGATCGGTTTCATCAGGGGCGGGCTTCGCGACTTCTCGATCAGCCGAACATCGTTGCAGTGGGGTATCCCGCTGCCGTGGGACGACAAGCACGTCACCTATGTGTGGTTCGACGCGCTGACCAACTATCTCAGTGCCGTCGGCTTCGGGCAGGACGACGAGCGGTTCGCCGAGTGGTGGCCGGTCGACTATCACCTCATCGGCAAGGACATCATCCGCTTCCACTGCATCTACTGGCCGGCAATGCTGCTGTCCGGCGGCGTCGAGCCGCCGAAGGGTTGGGCCGTCGGCGGATGGCTGCTCGCAGGTGGCGAAAAGATGAGCAAGACGTCGGGCAACGTCGTCAACCCGCTCGACCTGATCGACGACATCGGACTGGATGGCTTCCGCTACTACGTCCTCGCCGAGACGCCATACGGCTCTGACGGCGACTTCACCTACGAGGGTCTGACAGCCCGCTACAACAGCGACCTCGCCAACAATCTCGGCAACCTGCTGAGCCGCGTCGCCACCGTGATCGCCAAGAAGACTGACGGCATCGGCGCGAAACCAGCACAGGGTTCGACTCTTGCTGCCGTTGCCGCAACAGCCTACGCCGACACCGCGGCGGCGTGGGATGTCGTCGCTCCGAGCCGCGCGCTCGAAGCGACATGGACGCTGCTGCGGGCGACGAACGCCTACCTCGAGACGCACGAACCATGGAAGGCTCAGCCGGGCGAAGCGCTCGACGCCGTGCTCGGTGACGCCCTCGAAGCGTTGCGGATCGTCGCCCTGTTGGCCTCTCCCGCAATCCCCGACACGGCCCAGACGATCTGGGAACGAATCGGTCTCAGCGGGAAGGTCTGCGACCAACGCCTGCCGGACGCTGCGAACTGGGGTCTCTATCCAGGAGGCGTCGCTGTCACGAAGGGTGAGTCGCTCTTCCCGCGACGCTCGTGAACCAAATGGTACACAGGACAGAGGCTCAGTACTTCGATAGTCACTGCCATCTGACACCCGCGTTGACCGGCGGTGTCGAGTTTGCACTCGACACTGCCAGAGCCAATGGAGTCGTGGGTTTCGTGACGGTCGGCTGCGATCGCCAGAGCAGCATCGAAGCGATTTCGGTCGCTGCCATTCATCATGATGTTTATGCGACTGTTGGCCTTCATCCGCACGAGGCAACGAACGGAACAGCCTCGATCGTCGACCTACTCGGCGACAGCGACACGCTGCGGCGCAGCAAGATCGTCGCCATCGGCGAGTGCGGGCTCGACTTCTACTACGACCACTCACCACGTGAGGCCCAGCGACAGGCGTTCGCCGAACAGATCCAAATGGCGCATCACTACGACCTGCCACTCGTCATTCACACCCGCGAGGCGTGGGCCGAAACGTTCGACATCCTGCGCGCAGAAGGTGCACCGTCGAGCACCATTTTCCATTGCTTCACGGGCGGCCAGGAGGAGGCGCGTCGATGCCTCGACCTCGGTGCCTATCTCAGCTTCAGCGGCATCGTGACGTTCAAGTCAGCGGGCGAAGTACAACGCGCCGCGGTCACCTGCCCACTCGATCGGCTGCTCGTCGAGACGGACTCCCCGTATCTCGCTCCGGTGCCGCTACGCGGTACGCCGAACCAACCGGCGAACGTGAGAATCGTTGCCGATGCGTTGGCAGAACTCAAAGCGTTGGACCGACTCGACGTCGCCTTCGCGACAAAGTCGAACGCCAATGTTGCGTTACGGCTGGGGATTTCGTAATGTTCCCGTAATTCAGCGGGCGGCTGCGTCGCCCCGCCGTTACCTCGGAGTGCCAGTCGGCCAAGAGACGAAGGATGAATTGAACGGTGTTGCAAGGAGCTGATAAACGTCGTGTGCTGGTCGCCAGCATCGTCACGGTCATTGCTCTGCCGTTCCTGTGGGCCTCCAAACAGGACAGCCCCTCTTCCCAGCAGGCTGGCGTTGCCGCCATCGGAGAGTCCGGCGGCATCCAACTGGCGGGGGGAACATCGGCCACGACACCGGTGACCGGAGACGTGTCCTTCGTTGCCAGCGAGCCCGGATATCTCGGACCGGACACCGCCAGAACAGCACCGGGTTCGATTGCGTTGACAGTCAAAGCTGCACCGACCGGTTCACACGCCACCGGCGACGCCACCTTCCACGACCTCGCTGCGGGCGGCAACGTCTGCCAGACCAACGTCGCGCCGGCGGGCACCACGCTGCATGTCACCGACACAGACAATGGCCGAACCGTCGATTGTAAGATCGTCAGCGTCGTTCCAGCCCCGACGGGCATCCTCATCGTTCTCGGCCCTGACGCCTTTCGCGTGCTCGCCGATGTGGTCGAGTCACCGATCCCGGTAGCACTCGCCTGGTAATCCAACTTCTATGACCATCACGCGCTCGAGCGCAGTCGAACTTTTGCGTCGCTACGAAGTCGCTCCCCGACGCGCCCTCGGACAGAATTTCGTCGTCGATCCCAACACCGTCAGACGAATCGCCCGCATCGCCGATGTCGGCCGAAACGACCATGTTGTCGAGATCGGTGCCGGGCTCGGTTCGCTCACGGCCGCGCTCGCCGAGACCGGAGCGTCGATCATCGCCTACGAGGTCGATGCCGGACTCATCCCACCCCTCAAGGAAACCGTCGCCGGCTACCCGAACGTCAACGTTGTACACGCAGACGTCACCGAGATCGATTGGGCAAACGAACTGTCGAGTGCAGAATCGTGGGTGCTCGTCGCCAACCTGCCGTACAACATCGCCACGCCGTTGGTCATCGGTCTACTCGACGACGTCCCCGCCGTCACGCGGATGCTCGTGATGGTGCAGAAGGAGGTCGGCGAGCGCTTCGTCGCCTCGCCGCGCACACCGGCGTACGGCTCTGTCACGGTCAAGATCAACTACTGGGCAGAGGCACGGATCGCCGGGCTGGTGCCACCAACGGTGTTCCTGCCGCGACCGAATGTCGATTCAGCGCTGGTGTCGATCAGCAGGCGCGACAAGCCGGCCGTTCCCGTCAGCGTCGACCGCGAGTGGTTGTTCACGCTCATCCGGACGGGTTTCGGTCAGCGCCGCAAAATGCTGCGCCGCTCGCTCGCCGGGCTGGTCGAGCCAGAGGAGTTCGTGCGGGCCGGAGTCTCACCCGAGGCCAGGGCGGAAGAACTCGACGTTTACGCCTGGGGCCTGCTGGCCTCGAACACGCACCGCCGCTAGAGGATGCCACCCTCTGACGCGTCGACGACGAGCACCACGGCGATCCTGCGGGCGCCGGCGAAACTGACGACAGAACTTCGCGTCATCGGTGTGCGTGCGGACGGATATCACCTCATCGACGCCGAAATGGTCAGCCTCAGCCTGGCCGACACGGTCCAGGTGACAGCGCCTGCCAGCGGCAGCGACGAGCACCGGTTGACGGTGACCGGCCCGTTCGCCGAAGGTGTCCCGACGGACCAGAGCAACCTGGTCGTGAAGGCGTTGCGTCTGGCGGGACGATCGGGCGACGTGCACCTCGACAAGCAGGTTCCCCACGGCGGCGGTCTCGGCGGTGGATCGTCGGACGCAGCGGCCGTGCTGAGGTGGGCGGGCTTCGGCGATCTCGTCGCTGCGAGCCGGCTCGGCGCCGACATCCCGTTCTGCCTGATCGGCGGGCGGGCCAGAGTCTCTGGCATCGGCGAGGTCGTCGACCAACTGCCACCGCAGACGGTGACCTACACGATCGTCATCCCGCCGTTCGGCATGTCGACGCCAGCCGTCTATCGGGCATGGGACGACCTCGGCGGGCCGCGGGGCAGCAACGGCAACGACCTCGAACCAGCGGCGATAGCCATCGAGCCGAGGCTCGTCAGCTGGAAACGGATGATTGCCGAATGCGCCGGTGCCACTCCGCGGATGGCAGGGAGCGGGTCGACCTGGTTCCTCGAAGGTGCGCACGAAGCACTCTCGGAACTGTTGCCAGGGGCGATCGTGCTGGTCGTGACGACCTAACGTCGAATCAACCTACAGCGTCGATCGGAAAGCCGTGGGCGGGGCGGCTCAGTGGCAGCCGTCAGGCTGCCTACTTCTGGCGACGTTGGAACCGGGTTCGCTTGAGCATCTTGCGGTGCTTCTTCTTGCGCATGCGCTTGCGGCGCTTCTTGATTAGCGAACCCATAAGGGGAACGACCATACAGCCCTTTTCGACAGTTGGCGCTCACGGCTCCGGCCTTTCTGCGAAAGCGGATTCTTTGACGTCGACGTCGGCGATATCGTATTGGCGACCCATTCGGGGGTCGTCCAAATGGCAGGACAACAGATTTTGATTCTGTGAATAGGGGTTCGATCCCTCTCCCCCGAGCTCATGCCAATTTCTGCGATCGTGCTCGCCGCCGGCGAAGGAACGCGCATGCGTTCCAATCGCCCGAAGCCGCTTCACCTCATCTGCGGCCGCCCGATGGTGATGCACGTCATCCACGCCGTCGCTCCGCTCGGCCCGCAGCGGACCGTCGTCGTCGTCGGCCACGGCGCGGAACAGGTGACGAAGAAGGTACAGGAGCAGTCTCCGGCCAGCGCCAACGTCAGTTTCGTCGAGCAGCGCACCCAACGTGGCACTGGCGACGCCGTCATCGTCGGGCTCACGGCATTCGACGACGATGATCTCGACGACACCTCGACCATCGTCGTCGTGCCTGGCGATGCTCCGTTGCTGCGACCAGCGACACTCGAAGAGCTCGTCACCCTGCACGAAACGAACGGCTTCGCAGCCACGGTGCTGTCCGCCGTCATGGACGACCCGACGGGATACGGACGCATTCTGCGGGCCAAGGACGGGCGGGTGTTACGCGTCGTCGAGCAGCGTGACGCCTCGAATGATGAACAACTGATCAACGAGGTCAATACGAGCATCTACTGCTTCCGCCGCGACCTACTCGGCCCTGCGCTGCGGCACATCCGAGCCGATAATTCGCAGTCGGAGTACTACCTGACCGATGTGATCGAGGTGCTTGCGGGGATGGGCCATCGCGTCGGTTCGCTCATAGTCGCCGATCCGGCGGAGACATCCGGCGTCAACGACCGGTGGCAACTGGCGCTTGCCGAGCGCGAACTCCGGGCCAGGACGAACAAGCACTGGCTGCTCAACGGCGTCACGATGCTCGACCCGCGCCAGACCTTCGTCGACGTCACCGTCCGACTCGGACGTGACGTCACGTTGTTTCCGGGCACCATGCTGCAGGGCCGCACCGTGGTCGGAGACGGAGCGGAGATCGGGCCGGATGCGCGCATCATCGATTCCTCGATCGGTGCCAATGCCCACGTCGAGAACTCCGTCGTGCGACACGCCGAAGTCGGTAGTAGCGCCCATGTCGGGCCGTATGCCAGCCTGTCGCCCGGAAGCACCGTTGCCGACTTCGCGGCAACCGGGGCGTTCTACACTGGCTCAGCCGAGTAGCGGCTCTACACAGTTCCGAGGGGATCCCAGGCGATGGATGCCGAAAAGATCACAACCAAACGAATGGCGCTCTATTCCGGGCGTACACATCGTGCGTTGGCCGCGGAAGTCGCCGATCACCTAGGCATCGAGCTCGGTCACCCGAACATCGTCGAATTTGCCAACGGCGAAGTACGGCCGCGTTTCGGCGAGTCGATCCGCGGCAGCGATGTGTTCATCATGCAGACCCACTACGGCTGCGATGGACACTCGATCAACGACTCGATCATGGAACAGCTCATCATGATCGACGCCGCATACCGGGCGTCGGCAAAGCGCATCACCGCAGTTTGCCCGTTCTACGGTTACGCCCGCCAGGACCGCAAGGCCGAGGGCCGCGAGCCGATCACCGCGCGCCTCGTCGCCGACCTGTTCAAGGCGGCCGGCGCAAAGCGCATGGTCAGCATCGACCTGCATTCCGGCCAGATCCAGGGGTTCTTCGAGGGGCCGGTCGACCATCTGACGGCGATGCCGGTCCTCGAGAAATACGTGCGAGTCAACGCCACCGCGCCGGTCATCGTCTCGCCGGACGCGGGCCGTATCAAGGTTGCCGAGCGCATGGCACAGCACCTCCACGACCTCGGTGCCGACCTTGCCTTCATCCACAAGCGCCGCCCGAAAGGCACCGCCAACGTGGCGGAGGCCAAAGAGGTCATCGGCGATGTCGAGGGGCGCCTGTGCATCCTCACCGACGACATGATCGACACCGGAGGCACGATAACCAGCGCCGTCGACATCCTGCTCGATCGTGGTGCGACCGAGGTGTGGGCAATGGCGACGCACGGCGTGCTGTCCGGTCCGGCAGTCGATCGCCTGAAGAAGTCTCCCGTCTCGCGGGTCGTGATCACCAACACCCTGCCGCTCCCGGCGGAGAAGATGTTCGACAAGATCGAGGTGCTGTCCGTCGCCCCGATCATCGCCGACGCCCTCAACGCTGTCTTCGACGATGCCAGCGTCAGCGAGATTTTCGGGGGCGAAAACCAGGCGTAGCCAGGAGTGCGAACAGTCGCCACGCAGCCGCCGGGCATCGACGCGCCGAGCGCAGCGCGCTCTCCAGCTCTAGGCTGGACGGGCTGTAGTGCAGCCGTCACCGAGGT
>JAYTOR010000160.1:0-7630 GCA_043747685.1 Actinomycetota bacterium
CCCCTTCGATCGCCGGATAGAGGGACACCGGCACCTGGAGTACCGACCGCTGCAGTTCCACGGATTCGTGATCCGGTTGTCTTCGGGTGATCTGCCCGATGGGGACAGACCTCACGAAGCAGTCTCGACGAGGCGTCCTTTGCCAGTTCGCTTGGCCTCGTAGGCGGCAGCGTCTGCGGCGACCATCAAGGCATCCGCGGTGAGATCGGGTCCACTGATCGCCAGTCCGACGCTCGCGCCGATCGTCACGTCGGTACCGTCGATCTGAAACGGTCTGCCGAGGGCCACGACGATCCGTTCGGCGATGTCGGTCGCTGTGGATCTGGAGGCGGTCCGCCCGAGCAGCACGACGAACTCGTCGCCACCGAGGCGAACGGGGAGATCAGTCGACCGCAAATTCTCCTTCAGGCGCTCGCTGACACCGACGAGCACAGCGTCGCCGGCTGCATGGCCGAAGGTGTCGTTGACACGTTTGAAATAGTCGAGATCGATGAACAGCACGATCCGTCCAGGATCACTCCACCCACTCTCACCGACTGCTTCTGCGAACGCGCCATGCAGAAACGCACGATTGGCAAGCCCGGTGAGCGGATCGTGCAATGCCCGCTCGGAGAGATCGGCGTCTCGCCGACGACGCTCGCTGATGTCGCTGGCGACATACAGGAAGCCGGACAATACCCCTGCAGAATCGAACCGTGCCGACACGGTGAGCGCACCGTCGAACGTCGAGCCGTCTCGTCTGACGAACTCCCATTCGCGCACGATCGAGCGTCCGTCAGGCGGAGCGTGCAGGAAGAGCTCCTCCGAGCTGATGCCAAGATCATCGGCGACGGTGGCGACCTCGCCAGCACGATGGAACACACTCGGATGGAGCACACCGATCACCTCGTCAGCGCGAAAACCGAGCAACACCTCGGCACCGCGGCTGAACGCGACGATCGTCGCCGTCGAGTCGGTGACGAATATGGCTTCGTTGGTGGCTGCTCCCATCACGCTGGCAAGTAACGCAGACGCCTGCTCGATCAGCTCGTTTGCATCGTGACGCACGGTGATATCGCGAGCATTGACGATGAATCCACGAACACCTGGCGTGTCGAGATGGTTGGTTGCGCGTGACTCCACCCACCGCCACGAACCATCGGCATGACGAACGCGGCACTGCAGCCCGTGTGGAGAGTTCATTCCGTTGAACGCCGCGGCGAACGAGTCGAGCGCCGCTCCGATGTCATCGGGGTGAATGAGTTCGAATGCCGTTGTGCCGACGAGCGAATCGACCGGGTAACCCAGAACCCGTTCGATCGCTGGGCTGGCATACGTGACATCGCCACCTGCGGTGAGCACGAGGATGACATCTGACCCGTTCGCAAGCAGCGAGCGGAACCGTTCTTCGGACACGCGCAGTTCGGTCTGCGCCACTTTCATCTCGCTGATATCGCGAGCGATGCCCGAGAAGTACTCGGGCTTGCCGGTTGCGTCGAGATGAGCGATCGCCGCCTGCCACAACGGGATAAGGGACCCGTCTGCGCCGAGCCCTTCGATCTCGCCGCTCCAGCGCCCGGTCCTCCAGAGCTCCGGGACACCATCGCCGAGGAACCGTGCTCGGCTCTGGGGACTCATAAAACCGAACAAGCTGTAGGCGTCGGAGACGATCTGCTCCACCGTCGCCACACCGAAACGGGTGCGGAAAGCAGCGTTGGCGTAGAGGATCCGCCCGTTCAGATCGGTCGTAGCGACATAATCGGTGCTCGCCTCCAAAATTTCTGCGAGGTGAACCTGTCTCGCCTCGACAATGTGCGCTTCCGTCACGTCGCTGATGATCGCCACCACTTCGTCGGTGCCTGCCGGAGCAAAGCGAGCCTCCCTGGCCCGCACGTCATCCGACAATTCCAACGTGTAGTCGAGATTCACCACGGATTGCGAGTCGAGGCAGGCGGTAATGGCCGCGGAGATCGCCGACGAGACGGCTGGTGGCAACAGTTCTCTGATGTTCCTGCCGACCACCTCGGAGGCGATCCGCCCACCGCTCATTTCCTTCGAAGCCTGATACTCCAGCACGGTGCCGTCGCGAGCAGCACGAATAGATGTGAAACCCAACGATGCTCGCTGCACCACGGCACCTCCGCCGACGGATCCGAGTGGCGACACAACGCCGCTGGAAACCGCACCAAGAACCGTACTCCCCCGAACACCGATCGACCCACATCCCTCGATATCTGTCCACATCGGCTCGATCAAACTGTGAAAGCATGCACCCGGATCACTCCGAGTACGGCTGCTAAGCGAATTCCGCCTCGATTGCTGGTGCGTGCCCAGTGCGCGACCTGCCCATCGGCACGTCGAGGGTGGCATCGCCGACGGAAAGACCGTCTGGCATGCCAGCCCCACCGGCGATCGCCTCGAGGAGGCGCTGCACGGGGTCAGCATCGATCGGGTCGGTGTTGGACTGCTGTATTAGTGTCATGGCAATATCGTCGGAGTGCGGTGTTGCAACGAGTTTGCAACCGCAGTCGTCAGAATCAGTCGCCGTCGGAATCAGTCGCCGTCGGAATCAGTCGCCGTCAGAATCAGGTCCTCGTCAGGGTCCAGCGGCGGCGGCGGATCGTTCATCGGCGGGAGTTGCTCCGGCAGGTCGGTGTAGATCGGGACGCCAGTCTCAGGTGTGTCGCTCATCTCTATCCGATACCCAGGGCCCGGTCATTGCTAGACGTCACGGCCGATGGATGACGGACGCGGTACCCCATCGGGCTGACACCGTGATGCGTCTGAACGAACTGCTGAAGGAAAACGGATGTTGTAGCCCACCGTTCTGGCAACAGCCGTCGCTGTCGAATCGGGGGCCAGCAGGAGGTCGGCGGCGAACGCCGGGCGCCAATTCGCCGGGTAGGTCATCGGTGCCGCGCTCCCTTCGCATCGAGGATGTGGTCGACGATTCTTTCGGCCACGCCGGCTTTGATCGTCAGGTGGTTGAGGACGTGGTGCCAGATGATCGCCGCCGGGATCTCGGCGACGAGATCGATGTCCGTCTCGGCTGGCAGCTCGCCGCGAGCGACGGCATTGCGGAGCAGCATCCTGGTGTGTTCCCGCTTCTGGCCGATGATCGAGCGATCGAATTACGCAGCGAGTTCAGGCTCCCGGAAGCGTTCGGTCATCAATGCCGCCAGCACGGCACCGTCAGGAGTGAGCAGCCGGTCGATGAGCGGCTGCATCATCGCCAGCAGGTCGGCCCGCAAGTCACCGGTGTCCGGCAGCTCGTGGATGAGGCAGAGCCGTACCCGAACGGCGTCGACGAACAGCGGGGCAAGCGTCGGGTATCGGCGGTACACCGTTGCTTTGGCGACACCGGCACGCGCAGCCACCCCTTCGATGCTGTCGCGCGGTAAGCACCCTCGGCGAACATCGCCAACGCTGATTCGAGGATGACCTCGTCGAGCTGCGGATCGCGCCGCCGGCCAGGCTTCGCAAGGGCTTCGACGGCGGTCATCAGGCGGGTTGGGTTTCGAACTCCGGCACGGCCGCCGGCTCGTCTTGCGCCGCCCACGCCGGCAGGAAGACTGCGACACCGACCGCTGCGAGCAACGTGACAGCTGCAGCGACGAACCCACAATGTGCAATCCGGCGACGAAGGCGTCCTTCGATGCCGCCAGGATCTGCGGCGCGCACTGCTTGGCGGCTGGAGACTCGTTCGCCACGCCCACGGCCTGCCCGACGTTGTCACCGATCTGGCGCAGCACGTCTGCGGGCACAACGGAGCGCAAGGATGTGGCCACGCCCGAAGTGAAATGTCCGGCCATCCACGACCCGAAAACGGCGACCCCGATTGCGCCACCCATTTGACGCGTCGTGTCGTTCACCGCAGATCGACTCCGGCCTTTGCCCGTGGCAGCGAACCCATGGTCGAGTCGGTGCACGGCGCCATCACGTTCGCCATGCCGATACCCATCAACATCGTGATGCCGATGAGATGGAACGCGTTGACGGTCGGTTGGAACGTCGAGAGGAGCACGAGCGAAACCGTGATCAACAGCAGGCCGAAAGGTCACGACGACCTTGTTGCCGACCTTGGCGACGAAGCCACTCGACAGTGGCGCAAAGATCATCATCATCAGCGCCTGCGGCAGGAGCACCGCACCGGCTTTGACCGTCGGGTAGCCGAGCACGGACTGCAGGTACTGCGTCAACACGAACAGGGTGCCGAACAGTGCGAGGAACACGAGCGTGATCGCCCCGCTCGCCGCACTGAATCGCGGATTCTCGCAGAAGTGGATTCGAGCATCGGGTGGGTCGATCGCGATTCCCAGATGAAGAACGAGCCGAGCAGCACGACGCCGAGGACGAATCCACCGACGATCACGCCGACACCCCAGCCGTGACTCGGCGCTTCGATGATCGACCACAGCAGCGATCCGAGCGCGCCGATCGACAACAACGCGCGAACAGGATCGAGGGCGGCATGGTTCGGGTCTCTCGACTCCGGCACGAGCAGGAAGCCGAGAACGGGACCGACGACGACGATCGGGACGTTGACCATGAAGACCGAGCCCAACCAGCAGTGTTCGAGTAGTATGCCGCCGGTGATCGGGCCGAACCCGAACCCGATGCCGAGCGCAGAAACGCCGGCCCAGACGCCGATCGCCTTGCCGCGTTCGGCGGGATCGGTGAACACGTTGGTGATGATCGACAGCGTGGACGGCATGATGAACGCACCACCGATGCCCGTCAGCTCGCGAGTGAGGATCAGCATCGTGGCGCTACGGGCAAATGCCGACAGCAACGAGCCGACCCCGAAGACAGCGAGCCCGAACGCCAGGAAGCGGTGGCGCCCGAAGCGGTCCCCGAGACTGCCTGCCGTCAGCAGCAAGCCAGCGAACACCAGCGTGTAGGAGTCGACGATTTACTGCAACTGGCTCGCACTTGCGCCGACACCGCCATCGGCCTTGGTGTGCGCAGCGTCGGTATCGCCACGTTGAGGATCGTGTTGTCGAGCGTGATCACGATCAGGCTGATGCACAGCACGAGCAATGTCAGCCAACGGCGACGGTGAACGAGCTCAGGATCGCGCAATGCGGCGCGAGCGTTGCAAACTCCCCGTACCTCTATCCGCTTGCGTATCGATACGGCACCGCCTCGGAAAGTCTTTCTCTCCGTTTGCATCCGGCGTGCTCCAGTCCACGGGATGGCCGATCTCGGCGAGTGCACGAAGGTTGCGGGCGGAGTCGTCGCCGCAACCGAGTGTCCTGACGCCGGTAGACGTCGCCATCGCACTCGGGTGCGGCCGCCACACTCGGGTGCTATTCGTTGCTGGTCGCTACGGGTTCGGTTTGCTGCGTGTCACGATCCTCGGCGGGTGATGGGCACGAACGGGTGGCAGTTCACCCGTCCATTTCTCGATCTGCACGAGCACGTGCTGGCCCGTGCACCCCTGGGCCAGTCGCGATGTACCGACGTCCGCTGTCAACACGTTGGGGTTGCCATGGACACACATCGTCACCGCGGCCGCCGGATCGAGCGGATCGAACCACGCGCCGGTCGACAGTTGCACCACATGCTCTCGGACTGAATCGGTGACAACGGCCCCGGCAAGACATGCGCCACGGTCGTTGAACACTCTGACGACATCGCCGTCGTCGATGTCGCGAGCGGCTGCGTCTGCCGGCGACATGCGGATCGGCTCGCGGTCGTGCACCTTCGAGGCGAGGCTCGCCGCTCCCATGTCCAGTTGGCTGTGCAGCCTGGTGGCCGGCTGATTGGCGATCAGGTGGAGCGGGAACTGTTTCGCTCGTTCGCCACCGAGCCACTCCTGCGGGGCGATCCACATCGGATGTCCCGGGCAGTCGTCGTAGCCGAAGCTCTCGATACGTTCGCTGAACAATTGGATCCGACCGGACGGCGTCGACAGTTTCGCATGGAGCGGATCGTTGCGGAACTTGGCGAACGTCACATGCTCGCCGTGGTTCGGCAATTCGATCTCGCCGAATCGTTCGAAGTCGTCCAAATCGGGAACCTCGATCTGGTCTTCGGCTAAGCGGTCCTGCCATTCGTTGTAGCAGATCCGGCGCCAATCGTCGATCGTGCGACCCTGGGTGAAGTCCAGTTCGAGATCGAGCGCCGCAGCGACGCCGGCGAGGATGTCGTAGTCGTTGCGCGATTCGGCGAAGGGAGCAAGCGCCTGACGCATGAACATCAGCCGACTGTCATAGCTGCCGGCGGCGTAGTCGTCGCGCTCCAGTGAAACCGTCGACGGCAGCACGATGTCTGCATGTCTGGCCATCGCCGTCCAATACGGATCCTGTACGACGACGGTGTCGGTCGACCGCAACGCCCGGCGCAGGCGATTGAGGTCCTGATGATGATGGAACGGATTCCCGCCTGCCCACCACACGAGATGGATGTCCGGGTACCGCCGCGTGTGGCCGTTGTACTGGTACTGCTCGCCGGGATGCAGCAGCATGTCCGAGACGCGGGCGACGGGGATGAACTGGCGCACGGCATTCGAGCCCTGCGGGAACGCCGGCAGCGGAACCGACAGTGGTGCCAGTCCGCCGTCGGCCATCGAGCCGTAGCTCAGGCCGACCCCGCCGCCCGGTAGTCCGATCTGACCGAGCAGCGAAGCCAGGGCGATCGCCGCCCAGACCGGCTGCTCGCCGTGTTCGATGCGCTGCAGCGAATACGTGACCGTGACGAGGGTCCGGGTGGCCGCCATCTGCCTTGCGAGTTTGCGGATCCGATCGGCACCGATCCCGCTGATCGCCGACGCCCACTCCGCATCCTTGACGACCCCGTCGTCCGAGCCGGTGAGGTACCGGTTGAACCGGTCGAAACCGTGGGTGTATCGATCGATGAAGTCGGTGTCGTGCAGGCCTTCGGCGACGAGCGTGTGAGCCAACGCGAGCATCACCACGACATCGGTTCCCGGCACGACAGCGAACCAGTCGGACACGACGGCTGGCTCGACATCATCACGCAGCGGGCTGAAGTTGGCGATCTGCATCCCCTTGGCGGCAGCGTCGCGCAAGCCGGCGCCGCCATGGTGTTCGGTGATCCCGCCAGGACTGACGGCGATGTTCTTGAGCGGTACTCCCCCGAAGGCGACCCACAGTTTGGTGTTGTCGGCGATGACCTGCCAGGTATGCGGGAAGCTCATCAGCTCCATGTTGCTGCCGAGGACATGGGGCACGATGACCGACGCAGCCCCCGTGCTGTAGCTGTTGACCGACGAGACGTAACCGCCGATGGTGTTGAGAAAGCGGTGGATCTGGCTCTGCGCGTGATGCATGCGCCCGGCACTCGCCCAACCGTAGGATCCGCCGTAGATCGCCTCGTTGCCGTAGGTATCGCGGACCCTGCGGATCTCGGTGGCCAACAGGTGCGAGACCTCGTCCCATTCGACCTCGACGAATTCTTCTGCGCCGCGTCGGTCGTCGGCGCCAGGACCGCGATCGAGCCAACCCCGACGCACTGCTGGCTTGGCGATCCGCGCAGGGTGATGCACCGAATCGGCGAAATTCGCCAGCAGCGCAGACGGCTCCGGATCGTCACGGTGACCGGTGACGGCGACGATCGCGCCGTCGTCGACGGTGACCTCGAACGCACCCCAGTGCGACTTGCTGGATGTCGTCGTGCTCATGTCGGA
>JAYTOR010000161.1:0-20088 GCA_043747685.1 Actinomycetota bacterium
TTTGGAAGCACCGCCGGGCGGTGGTCGAGCAGGCTGCCAAAGCAGCCGATCCACATCACGTCTGAACTTCACAGGAGCCGTCTGTTCGCCGAGAGGGCTGCAGACAACACCTGATTTCGGCGAGGTGCCGAGTCGTGCAGCTGCGCGAACCGATGTACCTCGTTTACTGTCGTCGCCATGACTGCATTTGGGGTGATGTTCCGGCGCGAGTGGGAGCCGGAGTTGTTGGCCGATTTTGCTCGCAGAGTCGAGGCTGTTGGTTTCGACGAACTGTGGGTCGTCGAGGATCTCGGCTACCACGGTGGGTTCGCCCAGGCCACGGCCGCGTTGGCGGTGACCGATCGGCTGACAGTCGGTCTGGGAATCGCCCCGGCTGTTGTTCGCAATGCAGCCTTTGCGGCGATGGAGGTGGCGACCGTTGCCAGGATGTTCCCCGGCAGATTCCACATGGGGTTCGGCCATGGGGTGCAGAGCTGGATCGCCCAGGTCGGAGCGACGCCGACGTCCTGGCTGAAGTCGATCGGTGAAGTCGCCAGCTCGGTCAGGCACCTCGTCGGCGGAGACACAGTGACGGTCGACGGGTCGCACGTTCACCTCGACGATGTCACCCTCGTCCATCCGGTCGCCGACGCCGCGCCGCTCATCTCGCTCGGAGTCCGCCTGCCGAGATCGATCGCCGTTGCGGCCGAGGTCGCTGACGGTGTGATCCTCGCAGAGTGTTCGGGTCCTCGGTATATCGAGACGGTTCGCGCTGCTGTCGGACCGGAGGCGCGAATCACACTGTTCGTCAACGCGACGACCGACGCAGCAGGAGCGGCCGCCGAGATCGACCGCCGCCTGGCGATGGGCCGGTCCGAGGGCCAGCTCGCACCGTACGCGAACGTCGACGACGTCGATCTGTACCGTGAGCTGGCGATCAGCGGACCAATCGACACGTGGGGCGAGCAGTGCACGCGCTTCGTCGGGGCCGGCGCTGACAGCATCGTCCTCGTCCCGCTCGTCCAGGAGTCGCCCGACGCGCTTGGCGATTTCGCAGCAGCGCGACCTCTTCTGTCAGCGGTCACTGGATGACACATTCGCCACGATCGGCATCGTGGCGAAATCTGCGGCTTCCGCTAGGGTTGCGCATCCCCCTTACGGACCGTCATGCGAACCGCAGGAGCCGCCAGTGAGGTTCGAGAAATCGAGCAGTGAATGACCGAACACCATCCTGACCTCGCTGAGGAGCAGGCCAACATCGACCATGCGTATGACTGTCTCGAAACGAGCCGGACCGATGCGTGGAAATTGCGGGGGCTCACCGACGCAGGCATTGCCGCAGGTGGGACAATGCAGGCACGCTACGAACGCGACGTATTCGACGAGGCACTGGTCAACCGGCTGACACAGTTGGACCTCGGTGATGCGGCGCTGGTCTTCGGACGGATCGACCGCGGCGCCGAGGGTCCCGACGTTGTGGAGAGCTTTCACATCGGCCGGCTGGCGGTCGCCGACGAGAAGCGTGACCCTGTTGTCATCGACTGGCGTGCACCGGTCGCAGAGCCCTTCTATCGGGCGACGGGCCGTGATCCGATGGGGCTGCTGCGTCGCCGCCACTTCAGCGTCCAGGGCCGCAACCTGCTGGATATCGAGGACGAACTGTTCGGAGAGGGCCACCTCGGCGTCGTCGAGGAGGATGGCACCCCGGCGCACAACGGTCTGCGCGGCTACAGCACGCTGCTGTCCGTGCTCGCTCGTGGCCGCACCGGCCAACTCGGCGACATCGTCGCCACGATCCAGGGTGAGCAGGACGAGATCATCCGCTCGCCACAGGCCGGCGTGCTCGTCGTCCAGGGCGGCCCTGGCACCGGCAAGACGGTTGTCGCCCTGCACCGCGCCGCCTATCTGCTCTACACCTATCGTTTCCCGCTCGAAGCCCAGGGCGTGCTGGTGATCGGACCGAACCGCGTGTTCCTCCGCTACATCGAACGCGTACTGCCGTCACTCGGCGAAGCCGGGATCGAACAGATCGTGATGGCCGACCTCGTCCCCGAAGTGCGCTACGGCCATCGCGACAACCCGCTGGCAGCCACCACCAAGGGCGATCAGCGGATGATCAAGGTCGTCGCCAAGGCGATCCGCGATCGCGAACGGCCGCTGCGTGAGGACCTCGTGATCCCGTTCCGCACGACATTCCTGCGGCTCACGGCACACGACAGTTCGCGGATCATCAAGGCCGCTCGTCGCCGATACCGGCACCACAACGCCGGACGCCGCTACGTCGAAACAGAGTTCTACGCCACCCTCGCAACGACGAGCCGGCTGGAAACGACTCCTGAACTTGTCAGGGAAGCAGTGAGCAAACTGGACGAGGTGTGGATCGCCCTCGAACGGATGTGGCCGCTGCTGACCCCAGCGCAGCTGCTCCACGATCTGTATGGCTCGAAGGCGTTGCTCAAGTTGGCGAGTGAGCCGACGCTGACGCCAGCCGAGTACGAGTCGCTGTTCCGCCCGCGTGGCGAGGATCTCGAAGCGGTGCGCTGGAGCGATCCGGACATCGCCCTGCTCGACGAGGCCCGCGAGCTGCTGGGGCCGCGCCAGGGTAAGAACGGCAAGCTCGAAGACGACGTCGAAATCCGGACGTATGGCCACATCGTCATCGACGAAGTACAGGACCTGACGCCGATGCAGTTGCGTATGGCAGGCCGCCGTTCGCTCAACGGTTCGATGACGATCGTCGGCGATATCGCTCAGGCGACCGGCCCGCTGGCACCCAGCAACTGGGACGAAGTGCTCGCATGCCTGCCGGACAAGAAGGAGTCGCGGATCGTCGGTCTGAGCATCGGCTACCGCATCCCGACGGAGATGATGGAACTGGCGACGAAGGTGATGATGGCGGCGACGCCGGAGTTGCGCCCGCCGTCGTCCGTCCGTGGCGGCGGTACGCCGCCTTCGGTCATCGCCACCACGCACGAGTTGCTCGGTTCGGCCGTCGTGTCCGCAGTGCAGGACATCCTCGACGAGGTCGGCGATGGCAAGTGCGCCGTCGTCACGCCGGACTCGATGATGGAAGAGGTCGAGGCCGCACTGCACGCCGCCGGGGTCAAACACGGTCGGGCGACGCGCACCGGTCTCGAAGGTGCCGTCACCGTCGTGCCGGTCAGCGTGGTCAAGGGTCTGGAGCTCGACGGCGTCATCGTTGTCGAACCGGCGCGCATCGTCGCCGAGGAGCATCAGGGACTCCGTGCGCTGTACGTCGCCCTCACCAGAGCAACGAAACGCCAAACGGTCATTCATGCCGAGCCACTGCCGCCCTCGATGCTGTAGCGCCACCGAGAATGCCACGGGAGTCGGCGACGCTCAGAGGACTCCACCGGCCCAACGGGCGAGCGCCGTCGCGATCGCTGCGGCGACGATGACGACGATGAAATTGGCCTTGCGTTGCAGGGCGATCGCCGCTGCGACGAGCCCGAAGACTCTGGCGTCCACCTGCAGATGTTTGCCGCCGGCGAAGGTGTTCACCATCACCAGCGCCGACAGCAATGCAGCAGGCAGGAGCGATGCGGCAGCATTCACGATCTTCGGGAGTGGCCGGTTGCCGAGCAGCAAGGGACCGGCAGCCTTCAGCGCGTAGACGCCGGTGGTGAGGCCGATGAGGACGATCCATCCGGCATTCATCTGCTGCACGTCATGTGCTGCTGCACGTCATCTGGTCGTGGCCGCCGGGAGCCGGCCGCGTCGGCCGATGAACGGGCTGATACCGACAGCGAGGCCGGCGAGGATGATCGGCATCCCGGCCGGAGCGATGGGGACGGCGACGATGGAGATCGCTGCACCGACGGTAGCGACCCAACGCTGCACGGGATCCTGCAGACGGTTCCAGACGAGCGCGAGAAACGAAGCGGGAATAGTGCCGTCGACGCCAAGCCTGCTGATCCATACCTCGGAGGCGTTGCCGAGCACCGCGCCGGCCACAGTGGCGAGGTTCCACAGCACGAAGACCGAGCCGCCGGCCCACAGGTAGCCGTACCTGCGCAGCACCAGGTCGTCGTGGGCGGTGCCGACGGCCATCGCCTCGTCGATCATCACGTGTGACCACAGTGCGCGTTTCCACCAGCGCCCCTGCAATGCAGGGGCCATCACGACGCCGTAGGCGAGCGAGCGGATCGCCAGCAGCAGGCCGGCGGTGATCGCCGCGGCAGCCGCTCCGTGTTCTGCGAGTACGCCGACCGCCGCAAACTGTGTTCCACCGGTGAAGACGAGTGACGAGAATCCTGCGGCCTGCAACCACGTCAGGCCGGCCTTGGCGCACGTCACGCCGAAGGCGATACCGAACGGGGAGACGGCAACGCCGATGGAGATCGCCTGTCGTCTCGTCGTGCGGCGCTGTGTTTCATTTTCGGCGGCGGTCGGGTGCCGAGCCGCAGCAGCAGCCTGATGAGCTTCGGCGTCGGACGATGCTGGTTGGTCGGCGTTCTCGTCGACCACCGCTCAGCCTTGCGGGTGGCGTTGCAGGTAGACCGTGACGATCGCCTGCAGATTGGTTGCGGCCTTGTCCTCGTCGGCCGCCCGCTTGTATTTCACGCCTGTCTGGATGATGGCGATCTGCACGTCGATCTGCTGACGGAGTCCGGCGTCGGTTGGCCCGACGGTCTTGGCGGCAACAGCCCACAGCGCGTTGATGCGATTGAGGACCGGCCCGGATCCTCCATCGGCGACGAGGTCACCGAGACTGGCTGTCAGGCGGATGATCTCGTTCAATTGCGTCGGCGTGTCGGGAGGCAGCGCCTGCGTGGTCGTCGTCACATTTGCCGGGATGGTCGACGTCTCACTCTGCACGATCGTCGTCTTGCAACCGCCGAGCACTCCCACTGACATCGTCGACGCGCAGACGAGCGCACCGATCCTGGCGAACCGTGTCATCCGTGGATCAGGAAGCGACGAGGATGCGGGCGGAAGCGAACGCTCCGACACCGACGTGGTGACCGTTGATCTCGATCGTCATCGTGCCGTCCGGCGACGCAGCCGTGACCATCCCGGTCTGGCCTGGTTGGATCGTCGACGACTCGAGGTAGTCGAGCAAACCAGGCTCGAACTCCAATTCTTCTGTGATCCGGCTGATCGTGAACTTCGTGCCGGTCTTCACCACCGAGAGGGTGACGGTGTCCGGGGCGACGTACTTCGAGCCGGGAATCGGATTGCCGTGTGGGCACGTCGTCGGTGAACCGAGTACACGGTCCATCGCCGCTTCTACTTTGTCGCTCATGACATGCTCCCAGCGGCCGGCTTCGTGATGCGCCTCCGCCCATGGCAACCCGAGCATGTCGGTGAGGAAACGCTCTGCGAGACGGTGGCGGCGAACGGTCTGTTGGGCGAGTCGCATACCGGATTCCGTCAAACGGATCTGACCGTCGTTCTGGACGATCAGATGCTCCGTCTCGAGACGACGGATCATCTCGGAGACGGCGGGACGACTGATCTGCAGGCGTTCGACGATGCGCGCCTGGATCACGTCGACGGAATCTTCGTGCAGTTCGAAGATGCACTCGCAGTATTCCTCGAAAGCAGGGTGATGCTCGCCTGGAGTGGGCATGGCGCAACCCTACCCCTTGCGGACGGGGTTCGTTCTCGCTCGCGCTCGCAGACGGTGGGGCGCGCACGCCTGGCATCACTCGGCTCGTATCTGGCTGGTGCCGCACTCCTACAGTGAGCCGATGGACTTGCTCGAAGCTGATGTCGATCCGAGCGAAGCCGGGTTCGACCCGTCACGCCTGCAGCGTCTGGATGACCATTTCGGTCGCTACGTCGACGACGGGAGGCTCGCAGGGTGGCAGTTGGCGTTGACCCGTGGCGGCAAGCTCGTGCATTCCGCCGGCAGGGGTCATCGGGATCTGGCAAGCGGTACAGCGGTCACTCCGGACACGATCTGGCGCATCTATTCGATGACCAAGCCGATCACCTCGGTCGCGGCGATGATGCTCTGGGAGGAGGGCGCCTTCGAGCTCAGGGATCCGGTGTCGAAATTCATCTCGTCGTTCGCCGACCAGCAGGTCTGGCGTTCGGGGTCCGTCACCAGGCCCGGCCTCGAGCCGTTGATGAATCCGATGGAAATCTGGCATCTGATGTCGCATACGTCCGGCCTGACGTACGGCTTCATGTACGCCCATCCTGTCGACGAGCTCTACCGCAGGGCCGGGTTCGAATGGGGTGTGCCGCAGGCCACCGATCTTGCAGGCGTCTGCGAGCGCCTCGCCGGTCTGCCATTGCTGTTCCAGCCGGGAACGGAGTGGAACTATTCGATGGCGATCGACGTGCTCGGGCGAATCGTCGAAGTGGTGAGCGGGCAGACGCTCGACGAATTCTTCAGGACAAGGATCTTCGAGCCGCTCGGCATGGTCGACACCGGCTTTTCGGTCCCGCAATCGCAGGCCGGCCGGTTGGCGACGCTGTACGGAGCGCACCCCGCAACGGGTCAGGCGATTCCGTTGCGAGCGATGGGTGAAGCAGCGTTGGTGCCCCCTGCAGCGTTCCAGGGTGGTGGGGGTCTCGTGTCGACGATGGCCGACTACGTGCGGTTCGCTGAAATGCTCCGTCAACAGGGCCACCTCGACGGCGTCCGTCTGCTCTCACCTCGTACGGTGCGCTTCATGACGAGGAATCATCTGCCCGGCAATGCCGACCTGTCCGCCTATGGCCGTCCGTTGTTCAGCGAGACGGCATTCGACGGTGTCGGATTCGGTCTGCTCGGGTCGGTGACCCTCGATCCTGTCAAGGCAAAGGTGCCAGGCTCGGTCGGAGACTTCGGCTGGGGTGGTGCGGCGAGCACCAACTTCTGGGTCGATCCGGTCGAAGACATCACCTGCGTCTTCATGACCCAACTGCTGCCGTCGAACACCCATCCGCTGCGCAGTCAGCTGAAACAACTCGTGCACCAGGCACTCGTCGACTGACCCGGTGTCGCTGACTGCATCCGCCGGAGATTCAGGTGAAGAGGTCCGACACCTGGAAACTGACGGCCGGGCAGGTGAGCGACACCGTCGCCGGCGGCCCGTGGACCGTGTGGACCCAGATGTCACCCGCCCGGTGGTGTTGGATGACGAACGGGTCGTCGGGGTCGGAACTCACCATGAGGTAGTCGTGCAGTTCCGGAATCGTGCAGTAGTCGGCGAGCTTGACGGTTCGGTCGCGACCCTGCGTGCTCGGTGACAACACCTCGACCACGAGGCAAGGCGTCGTCTCGTAGCGCTGGTCCGCAGATCCTGGGCATGCGACGACGACGTCCGGGTAGTAGACGCGGTTTGCCGGTTGGATCAAAAGGGCCAGGTCGTTCGTCCCGACGAGGCATTGACTGTGGCTGGAGCGAACGGCTGAGTCGAAGAGGAATGCCAGATTTCGCACGACGTTGACATGGCGTTTGCTGGCGCCGGTCATTGCGTAGACCACACCGTTCACCCATTCGTACCGCAGTTCCTGCTGCTCACGCCACGACCAGTACGTTTCCAACGACATGTGCAGCGGCCGACCGTATTCCTCCTCGATCGAACTCACGGCCCAGAGGCTACACCCGCATCTCTTCGCGGTCCCCAGATCGGCTGATTGCGAAGGTGACAGGTGGGGGTGGCACTGACACACTGGTGTCCGTGAGCAACGCCGGTCCGACAGAGCATGATCCCGACGGCGCTTCGCCGTCCTCAGCGTCCGTTGCCGGACCGCCACATCGCATCGATATCCGGCGGTTGCTCGACCGGATAGCTGCGTTGGCTGAGATCGGGCCGATCGCCGGAGGCGGGAGTTCCCGGCTGGCGTTGACCGACGACGACAAGGCCGCCAGAGGTCTGGTCACGACATGGATGGGTGATCTCGGACTGACGGTCAGCATCGACGGCATCGGCAACGTCATCGGCATGTGGGAGATCGGGGAGGGCGCGCCGGTGTTGGTGGGTTCGCACATCGATACCGTCGCCACCGGAGGTCGCTACGACGGTAATCTCGGCGTGCTCGCCGGGCTCGAAGTGATCGAGGCGCTGCAGCAGTCAGGGGCGACGCCGAACCGTCCGATCGGCGTCGGCTTCTTCACCAACGAGGAAGGCGCCCGCTTTGCTCCCGACATGATGGGCAGCCTCGTGTACGTCGGAGGTTTGGCGATCGAGGAGGCGCTCGACACGGTCGGGATCGACGGAGCCCGCGTCGGCGACGAACTCGAACGCATCGGCTATTCCGGCCCGACGCCATCGCCGGGCCCGGCCCCGTACGCCTTTGTCGAACTGCATATCGAACAGGGTCCCGTACTCGAGGCCGCAGGTCTGCAGATCGGCGCGGTGACCGGCGTGCAGGGGATTTCATGGAGCGAATTCACGTTCACCGGTAGGTCGTCGCACGCCGGAACGACGCCGATGGAGTTGCGTAACGACCCGTCGATCCCGGCATCGCAGCTGCTGCTCGAAGCCCGCCATCTTGCCCACCTGATCGGTGGGCCGCAGGTCGCGACGGTCGGTCGGTTCGAGCCGTATCCGAACCTCGTGAATGTCATCCCACGGTCGGTCGAGATGACGCTCGATGTCCGCAACAGCGACGACGAAGTCCTCCGGCATGTCGAGCACGGGTTGTTCGACTATGCCGAAACGATGGCTGCGCAGGAGGGATGCTCTGTCGAGCGTCGTTCGCTCGCCCGCTTCGAACCGGTGCAGTTCGACGAGCGGATCGTCGGGCTGGTCGAAGCGACGGCAACTGGTCTCGGACTGTCGGTCCAACAGATGCCGTCCGGCGCAGGTCACGATGCGCAGATGTTCGCCCGAATCTGCCCGACGGCGATGGTTTTCGTCCCGTCGGTGAACGGTTTGTCGCACAATCCGGCAGAGTTCACCGAAGCCGCCGATTTGGAGAACGGGGCCAATGTGCTGATCAATGTGGTCTGGACGTTGGCAACGACCGGCGTCGAACTGAACGGGGCAGTGCATGAGTGACTCTGGATCGCACGACATCGAAAAGGCGGACCATGTCGATGTCGATCATGACGAGGACATCTACAACGTCGGCACGGCGGTCGACCGCCACCGGGGACACGGCGACGATGCGCATCGCGACGCAGTTGCCATGGTTGATGCTCCGAGCTGGCGACTGACGATCAACGAGGCGCGTGTGCTCGGCTCGCTGATCGAGAAGCAGTTCACCACGCCAGACCTGTACCCCTTGTCGCTCAACGGTCTGACGCTGGCCTGCAACCAGTCGACGAACCGCGAGCCGGTGATGTCGTTGACCGACACCGACGTTGTCGCTGCCATGAATACGTTGAAGGACCACAAGCTCGCCCGGTTCGTCCACCCGACGTCAGGTCGCGGGGTGACGAAGTTCCGTCAGGTTTCGGAGGACACACTCGGGTTGGCGCGCGACGAACTCGCGGTACTGGCGGCGCTGATACTGCGCGGGCCGCAGACGAGCGCCGAGCTGCGCACGCGCACCGAACGGATTTACGCCTTCGACACGGTGACCGACGTCGAGCAGACACTGCAGAAACTGCACGACCGCCAGCCGTCATTCGCTGTTCGGCTCGAACGTCAGCCCGGCCAGAAGGAAGCGCGCTGGCAGCAGTTGTTCGCAGAGGAGACCGACTTCTCGTGGTCGTCGTCAAGCGAGAGCGGTAGCAGGGGCGCGACGAACGCCTCGAATGCGGCCAGAGCCGACGAGTTGGCCGCCAGGGTCGCCTCGCTGGAAGCAGTTGTCGAAGAACTCCAAACTCGCCTTGCGCGCCTCGAAGAGGTCTTCTGATCGCCGTCAGGATGCCGGATCGTCGAGCAACAAGATCTCGGAAACGCTGAGCGCTCCACCCCATGGCAGCGGGACGTCGTCGCCGGCGCGGAACTCGGCCACGGCGGAATACGCACCGTCGACCGGTTTGGCGAACACGGTGACCGTGCTGGCGTTGACGTCGATGAGCCATGACAGAGCGATAGCCGAGCGGGCGTAGAGCGGTATCTTGACGTTGCGGCCGAAGAGCGACGTCGTGTCGGCGACCTCGACAACGAGCAGCAGATCCGCAGGCTCGGCCTTACGTTCGCCGAAGGACTTGAATGAGCCGGTCGCGACCCACACGTCCGGCTCGGGTTCGCTGTCGTTACTGAGCACGATCGGGCTCTGACTGGCGACTGCGAAACGGTCAGGGTCGAGCAGTCGTGTGAGCAATGTCGTGACACACCCGGTGACGGCGATATGTCGGGGATTGACAGGTGACATGTCGGTGATCTCGCCTTCGATCAATTCGCAGCGGAGATCCGATTCGTACAGCAGCGCGTACTCGTCACGCGTCCACCGATGGCGGCGCAACTCGACGGCGGACATGGGAAAAAGACGAGTGCGCCTACAGGCAGATGTCCTGGGGGCGTACGGGGACCCTGGTGATGTCGCGGCCGATGGCGTTGCGGATCGCAGCGGCGACGGCGGCTGTCGACGCGATGGTCGGCGGTTCGCCGATGCCTTTGGCACCGAACGGCGCGCCAGGTTCCGGCTCCTCGATCAACGCAGCGATCGTGACCGTCGGCATGTCCAGCGTCGTCGGGATCAGGTAGTCGGTGAAGCTGGCATTGCGCACCTTGCCGTTGGTGACGATGATCTCCTCCATCACCGCCAGGCCAACGCCCTGGGCGATACCGCCCTCGATCTGGCCGAGCGCCTGGCGAGGATTGAGCAGCTTGCCGACATCTTGTGTCGTGGTGATGTCGATGACGCGGACGAGACCGAGTTCCTCGTCGACGTCGACGACGGCGCGGTGGGCGGCGAAGGCAAAACTGACGTGCGCGTCGCCCTGGCCGTCTGCGTCGAGTCGCACCGTCTGGACGTGACGGTTGACTTCGGTCGCCTCGAACGTCTTGTTGGCGACGGCATCTTCGACAGGCATCGAGAACGTTCCGTCCACGGAGACGATGTGGTCGTCCTGGATCGCCAGTGTCTCCGGATCGACGCCATGGGTCGCAGCAAGTGACGCAAAGATCTGTGTGCGTACGGCCTCGCACGCTTGTTGGACAGCCCCGCCTGACATCCACGTCTGGCGGCTGGCACTCGTCGAGCCGGCAGAACCGACCTGTGTATCAGCAGGATGCAGGAGGATCTCGTCGAGCCCGAGCACCGTCCTGGCGATCTGCTGGGCGAGCGTGACGAAGCCCTGGCCGACCTCGGCGCACGCACAGTGGACCGTGACGACGGGCCCGGTCTGGCCGTCGTCGATACGCACACGAGCCGTCGAATAGTCGTCGAAACCCTCGGAGAACATCAGGTTCTTCCAGCCGATTGCGAAGCCGACGCCGCGCTTGATGTGGTGGGCATCGGCTGTTCTCCCGGCGCCTCCGGGACGGCCCATCATCTCGCTCACCTCACCCATCGCCGGCAGCGGATGAGCAACGCATTGTTCGATCAACTCGGTGACCGGCACGACACCGGACAGCAACTGGCCGGTGATGTTGCGGTCGCCGGTCTTCAGTGCGTTCTTCAGCCGCAGGTCGATCGGGTCGATCCCGAGCGCAGCGGCGAGCTTGTCCATCTGTGCCTCGTGGGCAAAGCAGGTCTGCACGGCACCGAAGCCACGCATCGCCCCACATGACGGGTTGTTCGTACGCACGGAGTAGCCCTCGATCAACGCATGCTCGACGTTGTAGGGGCCGTGGGCGAATGAACTGGCGTTGCTCAACACTGCCGAGGAAGTCGAAGCGTAGGCGCCGCCGTCGAAGACGAGCCGAGCCTCGATCTTGGCGAGCGTGCCGTCGGCGCGTGCACTGTGGCGGTACCACATCTTCGCCGGATGGCGATGGACGTGACCGAAGAAGCTCTCCTCGCGGCTGTACTGCAGCTTGACGGGTCGACCGGTGTGCAGCGTCAACAGCGCAGTGTGGATCTGGAGCGAAATGTCTTCACGGCCGCCGAACGCGCCGCCGACGCCGGCCATCGTCATCCGTACCTTTTCCGGGTCGATTCCGAGGCATGCCGCTGTCTGCTCGCGGTCCGCGTGGATCCACTGCGTCGACACGTAGAGCTCGATGCCGCCGTCATCCAACGGGATGCCGAGCGCGCACTCCGGTCCGAGGAACGCTTGGTCCTGCATACCGATCTCGTAGTCGCCCTCGACGGCGACGACGCCCTCCGACTCCGGTGAGTCGGGGTGGCCGTGGCGAATGAACATGTGCCGGAAGATGTTGCCGTCGGGATGGATCGGGGGAGCGGTGATCGACAGTTCGGCGTCGACGATCGGCGCATGGACGTCGTACTCGACTTCGATCGCCAGGCACGCACGGCGGGCAGTCTCCGGATGGTCGGCCGCGACGGCGGCGATCGGTTCGCCGTGGAAACGCACGACCTCGCTGGCGAACACCGGCTGGTCCTTGTGCTCCAGCCCGTACAGTTTCTGGCCAGGAACATCGTCTGCGGTGATCACCGCATGGACTCCGTGCATCGCCAACGCCTTGGAGATGTCGATGCTGATGATCCGAGCGTACGGGTGCGGCGAGCGGAGGGTGCGCCCGAAGAGCATGCCGTCGATCCACATGTCGTTGCCGAAGGCGAACTCGCCGTTGACCTTCGGAACCCCGTCGGGCCGAGGTGCGTTCTCGCCGATGCGCGGGCCGCGCGTGCGCTCGCCCGAATCCGCCGTCGTGGTGTCGGTTCCCGTCGTGGTCGTCTCGGCGGTGCTCATGACGAGGCTCCTGCTGGCGAGGCGGAGCGGCGGGTGACGACGAGGTCGATCGCTTCGAAGATCCGTCCATAGCCGGTGCAACGGCAGAGGTTGCCGGAGATCGCCTCGCGCCTTTCGAGGTCGGTCGGTGCAGGCGTCTTGTCGAGCATGTCGTGGACCGACATCACCAGTCCGGTCGTACAGAACCCGCACTGGACAGCTCCGGCGTCGAGGAACGCCTGCTGCACATCGGTGAGTCCACCGTCGGCGCTGAGCCCTTCGATCGTGGCGATCTCCGAGTCGACGGCGTCGGCGGCGAGCACGAGGCACGAGCAGACGAGCGTTCCGTCGAGCACGACCGAGCACGATCCGCACTCGCCCTGCTCACAAGCGTTCTTCGCACCGGGAAGTCCGAGGCGTTCGCGCAGCACGTAGAGCAGGCTCTCGCCGATCCACGCGTCCCGCACCGGATAGGTACCGCCGTTGATCGACAGCGAATACCCGACAGTGACGTCGTGATCGTTCGTCGGTTCGTTCGAGTGTGCCTGCGGCGCGGTCACGACAGGCACCGTTGGAGTGCGCGCCTGGCGCAGACCTCGACGGCATGGCGACGGTAGGCGGCGGTCGAACGTTGGTCGTCGATCGGGCTGGCGGCAGCGGAGACCAGAGCGCCGAACTGTGCTGCGCCGCCGTCGGGGATCGTCATCGTCACCCAGTCGATCGTCGAGTCGGCAAACGCTTCGGCGGCAGGAGCGCGCAGCGGAACGGGCCCGACCGAACCGAGGCCGACCCTGACGGTGTGGGCGTCGGCGTCCATCACCAGCGCAACGCCGGCGACGGAGATCACCATTGCGTTGCGGGTGCCGACCTTCAGGTATTCCTGGCGGCCATGGACCACGGGAACCCTGACGGCAGTGACGAGTTCGTCGTCGCGGCGGGCGGTGCGCTTCGGGCCGAGGAAGAACTCGTGCCACGGCACGCGTCGTTCGCCGTCTGCCACCGACTGCAGCACGATGACGGCATCGAGGGCGACCAGTACGGGAAGCGTGTCGCCGGCCGGGGAACCGGTTGCGATGTTGCCGCCGATCGTGCCGGCGTTGCGGATCTGCGGTGAACCAACGGTCCTGGCGGCCTGGGCGAGACCGGGGACGAGGTCGAGGAACGGCTCGGCCTGCAACTCGGTATACGTCATCCCCGCTCCGAGGACGAGGGTGTCGCCGTCACGCCACCACCCCTTCAGCTCGTCAACGCGCCGCAACGTGACGATCGACACCGGGCGGCGATGGGCAAAACTGACCTCGACCATGAAGTCGGTACCCCCGGCGAGTAGGTGCGCTGAAGGATCGTCCGCCAACGCATCGAGCGCCTCGTCGAGTGAGGTTGCAGTGACCACGGTCATGGCCGCAGATCCTACGATGCGAGCCCACGCGGGTTGACAATTTGTCAAGTAATTGACCAGTCTTTAACAGAGCGGAAAAGATGCTGCGCGAGGATGGACAGATGACTGCTGTGGAAACCAACACCATCACGTTCTCCGTCAACGGGGAATCCGTGGAGGTCAGCGGTGGTCATCCGCATCTGTTGGCTGCCCTGCGTGACGAACTCGGAGTCACCTCGCCGAAGGACGGATGCTCCCCATCCGGACAGTGCGGCTGTTGCACCGTACACGTCGACGGCAAACCGATCGTCTCCTGCACCCTGTCTGTCGCCAAGGTCTCCGGCAAGGCGATCACCACGCTCGAGGGACTTCCGGAGTCCCACCGCCAGGACTTCGCAGACGCCTTCGCTGCGTGCGGAGGATTGCAGTGCGGCTTTTGCACGCCGGGCATCGTGATGCGCGCCGAAGCGCTCATCGACAAGAAGGGCACTGACCTCACTCGTGATGACATGAAGCGCCACCTCGGCGCCCACCTCTGCCGTTGTACCGGGTATGTCAAGATTTACGACGCCATCGAGATGGTTGCCGAGACGCGCCAGTCCGGCACGCCCGTCGTCGTCCGCCAGCAGGGTGGCCTCGGGAGCAGCGGTCCGAAGTACGAGGCTGCAGATCTGTGCCTCGGCGACCGTGGCTACGTCGACGACATCAGTGTTCCCGGCATGCTGCACGCGGCGTTGCACCTCACCGCCCACACCCGTGCCGACATCGTCCGCATCGATCTCAGCAGAGCGCTCGCAGCACCCGGAGTCGTCGCCGCCTTCACCGGCGCCGACGTGCCGGGCGAGTTGTACAACGGCATCATCTACAAGGACTGGCCTGTGTTCATCCCGGAGGGCGGCCGCACGTCGTATGCCGGTGATGTGCTGGCGATCGTCGTGGCCGAATCCCGCCAGTTGGCGCGTGCCGCCGCCGAACTGGTGAGCGTCGAGTACGTCGTGATGCAACCGGTCACCGACCCAGTCGCCGCTCTCGAACCAGGTTCCCCGTTGGCCGTGTGGAACACGAAGTCGAACGAGTTGAGCGTCAGCGAATACGCCCGCGGCGATGTCGATCAGGCGCTTGCGGACAGCGCGTTCGTGGTATCCGAGACGTTCGTCACGCAGCGGGTCGAACACGCCTTCCTCGAACCGGAATCGACACTCGCCGTGCCCGATGGCGAAGGCCACCTCCACGTCTACTCGGGTGGCCAGGGTGTGTGGGACGACCGCAACGACATCGCCCGCATCCTCGCCATCACCAACGAACAGGTGACGGTCGAGTTGGTGTCGAACGGTGGGGCCTTCGGTGGTAAGGAGGACATGAGCAACCAGGGTCAGACGGCGCTCGCCGCCTGGCTGCTGCAGCGCCCGGTCAAATGCACGCTGAGTCGCGAGGAAAGCTTCCGCATCCACGCCAAGCGCCACCCGATCACGATGGAATACACGCTCGGTTGCGACGCCGACGGCACCTTCACGGCGCTGAAGATGCGGGCGGTCGGTGATTCCGGTGCCTATGCGAGTGTCGGGATGAAGGTGCTGGAACGGGCTGCCGGTCACGCCAGCGGTCCGTACCGGGTCGGCGCGATCGATGTGCGCGCCGTTGCCGTTCGGACGAACAACCCGGTGTGCGGCGCATTTCGCGGCTTCGGCGCGAACCAGGCGCAGTTCGCCATGGAGGGTTCGATCGACCGCCTCGCCGAGAAGGCCGGCATCAGTTCGTGGTCGATCCGCAAGAAGAACGTCATCCACTCCGGCGACGTGTGGGGGCCCGGACAGATCATGGACGACGGCTGCAAGGGTGCAGAGGTGTGCCTCGACAAAGCCGGTCCGATCGTCGAAGCTGCGCTCGCCGACGGCAAGGCGGTCGGGCTCGGGCTCGGGTTGAAGAACTCCGGACTCGGCAACGGTTTCAAGGAGATCGCCAAGGCCGTCGTGCGGTTCAACTCCCACGACGATTCGGTCGAGGTGCGCCACGGCTGGACCGAAATGGGTCAGGGGGTGCACACCGTTGCGTTGCAGGTCGCGGTCGAGGAACTCGGTATCGACCCGGCGCGCATCAAGGTGATCGTCGATACGACGCGTGAACTCGGCCAGGGCCAGACGACCGGCAGCCGCGGCACGTTGATGGGTGCCGGCTCGGTGAAAGCGGCGTGCGAGGCCGCACGTGCGGCGAACTGCGCACCGGATGTCGATCACGAGGGTGAGTACCGGATCGACTGGACCACCAAGCTGGGCGACCCGACGGTCGAGCACCCGATCATCCATTCGACGTTCTCCTACGCTGCGCAGATCGTGATCGCCGACAAGGCGACGGGGGCGATCGAGAAGGTCGTCGCCATCCACGACGTCGGCCGTGCCGTCAACCCACAGTTGTGCAGTGGCCAGGTCGAAGGTTCTGTGCACATGGGCCTCGGATACGCGCTGAGCGAGGAGTTCCCGCACGATCCCGCCACGGGTTTTCCGACGGCGACGACGCTGCGCCATCTCGGCATCCTGCGCCCGAAGGACATTCCGGAGATCGAAGTGCACCTTGTCGAGTGCCCACAACCGAACTCGCCGTACGGGGTCAAAGGCGTCGGTGAGATCGGCCTCGTGCCGACAGCGCCCGCCGTCGCCGCAGCACTGCACCAGGTGGACGGCATCTGGCGCAACACGCTGCCGATGAAGCGCACCAGCGCCGACGATTCCGAGAGCTGAAGCCTCCGACGCACGGTCCAATCGAGTATTTCCGTGCAATCGAGTAGGAACCCGCCCCACGGTGCGACGGAAATACTCGTTCGGATCCCCCTGGCGGGATCGGCGCCGCTGGGCACTCACCGCTGTAGCGCCCGAGGGGCTGCGGTACCGATGGATGGGCAGACGGCATAACGTTGGAGCGTGCGCCGTTCTCAGGCCCGGGCCGCCGGGATCTTCGTCGCTGCGCTGCTCGTCATCCCGGCTGCGTCGTGCGGCACGAGCGAGGCAACAACGAGACAGACCGCTGCGTCGCCTCCGCCACAGACGATCGCCCTCGCCGACGCGCCGACCCAGGCGGGTGCACGTGCCGTCGTCACTGCGCCGCCGTTCGGGGCTCCGGTGAACACGCTCGTGTTGACCGGGACAGCCGCACCGAGACCGGCTCCACTGTGTCTCGCCGACGCCAACGCCAAGATCGGCGACAACTCTCCATCGGTGCAGTGCATTCAGATCGCGCTGTCGAAATTCCACAAGATGCCGGGCACGAACCTCAGCGGCACGTACGACACCACGACGTTCAACGCCCTCAAGTCGTTCCAGAAAGACCATCCTCCGCTGATTGCCGACGGACTGCCGGGCCCGTTGACGTTGGCAGCCCTGCTGATCTGGAGCGGGAACGAGGTCGGAGCGCCGCAGGCCTCGACGGCGATTCTCTCCGGACCGTGGCCTGCGCCGGCTATAGCTCCGTATCCGAATTGGGCGGTCTCTCCGGATGGCTTTCCGTACTACAGCGGGCGGACGGTGTGCAGCCGCGCCGACGCCAACACGATCGCCACGGAGTTCGCCAAGGACGGAGCGCTGGCGGCGACGCAGCAGTGGGCCGTGTACATCGCCAGCCGGGAGACGAGCTGTCGCTACAACGCCGTCAACCAGAACGCCCAGACGCAGGACGATTCGCACTGCGCCTTCCAGATCAACGCTCTCGCCGGATTCTTCGACCCGAACGGTGAACTCGGCCGGCGAGGGTGGACGGCAGACAACATCGAGGTCTCGATGCAGGCCTGCGCCGACGCTGCCAGCGACCTGTGGGTCTTCTGCGGCCAGGGCCCGTGGACGAAGCCGTACAGCTGCGCCCCGCCGTGGGGAGACCTCCGCTCAGGAGAGAACTAGCGTCCGCGACCTTGGTAACGTGTCTACGGCGTTGAGGCACCGAAACCGAGGCCAGGCTCCTGCGTCGAGCCGCTACCCCTCGTTTGCTACTCGGATGCTTCAGACGGTGGTGGTGCGACCATCGACTGTGACGTGGAACGGGCGGCCGGCAAAGGAGCTGCGTCGATCTCGCTAGAGTCGCCGCATGGCAATCCCGGCAGCTCTGTATCTGCAAGACGCGCACACGATTCGCGACGGCATGGAGATCGCCAAGTATGCGGAAATGAAGGGTTTCCAGGCCGTATGGCAGGCGGACAGCCGTCTTGTCAGGGATGCGATGATCCCGATGTCGGCGTTCGCTGCGGTGACCGACACGATCAAGATCGGCTCGGGAGTGGTCGATTGCTGGACGCGTAACCCCGCACGCCTGGCATCGTCGTTCTCGACACTCGACGACCTCGCACCTGGCCGCGTGATCCTCGGCATCGGTGCATGGTGGGATCCGTTGGCGTCGAAGGTCGGCATCTCCCGTGCCAAGCCGCTGCGGGCGATGCGCGAGATCGTCACCAACGTCCGCGCCCTGCTGCACAACGAGACGGTGACCTTCGACGGCGAGTTCGTGCACTTCGACGGCGTCGAACTCGACTACGTCTACCAGCAACGCCGGCCGAAGGATGTGCCGATCTACATCGGCGCCACCGGCCTGCAGATGATGGAGCTGTGCGGCGAGATCGCCGACGGAGTCGTGCTCAACTATCTCGTCGCACCCGAGTACAACCGAACGGCGATCGAAGCGCTACAACGTGGCCTCGACAAGAGCGGCCGCACGCTCGACGACATCGACCGTCCGCAACTCGTCGTCTGCTCCGTGCACGAGGACCGTCAGACGGCGCTCGACATGGCACGGATGATGGTCACCCAGTACCTCGGTCAGCAGCCGCACATCATGAAGGCCTCCGGTGTGCCGCAATCCCTGCTCGACAAGGTCGGCGAGGTGCTGACATGGCCGGCGACGCACGAGCAGGTCGAGGCTGCGAGCAAGCTCGTGCCTGACGAAATCGTGCAGATGCTGACCGCCTCCGGCACCGTCGCCGAGGCCCGTGCGAAGGTTGCCGACTACATGCGCGACGGCTGCACCTGCCCGATCCTCTATCCGCTCGGCGATGTCCACGCGATGATCGACGCCTTCAGCGAAGATGCGCCGGACACCTCGGTCTCGGCGAAAGACGAAGCAGGTGACACCGCCGAAAGCCTCGATGCCGACGGCGGCTGACGACCGTCCACGTGGCTCGACCGGAGTTACTGCCATGGCGGGCTCGTCGGCGCAACGGTGGGCGTGGTGTCGAAGACCGGTGTCGTTGTCGGCGGACTCGAGGGGGCGCCGGACAGTGCGGCGAGTTGTTCGCTGACGAGGAGCACCACGAGATCGTCGAGGCCCAACTCCTCGTAGTCAGTCGTGTTGATGTCGGTGTGTTCGCCGAGCGCCGCGCCGCCCGCTCCGAAGGCGAGGAAGACGAAGCGGCCGCCGGTGCCTTCGGCGATCGCCCGGAAGGCGTGCTCGGCGGGATCGTCGGTTGCCGAAGCGGCGACAATATTGACGGTGATGCCACGCTCGGCTGCCACGTGGATCGACTGCGGATATGCTTGCGGGAGTTGGCGTTCGATGTGCGGTGCGGCGTCGCCGACGAGCAACATCATCTGCACGGTCGTCGCCGGATCGCGCCACGTCGGGTCCTTGAGTGCTGCAGCGAAACCCTCATCGACGGCCTCCGGCGTGTCGCCCGCCCCCGCCTGCAACCACATCGTTCAACGCTGCCTGGAACGCCGCCAGATCGCCTGTCAGATCGAACGTCGACGTCACGAAGGTGTCGCCCTGATCGCGGAAGAGCGTCATGCCGAAGCGGATGTCGGGATGCTGCGGCAGTTGTTCCAATCGCGAGGAGACATCGGCGATCGTCGTCTTCAACTGGTTGATCTCGTCACCCATCGAGCCGGTCACATCCAACAGGAACAGCACGTCCACCGGCATGCCGGCAGCGACGCCACCGTTGGCGGCGATCTGCAGATTCACGTCCGCTCCTGGTGCGGTATCGGCCGAGGCCTCGGAGGCAGTGACGTGGTATGCCGGCCGCGTCGTTCCATATGTCGCCGGCAGGAAGATGGCCCTGCCGACGGCGTCCGTGCGCAGGTCGGCAACGACTGCGTCTGCGGCG
>JAYTOR010000162.1:0-8259 GCA_043747685.1 Actinomycetota bacterium
CATGCGGGGAACAACGACACGCTCGCCGACATCGCCACACGGCAACACGCCGACGAGTGCGCCGGTCTGCTGGTCGACGATCGTTCCCGCTGCGTAGAAGTCGAGACCCACCAGATCGGGGATCGTCATCGGCGGGAGTGACGTGACCTGTTCATCTGCAGCCGCCGTGAACGATAAAACGACCTGAGGCGTCGCCTGCGTCGTGGCATCGCACACCGCAGTGCTCGCCGGCTCTCCGTGCGTGTGGCCGTACAGTGCAGCCGACACCGTGACCACTCGCCCGGCGGTCTGCCAGTGTCTGGTCCAGACGGACTCGACGACCGTATCGCCGGCACCCGCCGCCGGCGACGACAGTTGCGTCGCCGCTTCCGGGCGAACGATCGGGTTCGTGAAGACGAAGAGCAGATCGACACCGCTGCCGTCGACGACGAGCTGCTGGCATCCGACCGCCTCGACGATCGCCGTCGCCCACGGCGGCAGTGCTGTCTCGCAGATGTCGTACGTTCCAGCGGCGACCGCGACCGATGCGGTCGTGCCGTCCGCCTGCGTCGTCAACACACCGGCATGCTGATGGTCAGCGACGCGGGTGGCGCTGAAGGCGAACCCACTCATGTCCTGCGGCTCCGCGGTCGCGTCGGAGAGCACCTTGTGGATTCGTAACGAAGCCGTCACTGGAGCGTCGGTCACTACGAAGGTGGTCGGATCGGTGGCGTCGGTCGAGTAGGTATACGGCGATTCACCGACGATCTGATCACCTTCGATCCGCTGCAGGCCGACTGGCGCTGTCGTTTCGCGCACGGAGTACGGGACGGGATGCAGAGCTGTGTCGATCGGTCCGAAGACGGAGGTTCCAGCGGCATCCGTCGTTGCCTCACCGACCACTGCTCCCGCCGCGTCGTCGAGTTGGAACGTCGCTCCGGTCACCGCGATCGTCGGATCGGAGGACCGCTTGCGCACATTGACGAACACCGGCTGATCGAGCTCGAAGTCGAGCGTCGCCGACACCGAACGCACTGTGCCACTGGCGAAACCGGCATCCTGGCCGATCGGTGACGCCCACATCTCCGGCTCCCAGTCGGCGATCGCACCGGATGCGAACGAGAACGTGTCATGGCCTGGATGCTCGATCGTCACCGCGAATGAGGCGAAGCCGTCGTCACACGTCCATCCGGCCGGGATGTCGGGACATGACGAGTCACGTACCGCCAGGATCGACGCTCCGTTGCTCGACGTCGGCGCTGGTGCCCGCACGAGCCCGATGCCGTTGTCGGTGTTCCACGTCGCACCTGGTCTGGCAACGCCGTAGACACCGCCATCCGGGATCGGTTGCCGCGGAACGCTGCCGGCATTCTTCGGCGCACACTCCACCGTGACGGCATGCAGGCCTGACGGACCACAACCACCGACGTAGACGCGTATCGTCGCCGTCGCCCCGACGGTCGTTGGAACGACGTCGCCCTGCCACTGCAACGTCGCCTGGTACGGACCCCATCGCGCCGACCGCATCGCCTGGTGGGCAAGAAGTTCGCCAACGGTCTGGATCCGTGCGATCTGCTCGGCGGTCGCTCCGACGGCGTTGCCGAAATTCGGCCCCGGAACGAAGTCGGCGACGGGAAGCCCGAATGGCAGCGTCGACCGCACAGCGGTCGCACCCGTCCTTACGCTCGCTGGGCTGAGAAGGTGATAGGCGTAGACCACCGCCGCGTTGCGGAGGTCGGCGTCTGCTCCGAAGAGGTCGAGACCGAGCGCCTGATCGACGGCGATCGGTGCGCTTGCCGGCGGCACTCCGCCTGCCAGGTAGTTGGTCAGCAGCCAGTTGATCGCCGGACCGGTGAACTCCGGTCCGAGATCGGTCTGGGCGGCGGCGACCGGACGACAATTGCTGTTCCCGCCATGTCCCCACGGGCTACCGGCGTTGCTACCGAGGTAGGGATACGGCACCTGCACATAGCCGTAGTCAGGACAGACCCCGTCTGCGGCAGTCGTCGAAATGCCGAGACGGTCGGCCGGCAACGTCATGGCAGCGGCGCCGGGACCCGAGTTCCATTCGCGGCCGTGCACGACGTCGTCGTACGCGCCGCCGTCCCAATACCGATGGCCCTCGACATCAGCGACGTCTGACGCAACCTCCAGTGAGATGATCGGGTATTCGCTGAGACTCGGATAGAAACCGGGACCGGACGAGCACGACGGGAGGCCGTCACTGCCGCAATGCATTGCCAGGAGGGAACCATCTGCGGCGAGGGTGAAGTCCGGATTGTCGACGCCCGGATTGAAGCGGCCGGGAACGATCGCTTCGGCGTTGGCATCCTGTGCGGCGACCGTCGCCGATGTCGAGGCCGAACCAACGAGCGCCATCGTCATCACGAGTAGCGCTGTGGTGCGACGTCGGAGGCTCGTGCGGCTGTTTTGAGCGCCGGTGCGGCGGTGTTGAGCGCCGGTGCGGCGGTGTTGAGCGCCGGTGTCGTGCTGTTTCATGCGGCCAATTCCAATTCCAGTTCCAGTTCGAGTTCGCGGAGACGGGCGACGATGCCGACTCTGCGATTCAAGACGGTGCGGGTGGTGACGCCCAGATCGTCGGCGATGCGGTTGATCGCGTGGCCGCTGACGAGACCGGCGGCGAGGCGCAGATCGCCCTCGGCAAGACCTCGGCGTCTGGCCTCGGCGAGCACGCCCACGACCATCTCGAAGGAAGAGACTGGCTCGTTCATCGAGCGGCCAGACGAGTCGGCCGATGGCAGCGCCATCGAATCGGTGTGGCATACCTGTTCCGTCGAGGATCGCAGGCGGCGGTCGCGAACGAAGGCGGCGTACTCGGCATCACGCACGACGTTGGAGGCGATGCGCCTCGGACGGCGGGCGATCGGGTACTCGCAGATCACGATCCAGGCGCAGGCGACCGACTCGTTGAAGGCCGTCAGACGATCCGGTTCCCATGAGCCACCGCGCCGCTTGGCGACGTTGACGAGTCCCGGAAGTACCCGCTGCAATACCACCCTGGCAGCGAGTTCGTCGCCCGGCGCACAGGCGATGAGGCTCGCCAACAAGAGGTCGCCGACGTCCTGAGAGATCGTACGATCCCGTCCGAGATAGCCGAGCAGCTCGCTCGCCGATGCATACGGCGGTACGGCTGGCAGTTGCCAGCGAGGCAGTGCCGCCGTAACGACGCCACTGGCATCGATGCGAGCCCACTCCTCCATCAACGGCTTCGCCAACCTCGAGGCTGTGGTGTGGCTGCATCCGTGAGCACACACGGACGTGCGGTGGATCAGGTTCGAGCAGGTGGGAAAGCTGGGCGATGTCATGACGATCATCGTCCGCATCGTCCTCACTCCGCCGCTCACCGACCGACTCACCCGGTCGAAGCAACTCGACTCACCGCTGACCCGGCGAACTCCGGTGAGCGGTGAGCGGCGTGCTGCGCGCTGTTTGTCAGTTCGAGGTTTCCGATTCGGCCGTCATCGTGCACACATCGCCTCCGTGCATCAACAACCTCCACCCGCCCAACCGTTGCCACAGGTCTGCTTTCGTCTGCAGGAGTCGAGCGGCGCGGAACGTATCGTCACCCTCGCCGGCGCAACGTCACGTGATCAGGTCCAGATGGTGACGTCGGTGGTTGGAAATGGGTCGGCCGACGGCGAGTTGCTGGTCGACGGAACGGTCACTCCAGCAGACACCCTGCTGATCCACAGCGGTCTACGCCACGGCTCACTGGTGGAGGTGAGAACGACGACACCCTCTCCCCGTGAGGCGCACATGCAACATCCCCAGCGTGTCTCGAAGCCAGTGCTGCTGACCTGGGTTTCGGGTCCGGATACCGCCAAGAAGATGAGCTTGCAGGCCGGACGTTGGATCGTCGGGCGAGCTGCGACTGCCGACATCCGGGCCGACGACACTCAGTTGGCGATCCATCAGGGCATCCTCACGGTGGACTACGACGCCAGGGTGACCTACTGCGATATCGGCGTCGGCAGGCCGGCGATGATGAATGGCGAGCTCCTCACCGACGTCGTAGTGGTCGCTCCGGGCGACTGGGTGACCGTCGGCTCAAGTGCCTTCACCGTCAGCCCGGTGAGCATTATCTCGCCTCTGACCAGCGGCAGTGAGTTCTCACCGGATGCTGGACGTGCTCAGATGAGCCAGTTGCTCGGCGCTCATCCGTGGCTAAACGTCGTGCACCGTCCACCGCGACAACTGGCTGACACGACCGTCGAACCCGTCGAACCCGTCGAACTGCCGGCCATCGACGGGTCGAATCGCAGCCTGGCCTCAGGTGTCGGCATCGCCTCGGCGATCACGACACTCTGCGGGGGAATCGTCATGGCCCTGGTCCTGCACCAGTTGATGCTGCTGGTGATGGTGGGTGTCGGTGCCACCATTGCCCTCGTCACTGCGTGCGTGCGCGCCGTGAGGCGACGGCGGGGCCGGGGACGCAGCCGCCGACGAACCGCCGTGGAATTGGACCGTTTCGCAACGTCACTCGGCAGGCACCGCGAGCTGACAGAGGCGGCGGAACGGGCAACCGGCATCGATGTACTACGGGTCGCCGGACGGTTGTGCGGCGACACCCACCTCTGGGAAGTTCGTCGGGGTGACCACGACGCCTTCACCGTCGAACTCGGCATCGGCGACCGCCGCTATCACCCGCGTTTCGGCGAAGGCGACACATCACCGCAGCAGGTCGCGGACCTCATCGCCGCCGATTCGACATTGCGATCGGTGCCGATCCGTATGACGCTGTCCGCCGGGTCGGTGGTCGGCGTATGCGGTGATCGGCATGCTGCCGTGTCGATCGTCCGCTCGTTGATCTGCCAGTTGGCCGTCAGCTCCGGCCCTGCCGACTGGCTGCTCGTCGCCCTTCCCACTCGGGACGCGTCCTGGGAGTGGACCAAGTGGCTGCCTCACTTCTGCCACGAGCTGCATCACGAAGACGACCTCCCCGGCATCTGTGAAACCGCAGCCGCTGCCGGCAGGCGGGTCGTCGTCATCACCGATCGATCCGCACATCTGTCGACGCGGACGACGTCGCTGCGGCGGGCGATGAATGCAGCAACGGCGGACCTCAGCGTGATCACCCTCGCCGAAGACGCCTCTGGTCTGTCCTCACTGTGTAGCGGTGTCGTCCATGCGAACATCGACGGCTCGGGGACGTGGCAGCCGCTCGGTGCGGCGCACGCTGTGCTGCAACGATTCCGTCTGATCGGGATGTCGGCGGCGTCGGCCGGTACGTGTGCCGCCGGGCTCGGACGGTTCACCGATCCCGAACTTCACGATGTCAACGGTGGCCGTCTCGGCACTATCGATCTGCTCGAGCTGCTCGGAACGAGGGCGGCATCGGCTGCGGCGATCGCCGAGAACTGGTCGCGCAGCAACGACATCTCTCCGCTGGCGGTCATCGGCCAGTCGTCGAGCGGGGCCATCGAGATCGATCTCGAACGAGACGGACCGCACGGTCTGATCGCCGGGACGACGGGAGCCGGCAAGAGCGAACTGCTGCGAACGATCATCCTCGCGCTGTGCGTCAGTTCACCGCCAGAGCAGCTGTCGTTCGTTCTGATCGACTACAAGGGCGGGGCCGCCTTCGATGGATGCGGTGCACTGCCGCACGTCGTCGGGATGGTCACCGACCTCGACGAACATCTTGCGGCCAGGGTGCTTCGCAGCCTCGACGCCGAGATCCGCCGGCGTGAACACGTGCTTCGCGATCTGGGCGCTGCCGACCTCGGAACCTACCGATCGGCGCGGAGCCGGCTAAGTCGCGTCTCGGTCGAAGCCGTTAAGCGAAACCCTCGTGTCAGTCGCCTCGTGATCGTGGTCGACGAATTCGCGGCGATGGCGAGCGAACTGCCAGGATTCCTGACATCGCTGGTGAGCGTCGCCCAACGCGGCCGCAGCCTCGGGATGCACCTGCTGCTTGCCACGCAGCGACCGGCCGGCGTCGTCAACGACGACATTCGGGCGAACACGAATATGCGCATCGCTCTGCGGGTGCACGACAGCTCCGACTCGACCGACGTGATCGGCGACCCGCTCGCTTCGACGCTGCCCCGGCGGAGTCCTGGGCGCGCCGTCATCCGCCTCGGGGTCGATGAGTTGGAGACGTTTCAGGCAGCACGGTGCACCGGCCAGGCCCCGATGTCGCAGCAGTCCGGTCTGCGGATCATCGCATCCGGCTTGCACGCCGAACCAGATGCCGACCGAGACGGAGACCGCGACGGCGACAGCGACAGCGAACTGTGCGGAAACGACAACTGTCACCACCACCATGGCGATCTGCGGAGTCTCGATGTCCTGGTACAAAGGATCCGGTCGGCAGATGTAGATCGGGGCGTCGAAGCACCGCATCGCCCGTGGCTCGACCCGCTGCCGGAACTGCTTCCGCGCCGGCGGTTGGCGGGCGAGGCGGTCGGTGTCGTCGACCTACCGGACGACCAGCGTCGCGACGAACTCACGTGGTCTCACGACGACGGACATCTCGTGATCGCCGGTGCACTGGGCAGCGGCGCAACGACGGCGCTGGTCGCCGTCGCCATGCACGCCTGCGAACGGGCAGGCCCCGATGCGCTCCACATATACATCATCGATGCGTCCGGCTCGACGGCACTCGACCCACTCGCTCGACTTCGACACTGCGCCGGCGTCGTTCGCGTCTCCGAAGCGGAACGTCGCGCCCGGCTGCTGAATCGTCTCCGGCAACTGACAGTGATCCGCACGGCGGCGGACAGGTCGACAAAGGCGCCGAGGATTCTGTTGCTGATCGACGGTCTCGGCGCACTCCGATCGCAATTGCTCGAGTCTGCACGACCTGACGAACTCGTCGACCTCGAACGCATCATCTCCGACGGGCCGACTGCCGGCATCGCCCTCGCCGTCGCTGTCGAGAATGCCGCCGCCGTCCCTCCGAGCCTGGCTGCACGATCAGCATCTCGATGGATCCTCCGGATGGCTGATCCGGCCGAAGCAGCAGCACTCGGCGCCCCCCGGGATTCGTCGCCAGCACGCATGGTACCTGGGCGAGGGGTTCTCGCTGGGAGCGGGTTGGAGTTCCAGATCGGGATCGACACAGAACCGATCGACGAACTCGTCGACGAAATCAACCGTCGATCCGACAACGGATTCACCGAAAGATCCACCGAAAGATTGACCGTTGAAGTCGGTGGTCCATCGACCAACAATCCTGCGAGCAGCAATCCCGCGACCAACAATCCGGCGACCAACAATCCGGCGACCAACAAGGGTCCGCTGCCGATCGATGTGCTGCCGACGACACTTTCATTTGCCAGGCTGCCTCCGACATCTCACTTCGGAGCCGGGGTGCAACTGGATTTCGGCCTGCGTTCTGACGATCTCACCGTCGCTGGACTCCGTCTGTTCGACGGCGAGCACGCGGTCGTCGGCGGGGCACCGCGCGCTGGCAGAACTACGGCACTGGTGACATTCGCCGCATCCTGGCAGGGTCAGCACCGGCACGGACTGCTAAGTGTCGTGGCACCACGGTCGATCGGGCGTTTCACGTCGGCAGGCCTGCTCCTCGATCACCAAGCGACTGATTCGCCGCTTGGTATCATCCGCCAAGCGGTTTCTGCGTCGTCCGATGTTCCGACATTGCTGATCGTCGACGATGCTGATCTCGTCGATGATGTCGGCGGTCTGTTGCAGGAGTCGATTGCCTCGCTGCAGTCCGGGTTCCACCTGATCGTCGCCGCCAGACTCGAGACGTTGCGTGCCTACAGTCATTGGTCGTCGGCCGTGAAACGATCGCGCAAGGGCGTGCTGCTCGGCCCGTTGAACGATGTCGACGGCGACACGCTCGGCGTCTTCCTGCCGCGTCGCGCCACCGGCGCCTACGTTGCGCCGATAGCTGGCAGAGGATTTCTCGTCACCGACGCCGGCGCGACGCTCATCCAGGTCGCCGAAGTAGCCGACCAACTCCCGTCGGCACGATCGAACCCGGGTTGTGTCCACGTCTGCTGATCGCATGCGCACTGCCGATCAGCTGGCGACCCAGCACGTCGCCTCGTCGTATTCGTCGTTCCGGAAGGTGCGAACGTCGCCGTGGAGCACCCACTTCAGCACGTTGAGACCGTTGCGTATGTGGCCGTCATCGGTGACGACTGCACCCTTGTGAAAATGAGTGTGGCAGATGTCATCGGTGAGGTCGCCCCATGCCCCGTCACCGAACCCGGTGAACCGCGGGCCGAGGAACAGCAGCAGTCGAAGTTTTTCGTGGCGTGTAGCGAGTTTTTCCAACTCCGGTTG